>SVAQ01000006.1 GCA_015059305.1 Bacillota bacterium | reverse complement strand
CTTTAGCACAAACGCTTGCATCTTGATCCATCCGCATATCTAGTGGTCCATCCGCCATGAACGAAAACCCCCGGCGTTCATCATCAATTTGCGGTGAGGAAAACCCTAAGTCAAAGACTATACCATCGACTTTCTCGACTCCCACATCACTCAAAACCGATTTCATGTTTACAAAGTTTTCCTTAAAAATTTTGAAGTTATCACTTATACCATGCAAAGTATCTTCTGAATAACTTACGGCGTTTGCATCTTCATCGAAGGCGAACAAATATCCCTTTTTACACTTTTCTAAGATTTTCTTAGAATGACCAGCATATCCAACTGTGGCATCGATATATTTACCAGTCTCTTTTATATTTAAATTTTCAATAACTTCTTTGTTTAAAACACTATAATGATAAGTTTTCAAATAAATTCTCCGCTATCTCTTCCATGTTTTCTGAATTTTCATTCATAAAGTTATTGAAAGTTTCCTCATCCCATATTTCAAGTCGGTCATTTACGCCGATTATCACACATGCTTTAGATAAACCGGCGTAACTAACCAATGGGGAGGTAATGTTAATCCGACCATTTTTGTCGAATTCACAAACAGTCGCACCAGAAAAAAAGGTTCTAATAAAAGTACGAGCGTCTTTTTTAGTAAAAGGCAGTTCGTTTAATTTAGCTACAAGTCTATCCCATTCAGTCATGGAATAAGCGTAAAGACATTTTTCAAGTCCCCTTGTAATAACAAAGGACTCTCCCATTTCTTCACGGTACTTCGTAGGAATAACTAAACGGCCTTTATCATCAATGTTATGATGAAATTCGCCCATTAACATTTATATCCCCCACTTTCTACCACAGTGTGCCACTGTCTACCATTATATTACTATAAAGCAAAAAAAAAGTAAATAAATATTTACTTTTTTTATTTTTCATTGTAAAACTTTACAAAATATATTAATTTTCTTCTTTTTCAGTTGCAATAACTTCTTTGCCAGCGTAGAAACCACATTTTTTACAAGCTCTATGAGGACGAATTGTTGCGCCACATTGTGAGCAAGTTGTTAAAGCTCCTACTTCTTTCTTTAAATGAGTTCTTCTCATTCTTTTTTTAGTTTTACTAGTTCTTCTAAATGGAACTGCCATCTCATTCACCACCTTTATAATAATCGTATAACTTTTGCATACGAGGATCTATTTTATCCTCTTTGTTATCACTTAATACTTCCCAATTATCACCTTTTAAATCTTCAGCATCACTTTTGGTATATCTAATGGGAACCTCTAGTACAATATTTTCCCACAAAAGTTCCATAATATCAAGCATATTTTGCTCATTTATACACGTTTCATCTACTACATCATCAATAATAAAGTCAAATTCATAAGGTATTTCTTCAAGAGTTACACTGTCCAAAAGCATCATTACCCCGTTAACGGCAATACGACATTTATATTCATCTAAGTCTGTTTGATAAACAAATCCTTCTGCATATACACCATCTAATTTTTTTATATTCGAAGAAGCTAAATAATCATTTGAAAAACTAAAATAGTCTTTTATCTCAATTTTATCTTTGTAACTTAATTCACTTAAATTTAACTTCATAAAATCACCTAAATAAATTATAACAAATTATCGCTAAAACTACTAGTCCATTACCCTTTTAAACATTTTTTCTAAATCGTAAATTGTAAATTTAATAATTGTAGGTCTTCCATGAGGACAATTATATGGGTTATCACACTTTACCAGTTCATTAAGAATATATTCCATTTCTTCATGAGAAATATGCATATTAGCTTTAATACTCATTTTACATGCAAGAGTAATAGCAATCTTTTCTTCAAATTTAACTCGATCAAATTTATTATCTAACAAAAGTACTAAATCAATTATTTTTCGAAGGCTTTCTTCTTCATAGCCTTCTTTTAACCAAGTTGGATGGGATTTAATAACAATGGTATTGATACCAAAAGATTCAACATCAATATTAAGTGAAGTCAAAATATCTTTCTTTTGCATTAAATCAAGATATTCACTTGGACTAAATTCAATAGTAATAGGAATTAGCATATTTATCTTAGCAACTTCCTTTTCAGCAAGTCTTTTCATATATCTTTCATAATTAATTCGCTCATACGCAGCATGCTGATCAATAATATACATTCCATCTTCATTCTCTGCAATTATATATGTCCCATGTGCTAAACCAACGGGATACAGCACTAAACTTTTAATGCTTTCTTCATGAATGACCTCTTCAGTTTGAAAATCCATAAACACTTGTTCTGACTTCTTTTCAATAACATAGTCACTTTCATTTTCAAAAGGCGTTTCACTAATTTCTTCTTTTACATCTTCTAAAGGTTTTATAATTAATAAATTATTATATAACGCTTTTTTAATTGCATTTGTAATCATAGTACATAATTCATTAATCTTAGATATTTTTACATCTTGTTTAGTAGGATGAATATTAACATCAACAATGGTAGGATCAGTTTCAATATTTAAAACAACAATTGGATATTTACCTTCCGGTTTATATGTATAATAAGCATCGTTAATAGCATTATTTATCTCATTATTACGAACAATTCGATTATTAATTAAAGTAATTAATTGATTTCGATTAGATTTTAAGATATGCGGTTTACAAGCGTATCCCTTAATTTCGAAATCATCATTACTATCTTTGAATTCTAAAAGATTACTAGATACTTCCATCCCAAATATTTCATGAATGGCTTTATGCAAATTATTTGATCCACTTGTTTTAACAATTATTTTTCCATTATTTGTTAACGTAAAAGCAATAGCAGGATGTGATAAAGCCAACCTTTCCATAAATGAAGTACAATTAGCAAGTTCAGTGGCATCACTTTTTAAATACTTAAGGCGCGCTGGTGTATTATAAAAAATATTAGTTATTTCAATCTTTGTTCCTTTTCTTTCAGGACATGGTCTTATATCAATTATTTGTCCACCTTTAATTTCAATATAAGTAGATTCTACTCCATTACAAGTTGACATCTTAACTTCCGAAACCGAAGCAATTGATGCAAGCGCTTCACCACGAAACCCTAATGTATCAATAAAATACAAATCATCTTCTTTATATATTTTGGAAGTTGCATGTCTTAAAAATGCAGTTTGAGCATCTTCACGATCCATTCCTGCGCCATCATCTATAACTTCAATTGATTTAATACCTGAACCTATTAAATTTACTTTAATGTTATTACTACCTGCATCGATTGAATTTTCCACTAGTTCCTTAACTACTGAGGCAATTTTTTCTATAACTTCTCCCGCAGCAATTTTATTAGCAAGTAGTTCACTCATTACTTTTATTTTACTCATTTGCCACCTACAATACTTTCCCTAGTATCAAGATAGTTTTTATCATTTACATAAATACATACTTCATCTTTAAAATAAATAAAACCAAGATTATTAACAATTAAATCACTATGATTAGATAGTTCAATTTTATTTTCATATTCTTTTTTTACTTTTCGAGTTTTAACTAATATGCTCTTAGGAAAGAAAAGTGTTATATTCATATCTTGATTAGCATAAAACTCCAAATTATTAATACATATAGAATAACCTTTTTTAATAATTAAGGTTTTTGGTGTAATAAACCCATTTTGTTTGACATTATCAAGCAAATATTCTTCATTAAATCCTGGAGCATCAATTATTTCATTATCGCCAATTTTTAAACTAATAAACTCTTGCGTAGTATTTTTATGATTTGAAACAGTTAACTGTAAATCAAACAAATAATTTATCAAACTACTCTTTCCACTTGATGTAGGACCTGCTAAAACTACTTTTTTATATTTTTCAATATAATCTAAAACATGCTTTTTACCATAACCACTTCGACTAGATATAAATAATAAATTATCAACGTTATATACCTTTTTAATATTTTCTTCTAGCTTATTTAATTTAATATTTTTAGGTATGATATCACTTTTAGTTATAACTAAAACTTTAGGTTCACGGATTATATCGTATATTTCCATAATGTTACTATTTAAGTTTAAAATATCACATAAAAACATCGTAGCACATTTTTTGTTATTTATTCCTTTTATAAGAATATTATTATCAATATTCTTGCTATCTTTTTCATGATAATTATAGTTTGTAATTTTAAAACATCTTTCACAAAGCTTGCTGCCTTCTTTTGGAGTATATCCTGGCTCTTTACGATTTTCGCTATGTAGTGTTATTCCGCAACCTTTACATTTACTCATAATATTTTCCTTTAACTAGAATACTTTTCTTTTCTAAGCGTTTTAAAATTAGACCTTCCCAAAACCGATTAAATTTAGTTGTCGCAGGTTCTTTTGAACCCATTGGATTAACTAAAATACTTAGGCATCCATTACGATTAGCTCCAAAAATATCAGTCATTATTTGATCACCAATACAGGCAATTTCTTCCGGTTTAAAACCATAAGTATTCATAATTTTGATATACTTTTTCTTACATGGTTTACGCGAAGAGAAAGCTACATCTACATTTAAAATTTCTTTAAAAGGAGTAAGTCTTTTTTGACCTGAATTAGATAAAATAATCACTTTAAAATCTACAGATAACAAATGAAAAAGCTCCTTTACATCACTTGGCGGAACGCTTTCTGTATATGGTACAAGAGTATTATCCAAATCAAAACATAAACATTTTATTTTTCTTTTCTTTAATTTTTTATAATTAATATCATAAATACTTTTTTGATATATATCTGGTATAAATTTTTCCACTACAATCAACTTCTTTCTTTGATATTTTAACATATTTTTTTTAGTTATGATATTATTATTAATCCTAAATTATCTTTTTGGAGTCCCATCATCAAAATCAAGCATAGCATATTTGATAGCTTCATCTAAAAATTTATCGAAACTCTCCTTATATAAAAGTAAAACTTTTCTTGTTGTTTCTATTACTTCGTGATCTTCTATACCTAAAAAGTTGGCAATTGCAGAGGTAGAAAAATATTTGCCATCAATATAACCTAATTTAAGGGATATAATTACTGCTTCTTTAGCGGAAAGTGTCCCCATCATTTGCCCAAAAGAAGGAGTTTTTAGCATTTCTAAAATTTTTATACAAGCTTCTTTAGTTACTCTGTCTTCATTATAGTTTTGTTGATTACAAATTAACTGACCACTTTCACATTCAGGTTCTATTGGATCACTTGGCTCTTCTTGAACTGGTTTTAAAATATTTTCTGATGAATCAACTGAATTATTTACTTTTGGTGTTCTACTTTTTCTTGGTCTTCTTTCCAAATTTGGATTTTCTAAAAGACGACGCATTTTAGGAATTAAGCTTCCATAAAAAGTCGTTGTTTCTTGTTTAGTTAATTTAGAACTATAATCAGGATTTTCTAAATCTGCTCCATACCTTTTAGTAAGTAAAGCTCTATCTGCTTCACTTAATTTTGCTACCATTTCATTAATTGCCTCTTTAGAATATGTATCAAAATACTCATATAAACTTCTTATTTGTTTAGCCATTTGTTCTTCCTCCTTAATAACTACTTTTTTTGGCTTAGTCTCCCGTTCTACCGGTTTATATTTAGGATTTTTTCTATATAAATCAATATTGTGCTCTGCTTCCTCTGGGTACGACATATAAATTGCTAATGACTTAATATATGGTGATTTACGGATTTTTTGAATAGCTTTATTTTCAATTTGACGAATCCGTTCTCTTGTAAGATTAAGCATCTGCCCTACTTCCTCAAGTGTTTTTGCCTCATTACCATATAATCCAAAGCGATGAATTAGAACTTCTATTTCTCTTGGTTTTAAGTTAACTCTTCGCAAAAGAACTTTTACTTGTTCCTCCAAAGAATTATCAATAACTTCTTCTTCCGGGCTTTGCTCTGAAGATGC
This sequence comes from Bacillota bacterium, assembly GCA_015059305.1. The sequence goes on along the minus strand of SVAQ01000006.1, from coordinate 63,477 downwards.
TACAAAATGTTCTAATTCAGTATTATTGTCATCGCCAACAACAGTATTTAAACTTACTGTATCAAATTGTAAATCATGAAGTTCCTTTGCTTTTACTTCTGAAATCCCTAAATACTCAGCTATTTCTTCAAGCAAAGGTTCACGATTTAGTTCTTTTTCTAATTGTGTTTTTGCCTTCCTAAACTGATTAATTTTAGTTTGCTTATCAACTGATAGCCTAACATTTCGCCCTTTATCTGCTATAGCTCTAGTTATCCCTTGCCTTATCCAGTTCACTGCGTATGTAGCAAATCTAAAACCTTTGGTTACGTCGTATCGTTCAACCGCTGTTATCAATCCAACATTTCCTTCTTGAATTAAATCTAATAAAGAAAGTCCACGGCCAAGATGCTTCTTAGCTATCGTAACAACTAATCGTAAATTACGTTCTACTAACAACTCTTTAGCTTGCATGTCACCTTGCATGACTCGATATGCTAATTCTCTTTCTTCCTCTAAAGTTAAAAGCGGTTTATTTATTTCTTGAAAATATTGTCTTGTTATATCAACATTACCACTAAATTCACTTTGGTCTTCTAAAGATTCATATATTTTTTCATCGGAATCAACCTTTGGATCAATATTTATATTATTTAATATACAATAGCAATTAACAAAAGAAAAAATTATTTCATTTTCAAAAACTTCATCAATTGTTTCTGATTGAATTTTCTTTATATTAGAATCTACAACTAGCTTTAATATATTTTTTAATCGTTCATGATTACTAATTAATTTTAAACATAAGTCAGGACTTGGATAATAACCCCAAAAGACAAAAAAATCTTTTAACTTATCAAGTTCTCTTAATGCTGATTTATATGATTTGGCACTACCAATTTTATTTTCGATAAAAGAATTTATTATTAATTCAGCAGTTTTGAGATTATGCATTATCTGCTTAATCAAATTAAAGTACTCTTTTTCTATTGCTTTAGTAAAATATGTTTCTAAGTCTTGATCGTTACTAAATTCATTTTTAGAACAAATCTGTTTTAATTTTGATATTATTACCTTTTGAAATTCAGAATCTGACAAATTAACATAGTCATATTTTTGACGAACTTTAGTAATTATGACTAACAATTCATTATACAATTCTTGTGGTGATAATTTAGATATATTTTTTGAATTTATACTCATATTACTACCTTTATTTTTTAACAACATTTATATTAACACTTTTAAATATTATATACAACTTATAAAAAGTAGATTTTTCTAAATTCCATATAAAAAGATGACCTTTGTCATCTTCATTTTAAAATAAACTTAATTGCGCACTTTCAGGCATACCGTCGAAAACATGAAGTTCACGAAGCTTATCTACAGTTGTTTTATTAACTTTACCTCTTCCCGCAAAATCTTCGATACAGAAAAATTCTTTTTGTTCTCTTTCTTCAACAATCTTAAATGCACAGTTTTCTCCTAAGCCATCAACGGCCATAAAAGGTATTACTAAAGCATTATCATCTTCCTCAATAACAAAGGTCTTAGCTTGACTCTTTTTAATATCAATATTTTTAAATTTAAAGCCACGAGCATGCATTTCAAGAGCTACAGCTAAAGTATCCGCTACAGCCTCTTCTTTAGCAGTAACATCAAATTGTTTTTCTTTAATTTCTTGAAGTCTTGCTTTAATACCATCATAGCCTCCAAGCATAGCATCTATATCAAAATCACTTCTACGAATAGAAAAATATGCTGAGTAATAATAAAGTGGATAATAAACTTTAAACCAAGCAACGCGATAAGCCATCATTACATAAGCACAAGCATGAGCTTTTGGGAACATGTATTCAATCTTTCGACAACATTCAATATACCATTCAGGTACTGAGTATTCACGCATTAGTTTAGCATGTTCAAGCCACCCAGCAGGATCTTTTTTAGCTTTTCCTTTTCTTACAAATTCAGATATTTTAAATGCACTAGAAGATTCAATTCCATAATTGATAAGCGATGTCATAATGTCATCACGACAACCTGGAACGCTATCAAAAGTGGCAACACTATTTACAATAAGATCCCGTACGTTACCTTGCCATACGTTTGTACCATGTGAAAGTCCTGCGATTTTTACAAGATCTGCGAAATGTGTAGGTTTAATTTCAAGTAACATTTGAATAGCAAAATTTGTACCAAATTCCGGAATACCAAGTGTACCTGTCGGACACAAAATCTGATCTTTTGTAACTTTTAAAGCATCAGGAGATGTAAACAAACTAATAATGGCATTATCATCAAATGGAATAGTTTTAACATCTACTCCAGTTGTATCTCCCAAATAACGTAACATCGTTGGATCATCGTGACCTAGTATATCTAATTTTAATACGTTATCATGAATTGCGTGGAAATCAAAATGGGTTGTATACCACGTACTATCTGGTTCATCTGCTGGATATTGATATGGTGTAAAATCAAAAACATTCATATACTGAGGAATAACAATAATACCACCAGGATGTTGCCCAGTTGTTCTTTTAACCCCAGTACATCCCATTGCAATTCTTTCTATTTCATAATTATTCATTATAATGTTATTTTCTTCACAATAGCCACGAACATATCCAAATGCAGTTTTTAATTGAACCGTCGAAATTGTTCCAGCACGATAAGCATTTTGTTCACCAAATATTTCTTTGACATGGTTATGTGCTGAAGCTTGATTATCCCCAGAAAAGTTTAGGTCAATATCCGGTACCTTTTCAGCTTTAAAACCAAGGAATGTTGCAAACGGCATATCTTGCCCCTCTTTGCTCATTTTTTCTCCACATTCACAGGTATAATCAGGCATATCATACCCACTATTATAATCATCTGCTAATCTTTTGCCATCAACTTCAAAAACTGATCTTTTACATTTTGGACATACATAATGTGGTGGAAGACCGTTAACCTCAGTTATACCCATCATAGTAGCTACTAGTGAAGATCCTACACTACCACGAGATCCTACGAAATAACCTTGTTCATTACTTCTTTTTACTAACATCTGAGCAATTAAATAAATTACGTCAAAACCTCCGGAAATTATCCCATTTAACTCTTGCTCTAAACGAGTTTCAATAAGTTCTGGAAGATTTTCTCCGTATACTTCATGCGCTTTAGTATAAACCATATCTTTAGTTCTTTGTGCAGCATTTTCAAGTTCCGGCGTATATAGTTTATCTTTAATAATTTGTAGTTCATCAACCATATCTAATAATTTATTGGGATTATTAATAACTATATCCTCTTTATCCTCTAAGAACGAAAATGCTTCAAGCATTTCGTTTGTGGTCATAAAATACTCATTTGGAACTTCAATATCTTTGTGATTTAAATAATGAAGTTTTCCATTAGTCTTTTGATTAATAATAACTTTTCGATAAATTAAATCTTCTTTACGGATATTATGAACGTCACCCACTGCGCATACAAGTTTACCAGCTCTTTTAGCAACTTCAACTAACTTTTCAATATAATTGTTATATTCAATTACACTACCAAATCTTTTTTCAGGACCAATTAAATGAGTCGCACAAGAATATGGCATAACCTCAATATAATCATAGAAATTCATCATATTCGCTAATCCCTGATCATCAAGATTCAAGCCTTTTTCAAATACTTCCCCAAAAGTACAACCACTACCAAAAAGTAATCCTTCCCGATTATCAATAATATCTTGTCGCGGAATTTTTGGTTCTTTTCCTTTTAATAAATATTTAGTATTAGCTAGTGAAACAATTTTAAATAAATTCTTTAACCCTTGTGCATTTTGAGCTAGTATAGTCATATGAAATGGTCTTGCAAATTTAATAATATTTTCTTTATCAACCATGTTTTTTAAATCATCAGTTGTTGCCTTTTTTTCATTTTTTAAAGTTAAAAGCATTTTATGAAAACATTTCGCAGTACCTTCACTATCGTAATCTGCCCGATGGTGTTCATCTTCATTAAAATCTACTTCTAAATTTTGAACTAAAGTAGATAGTTTGTGATTTCGCCAACTAGGATACATATTTCTAGCTAAATTCATTGTATCAATTACGGTATAATCAAATTTACCTAAATTATATTTATCCATCACCGCAGAAACAAATCCCATATCAAATTCAGCATTGTGAGCAACTAAAATACAACCTTCACAAAACTTTAAAAATCTCTTGGTAACATTTTCTTCGTTATCTTTTCCAACCAGCATTTCATCTGTAATATGTGTTAGTTTAGTAATGAATGCAGGAAGTTTTCTTTTAGGATCAATAAGTTCATCAAACCGGTCAATTATCTCACCGTTTTTATATTTAACTCCTCCTATTTCAATTAGACTATCAACACCTGAATTTAATCCTGTGGTTTCCGTATCGAATACTACATAAGTTTGATCAAGTAGATCCAAGTTTTCTTTCGGATTATAAATAATAGTCATGTTATCATCGACTACATTCATTTCCGCACCATAAACTACTTTAAATTTTTCGTTATCCTCTTTACCTTTATTTAAGTCTTTAACTGTATTATATAAATCAGGATACGATTGAAGGACAGAATGATCGGTAATAGCTATTCCGCGGTGCCCTAAACCATAAGCAAATTTTAAAAGCGATTTTGTATCACAAACAGAATCCATCATACTCATCATTGTATGAGCATGTAGTTCGACTCTTTTAACTGGAGCATCATCTATTATTTTTTCTTCCCTACTTGGAATTATTTCAATACTTCTTGGACTAATAATAGGACATTTTAAGAAAGTATCCATTTCAACATTTCCGCCAACACGTATCCAAGTTCCCGGTTTTAATTTTTTCATAATAAATGCATTTTCTTCTTCGCTAAATTTAACTAGTTTAATTAAATAACTATCAGTCTTATCACTTACTTTAATGCTGATAATATATATTGGTCCTTTTTTCCCTTTTTTTTCAACGCTTTCAATATTAAAAATATAACATTCAAAAATTAGATTTTTAGCTTCTCCAAAAATATTGCTTAATTTTGTTACTTCACCATCTTTATGTACACCAATAACCATCGGTGACTCTTCTTTTTTTATTTCAACTGTTTTTTCTTTTTCAATTTCTTCTTTAACTGATTGTAACGCCTCAACATTTAGTTGGGTTATAAAATTAAATTGACCTAGACCATATAATTCAAGTAATTTAGCTAGTTTATTAAAATCACTTTTAACCATATCTTCAGCCATTTTTGAATTAAGTTTAATTACGATAGTATCACCATTAATATCAAGTGCCAATGCCCCTAAAGACGGTTTATCTTTATAATAATCATTTAAAATATTTAATGCATAATCCCTTTTTTCTTCCATAGAAAAAGATTCATACTCTATTTTAATTGAGCATGCTTTTTCACCCTTAATTTTATTTTTACTAGCTTCAATTAATTTATCTACTTCTTCTTTAGGAACAATACTACTAGCAATAATTGTTACTTCGTATCGGTCTAAAGATGAATAATAAACTACTTTTTTGACTTTTGCGTCGTTAAACTTATCACTAGTAAATTTAATACTATCAAAAAATCTTTTTAATTCATCATTCATCGCTTTTTACTATCACTTTCTTTTTATATTATTGACTATTATTTGGTATTTGTCAAACCGCTTTGACGATTTTCCGTTAACAAGCACAACATCATTATTAGATATATCTTCCATCATTTTGTATGTCTTTGGAAAAACGGTTAATTCAAGTGTTCCGGTTTCATCCGATGCTGTTATAAATGCCATATCTTCATTCTTTTTTGTTTTAATTTTCACAATTTTTTCGATTAGTAAAATCATAGAAATGTTCTTAAACAAATAATTTTTAGTTTGATTAACTTTAACAACATCTTTATATATTGAACAAGGATGATTACCAACATAAAAACCATAATATTCATTCTCATGCATTCTTAATGTCGCTTCATCATATTCTTCCCATCTATTCAAAATAGGTTTTTCAGCATCTTTATCATGTAATTCAGCATAATTAAATAATACATCCATATTTTCTAATAATGTCCTTCGATTATAGTTAAATGCATCTAATGTACCAGATAACACTAATGTTTCATAAATCTTTGGATTTAAATTTTCATAACATCTAAAAATAAAATCATAAATATCATTAAACGGAGTATCCCGTCTTTCAATAATTTCTTTTACTAAATTATCATTAAAGTTTTTAATAATATTAAATGGTAAAAGTAATCTTCCATTTTTATACTGAAACTCACTTGTCGAAAAATTAATATTGGGTTTTAATATCTTAACGCCACTTTCTTTAAGCTCATTTAAAAGTCTCTTCTTAGAATTATTATCTTTCACACCCGAAAGCAAAGTCGATGCAAATTCAACCGGATAATGTACTTTTAAATATGCTAATTCATATGCAATTAAAGCATATGACACTGAATGAGCTTTGTTAAAACCATACTCCGCAAATTTTTTAATCTTATCAAATAAAGAAGTTACAAATTCTTTTTCATAACCTTTGGAAAGAGCATTTTGAATAAATTTTTGTTCCTCTGCTACGATAATTTCTTCTTTCTTTTTACTCATTGCTATTCTAACGTTATCTGCTTCATAAGGATTATAACCACCAATAACTTCCAAAATTCTCATAACTTGTTCTTGGAAAATAATTACGCCATATGTACTTTGTAAAATGTTTTGTAAATCAGGATGAATATTAAATGCTTTACTATTTTTATTTTTAATATATTCATCTATTTGATTACTTGGTCCAGGTCTTACAAGCGCTGTAGCTATTGCTAGTTCTTCAAAAGAGGAAACTTGTAACTTTAACAAATTATTTTTAGCATAACTTGATTCAAATTGAAAAATATCATTCGTATCAGCTTTTTGAAATAAAACAAATACTTCTTTATCATCTAAAGGAATATCTTCAAGTTTAAGATTAGGAATTTTTTCTAAAATACTACTGATAATTGATAAATTTCGTAATCCTAGAAAATCCATTTTAAGTAGTCCTTGCATTTCAAGGTATTCCATAGCATAACCAGTTCTTACGATATCATTTTCAATATAAACTGGAATTATTTCATCTAAAGCTTTTGAACAAATAACTACTCCCGCAGCATGGGTTGAGACATTTTTCTTTAGATTTTCTAATCGCAAACAAATATTATATAAATTATTCAATTCCTTATATAATTGCAAATATTTTTTTACTGAATCACTTTTTAAATTATCTTTTAAAGATTTATTACCATCTATAACTTTAATAAATTTCTCAAGTAAATCATTATCTACTTTTAAAATTCTAGCAATATCCCTAATAACCAATTTACTTTTTAAACTATTAAAAGTTATACCAACTGCTACTTTATCTGATCCATATCTATTTTTTACATAATCGATAACGTCTACTCTTTTGGTATCTTCAAAATCAATATCTATATCAGGCATTTTCTTTCTAAAGGGATTTAAAAATCTGGCAAAAAGCAAGTCATATTTAATTGGATTAATATTGGTAATCCCAATTGCATAACTTACTAAACTCCCAGCAGCACTTCCTCTTCCAGGGCCTACCAAAATGCCATTTTTTTTGGCAAATAAAACATAATCATAAACTATTAAAAAATAATTGGTAAAACCCATATCATTAATAATTTTCAACTCTTCTTTTAGTCTATCTTCATATGCTTTAGGAATAACTCCTCCACATCTTTTTTCAAGGCCTTTCATCGCTAAAGTAGTCAAATAATTTTGTGCATTAATCCCTGCTTTATACTCAGGAATATATCTATTATAAAATGGAATTTCAATATTAATCAAATCCACAAAAGACCTAAGTCTTTTTTCATCATCTTCATCAAAATTTAAATTAAAATAATTACTATCATCATAGGTAAAAATACCTCCTAGATCTTGTAAATATTTTAAATAAACAGTATCTTTTGAATCAAAAGTTCTAATTGTTTTTAAATATAAAATGTTTTCACTAATTAATAAAGCACTTTGTTTCTCACGAATGTTTTGATAAGCAATATAAATATTTTTTTTATTTTTAAATTCTTGATAAACATCAATGCTATCATACGGTAAAACAATAAAAAGATTATCTTTTTCCAAATCACTATAATTTAACCCTTTGTATTTTAAAGTATTTATTTTAAGCAGTTCTTTATACCCATCATAATTTTTAGCATATAAATAAAAGTGTAAATCATTAATTATTATTTCAAGTCCTATGATAGGTTTAATTCCCTTATCTTTGCACTTTAAATAAAACTCCATGACTCCAAAAAGCTCGTCATCGCAAATACCACACACTGTAATTTTATTTTGCACTAAAAAATTAATTAAGTCAGGAATCTTAATTAGGCTTTTTAAAAGAGAGTATTCTGTAGTAACTTTAAGTGGTATCATAGTCATTTCTCCATTAAATATTATAACAACTTATTATTTAATTGACAATTCATTTCATTTTTGATAAACTTATAAACGATTAGGAGGGATAATATGGCTACAAAGCTTACATCAAAAAAACCTTTATCTGGCAATAAAAGATCTCATGCTTTAAACGCAACTAAGAAAGTACAAAAACCAAACTTACAAAAAAAGACTATTAATGGTCAAAAAGTAGTTATTTCTGCAAGAGAAGCAAAAACTCTTAATAAAGAAAACTAATTTAATAATAAAATTAACTGACTTGAAAAAGCCAGTTTTTTTATGCATTACGTTTATAATATTCACGCATTTTTCGTCGTGCTCTTGTGGTTACTGCATACTCTTCCCATATTTCTTGAGGAGAAGCAAATTCACTTTGAAAAACTTTAACTCGGTCTTTATTTTTTAATTGATAATTAAGAGGAACAATTTGATCGTTTACTGTAGCGCCAATCATATGGTTTCCAACATCACTATGGATTTGATAGGCAAAATCAATGGGAGTTGCCCCTTTGGGTAACTCAATAATATCTCCTTCCACTGTATAAACATATATTTTATCGCCAAAAAGCTCTGACTTAACTTGCAAAACAAATTCTTCATCGTCAGTAAACGCCGCATCAATTTGCCTTAGAGAACGGTAAAATTGTAATTGCTCTTTTAGTTTTTTTTGCATTACATTACGCGCATCGCCATTATGTATATCCCAATACGTAGAAAGACCATACCTTGAAACCTTATCCATATCATAGGTGCTTATTTGACCTTGAATAAGTCGACCCTCTGGACCAATTAATGTTGTATGTAATGCCTGATACATATTTGTCTTTGGATTACAAATAAAATCTTGAAACTCGCCATCAGCAGGATGATATGCACTATGTAATACCCCTAACGTTTGATAGCATTCTTTAACTTTTTCGACCAAAACCTTAATTGCAAGTAAATCGTGGATATCCTTTACCCTTTTTCCAGTTTCTAATTTTTTATATAAACTAAATATACTTTTCGTTCTTACTTTTAGTTCATAAGGTATGTCTTCACTATTAAGAAGATAACTGATTTTACCAAGCATTTCTTGGATAAGCGAATAGCTTTCTATTTCTATAGAACTTTTTAAGTCAGATATTTCTAAATATTTATCTGGATTAATATACATTAATGATAAATTTTCTAGTTCAGTTTTAATATCTAAAGCCCCAATATAATTTGCTAATGGGACAAATACCTCCAAAGTTTCCATAGCATTTTCTTTTTGCTTTTTATCACTTTTAAATCCTAGGGTTCTCATATTATGAAGTCGATCAGCAAGTTTAATAATTATTACTCTTACATCACCCATCATGCCTGTAATTAGTTTTCGCGTATTAGCACAGTTTAACTTATGCTTTGATATATAATTCATTTTTGAAAGTTTAGTAACACCATCTACTAAATTAGCAACATCTTCATTAAATTCTTTTGCTATATCTTCTTTTGAAAGATTACCATCTTCAATAGCATCATGTAAAAGCCCAGCACATAATGTATCTCCATCAGCATGCATTTGCGCTAAAATATATGTTACATTCACAGGATGAATAATATATTCTTCACCACTTTGACGATACTGACCTTCATGCTGTACTTTAGCAATTTTATAAGCTTTAGTTACTCTTTCTACTTCATCAGGATTATATATTTTTACTAAAGTTATTAAATCTTCAAAAGTTTTACTCATCACAATTACCTCCAACAAAAAACGCATTTAAAACGTAATTAGTTTAAATGCGTTTGATTACAGCATGAAAAATAGTATTTATGTTTATTAAGTTCATTAATAATGGATTTACTGTCTACTTCACTCATACCTTACCCCATAAAAAATGATATGTTCTAATTCTATAACACAAAAATATAAAAATCAAGAGAAACTTTTTATATTAACTTATACTCAGTTTCATAAATTCTTTCATCAGAACTGTATTCCATAATGAACTTATTTTCTTTACGAACTATTATTATACCTATTGTTTTATCTTGAGTTAAACTTCGAATATTTTTATCAATATATTTCATATAAGTTTGAATCTGACCAATATGTTCTTTCATCAGTTTGGTAATTTTTAATTCCACTACCACAAAACAATTATATTTATAATTAAATAATAATAAGTCTATGTAGTTATAACTGTTTCCTAACTTAATTTTATATTCAGAATCGATAAAACTAAAACCTTCTCCCAGTTCTTTCATAAACGCAGGAATATCTTCTAATATTAAATATTTAAGCGCCTTCTCTGAAATACTTTGATAATTATTTTTATTTTTTATTAATATGGGATTTTTCAAAAAATCAGATATCTCATTTTTATAATCATTTTCTTTAAATTTCAATTTGGTTTCTTCATCTATTCTTTCATATTCTTTGTTTTTTATTTTTTCCCTTAGTTCTCTTTTAGTCAAATTTTGTTGTAATGAAACCTTTAAATAATATAGTAATTTATTTTTGTCTTTTATTGGCAATAACTCACAATAATGACTCCAAGTTAATTGTGTCGCCAATGGCGACACTTTCTTATTACTAAATGTAATATAAAATTGCCGCATACGAAACAAGGTTCTTTTATTATATTTTTTTCCTACTTCAACAATAAGCCTCTCTGAATATTTATCAATTATATTATCTCCATATTTTCTACCGGCTTCATTGAGCAATTTGCCAATTTCATAATAAGTAATCACGGTATTTTTTTCTTTTGAATAGTCCTTAACTTTCTTATATATTTCATTATTTATTAACTCTTTTTTTATTTCGTTATAATAATTCATGCACCCTCCTATACTATATATTACCTAATCAAGGGCTAATTTCCTTTTTTATGGCACAAAAAAACTTGAAAATTTATTATTTCAAGTTTTTATTATCTTATAAAAGCAATATAACAAAGAAATGCGATATACATTAATAACAGAACAATTCCATTAGTAGAATCTTTAGTTTTACTATCTCCTGGGATTCCTACTGCCATCGCTGTTATATAACCTGCAATAAGTCCACCAATATGACAAGCGTTATCAATTCCTGGAAGCATAAAACCTAAAAATAAATTTAATAAAATAACAGGTAAAATTCTATTTCTCAAAGCATCTTTAAAATATAATCTAAAACGATAGCCAAAGTAAACCATCGCTCCTAAAACACCAAAGATTGCACCACTAGCACCAACTGAGACATTATAATTAGCTATACCGGCACTTAAAAGCCCGCCTGATATTGCACTTATTAAATAGATAAATATATAACGTCCTTTACCATATCTTGCTTCAATCTGAGTACCAATTATATATAATGAATACATATTACATAACAAATGGGCTAAACTTCCATGTAAGAATGCATAAGTAATAAGTCTCCATACCTGACCATCACGCAGAAGCAAAACATTATTAGCTCCCAAATTAACTAAAGTATTAATGTTTATACCTTTACCTAATATAAAGCTAATTAGATACATAACTATACATAAAGCAATTATTATATATGTAATATATATTTTCTTTGGTGAAAAGATTTTTTCAAATCGTTTGTTTTCTCTTTCGGTTTTTTCATTAATATCTTTTGTTACACTAAAGATTAAATCAAGACCATTAGTATTTTCTAATAAATTATCTTTAATATTTGGAAACACTTCTGTTATTAACTCATTCTTTTCTACTTCCGATAGTTCATAAACTTTTATATTATCTATATTATTAGTACTTAAATCATTTACTCTTTCATCAGCATTCAAATTAATATTTAAAGCATTAATACTAAATGACATTGTCTTCTTTTTTATTTGTCTTAAAATATCCCTAACCCGATATTGATCAAATTTAAATTGTTCATCGTTAAATATATGATTACTATTAATACGTATAACACGATAAGGGCCATCTAATTTTTCAAGCCAAATCTCATCTTTAACCCCATGAACGTATATTGGGGAATAATTTTCTTTTGTTACAAAATAATGAACCAAACTCATTAATATTTGATCTTGTTTACGTACATTGATTGAATCCATATTTATTTTCCTTCCTTTGTTATTATATCTTAAATAAATTAATTAGTAAAATTTCTTACTTTTATTATTGTCAATTAATATCATCCAAAAATTTTTGAAATTCTTCAGGTAAATCCACTTCAAAATGCATTTTTTGTTTAGTGATAGGATGTTCAAAATCAATACTTTTTGAATGTAAAAATTGTCCAAATTCAGTAGCTTCTTTCTTATTATATACAGGATCATTATAAATTGGATACCCAATATAATTCATATGTACTCTTATTTGGTGAGTTCTTCCTGTCTCTAAATTCAGTTCTACTAAAGTATAATTATTATATCTTTTAATCACTTTTAAATGTGTAATAGCTTCTTTACCATCTTTAAATACACCCATTTTATTGAAATTAGCACTATCGCGTTTAATCGGAGCATCAATTGTAGCACTTTCATAAGGAAGATTACCACATAAAAGGGCTACATATGTTCTTTTTATATCATGAGTTTTAAATTTTTCTGCAAGAACTTGATGAGCTTCATTTGTTTTAGCTACCATCATAAGTCCCGAAGTATCTTTATCAATTCGATGAACAATCCCTACTCTTGCACTTCCATTAATATCGCTTAAATTATTGGTATAATACATAAGCCCATTAACAAGTGTATTTGTATAATTACCACTACCCGGATGAACCACAAGTCCACTTGGCTTATTAACAACCATAATATCACTATCTTCATAAACAATATCTAAATCCATTTGACAAGGTACAATATCAGTATCAATCTTGTATGATTCATCAATTTCTATTTCATCATTTTCTTTTACTTTATAACTATTTTTCTTCACTTCATCATTTACAAGTACAAAACCATCAGTAATCATTTTGGTTAATAATTCCCTTGAATAATCTGTATTTAAAGATAAATATTTATCCAATCTTACGCCATTATTTTCGTTTACTACTATTTTCATTATCTTCTCCTAAATAAATACTATAAAGTAAAATACATACGCCAATACAAATAAAACTATCCGCTAGATTAAAAATTGGATAATTGTAATTAAAAACATAAAAATCAATAAAATCAATAACATATCCATAAACTAATCTATCAATTAAATTACCAAACAATCCCCCAAAAACTAGAGAAAAAGCAATCATATTCTTCTTGTTTTCTTTAAACTTTTGCATATAAAAATATAAAAAGACCATGATAGCTAAACTAATTAATATTATTAAAAAACGGTGACCTGCAAGCATACTAAAAGATACACCATCATTATATGCTTTGGTAATATATAAAAACTTTTCAAAAATAGTATAACTCTTACCAAGAACTAAAATGTTATCTAATACTAATTTACTAATTTGATCAATTACAAATAAAATAATACTATATAATATAACTTTCTTTTTCATATTTATTATTTTAACACAAACTTAAGAAATGATAAATATTTAAGTTAAACTCTCACTAAAATTACATCTTTACCTATTTTTTCAATTTCACTAAATTTAAATTTAATTTCATCTTTTTCAAAAGATCTACGAAACATTTTCTTGTTTTGAGCAATAAAAGAAATGATATTACCACTACTATCTAACTGAACATCCACAATATGCCCATAATTAAGTCCCGTAACTATGGATATTATTTCCTTTTCTTGCATTTCCGATAAAAAAACATTCATAATATATACTATGAATGTTTTAGATTAAAATTCATTATGCCAATAAATATGGATTATCTTGAGTTCCTTCACCTTTACCAATTAATACATCGTGTTTAAGGTATAAAGTTGGGTAGACATAACGACCCTCTGAAGACATTCCTGTAGTTAAATTATTATTCACAACAAGATTTACGGTGCCAGAGCACACGCTTCCATTACATTGAGTTGCGGCCGCTGGAGAAATAGTCCAAAAACCATAGGAAGAAGAATATGATTTATTTAACCAATTAAAAGTTGCACAAGAACTAAAACTATTGAATTCCTCAGAATTAGGACACACTGTATCTGCTGTTATATCATATATTCCATATATAAGATCGGAACGATATAATAAACCAATTGCGCTCTGCACTTCGGTTGCAGCAGCGTTTTGAACAACCTTTTTCCATGCTGCTGGGCCACTAATCCGTTCATTAATATAATATTCAGATGCTCTATAATTCTGGAGAAATACTGCTCTTACAAACCAGGTAGAATAATTAGCATTATTTTTAGCAATCATTTCTCGTGATGCTCTATTTAATCCTTTTACAGTAGACGTTGAAGAAAAAGTATCTTCCTGATTTAAATATGATGTGTTTAAAAGCTCATTTAATGGTGCATTTTCCCAATCATTATCATAAAAAGTATCACGGGTCGAACCCGATAAAACAAAACTCCCAGTAATTGCAGTATCATTCCAGGCATATCGTCCAATGCTGTCATTTCTTACTATTCTAGTATATTTTTTACCCTCGTGAAGGCCAATATCAGCACCATCAAAAGTTCCAACAATTCGCCAGAGTTCGCCGTTATAAGTTACATAATTATCAGGATTAGCACCTTCATAACGATATCCCGCATCTAAAGTGTTAGCTCCATTTGTTACAATTTCATGTTGCACGCGATATGCACTACAATCAGCGGCAGTTCTATTACTACCATCGCCTAAAGCTATTACTGTATCTGATAGATTACCTTTTGCAATCCCTGCATATATTTGACAATCAAGAGAGCTTGAAGTAGTCACTTGAATTTGTCTATCAACAATTTTAACCACAGTGTTTTCATCACCACATGAGGTATTATTAAGATCTACATAATAAGCATATTCATTATTTGGAATTCTTCCCATTTCTTCGTAATCGCCAGCACCTTTAGTTTGTTCCACAAACAACCTAAATTCACTATCTGGTAAAAAACCATCTTGAGCTTCAAAATAAACATTACATAATCCTTTTTTAGTAGCAGATACACTAAATACGTAATTACTATAACTATCAATTGTTACACCCGTTGTACAGGTTGTTTTCGAAGAAATATAGAAATAGTTTTCTTTAGGAACTGAAAATATTCTTCGATATTCACCAGTACCATTTCCGTTTTCATCACGTTCTTCTTGAAACATTTTAAGTGATACATCGGCATCACTAAGCGCAGCATAACCACTTATAACCAGGTTCTTGTCACCTTTTTCAATATAATAACTGTAAGAAATTAGGATCGCTCCTGAGGTAATTAAAACTGCAAGAACGCCAATTACTAATAGTGTTTTTTTAGATTTAAAATTAATATTTTTTATTCTGTTTTTAATACTTGCAAAAAATTTCCTCATACTAAAATCCCTATCCTATATTACTATCATAACATATTTTTCTAGGAAGTTCTACTCTTTTAGCAAGATATAATTGTAAATATAAAGTACATAAAAAAAGCGAAGTTTATACGCTATTTCAAATACCATAAACTTTCGCCATTTTTATAAACTTCTTTGATAAATCCGCAGCCTAAACATTCTTCACCTTGATATAATACACAAGCTTGACCAGGAGTTACACTTTTTGCCATTCCTTCATATTTTACTCTTATTTCGCCATTATCAAGATATTCTAAAACTACCGGATGATCTTCGCCACGATATCTAAATTTCGCAGTACAAAAAGTCGGTCTTTGGCTAGATATAAAGTTAACATTTTCAATAATACATTCATCAGAATATAAATATTTAGAATCGCCATATGCAACATACAAAATGTTTTTAGCAACATCCTTACCACAAACATAATGACGTTCTGTATCCCCCGATAACCCGACATTTCTTCTTTGGCCAATTGTATAATTCATAAGACCAGTATGTCTTCCAATCACTTCTTTAGTTTCAACATTTACTATATCACCAGGGTTTGGTTTTAAATAATTTTTAATAAATTCTTGGTAATTTCTTTCGCCGATAAAACATATTCCCGTTGAATCTTTTTTATCTGCTACAATTAAATCTTGAGCCTTAGCAATTTCTCTAATTTCCGGTTTAGTATAATCTCCTACTGGGAATAAAACATCTTTAAAAGCTCCAGCTTTTACGTCCGCTAAAAAATAAGTTTGATCTTTATTTAAATCTTTAGCTCTTAAAAGTTTACCATTTTCACATCTTGCATAATGCCCAGTAGCTATGTAGTCGGCTCCTAATTTTCTAGCTTCTTTGATAAACAAATCAAATTTAATAAACTTATTACATAACAAATCTGGATTTGGAGTTCGGCCTTTTTTTAATTCCTCTAAAAAATAAGTAAATACATAGTCCCAATACTCTTTAATAAAGTCAACACGATGCAAAGGAATTGCTAATTTTTCACATACCTTTAAAGCATCATTATAATCTTTTTCCTGAGGACAAATATCATTAAAATCATTTGGATTTCCTAAAAAATCATTATTGATATTACTATCCCAATTGCGCATAAAAAGACCGATTACTTCGTAACCTGCTTCTTTTAAAAGATATGCTGCAACAGCACTATCTACGCCACCGCTCATTCCAACTACAACTTTTTTCATTTCAATCACAACTTTATTATATTTTAAAGACTTAAAAAAGTAAATATGATGCAAGCGGAATAATTAACTTATTACCAAGTAACACAAAGAATAAATTAAAAGTTATAATTAAACTTGTAATAATGCAAATTTTTTTAAAATATAGTTTGCTATTATTTTTATTTTCTCTAAATCTTCGCAGTAAATATTTAAAATTATTTTTAATTAATTTAATTGAGTAAAAACCATTTAAAGATAATAAAAACCAATAAATAAGTTTGAAGGCAAGAAAAAAAATTATGCTAAAGAGTAACCCTTGAAAATTAAATGCTTGCCATAAATAGCTTGTAACTAAGCCACAAGCAATTAAGTCAAAGATAATTATAATAAAAAAAAGTGGTATTCCTATATAAGAAAGCATAATACCACATAAACAAATTAATAATGTATTAATTAAGTATTTATAAGAAAATTTCAACATAACTACATTAGATAAATCAACCTCATTATTAATTCCTATTACAAAACCTATTATAATAAAGAATAAAACTATTGCTATGATATATTTTTTCATAATTAATTATATTGAAAAAGCCATGTTAATATGATAAATTATTTAAAGAAAAGGATTTGATATTATGAATAAAAAAGCAAAAAAAATTGTAGCTTGGATACTACTATTTTTAATGACTGCTTCAGTAGCAGCAAGTGTCTTAGCATATGTTATAGGTTAATAAAAATTAAATTTAAAAGACTAATAAATTTTTCTGAAAAAAGAAAAACAATAAATAATGAAGAGGCTAAAAACGGGCCGTATGGAACTTCATTATTTTTTTTGAGCATTAATGCAGCACATGAGTAAGGAAGAGCTAAAAATGTTGATAAAATTAATGCACAAAGTCCTAAGCGAAATCCTAACACTACTCCCATTACAAATGCAAACTTAATATCTCCCCCACCAAGACTTTCTCTTTTAAACATTACATCACCAAGAAGTTTAATCAAGTACATCGTGGCAAACAATACAAGCCCACTTAATATATATAATAATGACTCTGAAAAACCATAGTAATACCATCTTGTTATAAAGATTAAAATACTACCTATTACTAATGGGGAATCTAAAATAATATAATAAGAAAAGTCACTAACAAAAATTATTAATGTAATAGATATTACAATTAAGAAGATAAACATTTCATATGAAATACCGTAATAAAGGTAAGCAAAAATAAATGCACCACCAGTTACGATTTCCATAATAAAATGCAACGGATTTATCTTTTTATGACAATAATGGCACTTTCCTCTTAAAAATACATAAGAAAAAATTGGTATAAGTTGCCACCAAGAAAGAATATGACTACAACGATCACATTTACTACGATCATTAATTGCATTTTCATTAATTGGTAGTCTTTTACCAACTACAAGATAAAAAGAACCAAGACATGCGCCTAAAATAAATACTAATACTGCCATAATAATCCACCTATAAAATTCCATTATATAATTGGAACATTGGCACAATAACTGCTAAAATAATCATTGCTACCATTAAAGCCAAGAAGATAATCATAATTGGTTCAATAAAGCTTTTTAATTGATTAACAATACTTTTATGCATCTGTTGATAATAATCACTAACTTTTTGCATCATATCAGCAAGTTGTCCTGTTGATTCACCAGTAACGATCATATAATAAGCTACATCAGGTACAGCCCAGTGATTATTAAATGCATCGGATATTTTTTCTCCTTTTACAATATTATTAATTGTTTTAAACATAATCGCTTTATATATTTCATTTGAGGTTATCTTACTTAAAATATCCATACTTTCTGTAATAAAAACGTTATTCCTTAATAAGGAAGCAAACGTCTTCGCAAAGATAGATATTTCTTTATAAATTATTACATCTTTCACTACTGGAACATGCATAAACATAATTTGAGCAGATATCCTAAATGCTTTTACTTTTTTATACATTATGAAAAGCATAACCATAGTCATAATAAAAATTAATATAACTAAAATTAAATTTTGTGATAAAAAGTCACTTAATGAAATAATTGCTTTTGTTAAACCTGTAATTTCAATATCTGAAGTTGCATATATTTTAGTAAATTGAGGAACAACGTAAACTATGATGAACGTTACAACTACTACAGAGAAAATAGATATAATTGCAGGATAAGTTAAAGCGCTTTTCATTTCCTTACGAGTATTATCAACTTCGGTATAATAATTAGCCATATCCTCTAGGGTTTCTTGTAATGTACCTGTAGCTTCAGCAGCTTTAATCATATTAATTAGTAAAGGTGGAAAATAATTTCCTTGTTTAGCTAAAGCATTAGAAAAAGATTCTCCTAAAGATAATTCATAGCCTATTGCTTGAAAAATTCTTTGACGGCTTTTATTTTTTTTCATTTGAATTGATAGAATTCTAACCGCTTCGCTTAATGTAATACCAGCCTTAATATATGTAGATAGCTGAGTTAACCAAAAGACTAAATCTTTAACGCTCATCTTCTTTCCAACCATCGAAGACTCTTGATACATGAAATTAATCCACTTCGATGTTTTTATATCATAAACTTCATAACCTTCATTAAGCAAAAAAGAATTTATATCTAATTTAGAAAAACCAGACATTGTATCAGTAAAAATCTTACCGTCCCCTTTAATATTTCGAACAGTATACTGATATACATTCGGAGTTTTACTACGTGTTGCTCCAGCCATCTGTAAATCGTTAGATAATGCTATTTTTAATTGTTCATATTTTTCTAATGTTTTTTTACTATAATTATATTGTTTTTTCTTTTTTTCTTTAGTAATCTTTGTCTTTTCGTATACTTCCTCTTGATCAGTATCATCTTGACGAACTTTTTGATATGTTTTGTCTAAACTCCAACTTAAATGACTAAAAAGAGCTACCCACATATCCCATATAAGAAATTTAGCTCCTCTTAAGGCATACAAAAGAATATAAAACCAAGCTTTTATAAAATCGACAAAAAAATTAGACTTTTCCGGAAGATTTAAGCTTTCGTCCACAATTGTCAACTCTCCTATTAAAGTTAGTATAGCATAAATATATTTCACTTTCTAGTACTTCCCCTATTTTTTTACATATAATTAAGTAGGTGATAATCATGTTTCCTAGAACTGGAAATGGACTTTCTTTCATTAAAATTTTGGGCGGCATTTCAAAGTCATTACAAATTGCCCAAGAAATAATTCCAATCTATGAGCAAACTAAACCAATGATTCAAAATGCCCAAAAGGCTTTCTCCTCTTTAAAAAAAATTAATATACCCAAAACTGGTAATCTAGACCAAACCACTTTAAATTTAACAAACAAAAAAACTATTACTCAGCGTAATAGTTCAATAAATAACCCTCAATTTTTTAGATAGATTTAACTTTTAATATAAATAATCTTGGGATATTTTTAATTTTATTTTTTAATTTCAATTCTTTATATATTAACTTTTCTTTTTCATATAAATGATGATAATATGTTTTATCTTTGCTTTTACCATATAATAATTTAATTTCTGATAACCGCTCTATACCCTTTTCATAATAAATAATATCATACCATTTACCTTTGTCATAACAAGTTACTTCTTCTTTTATTTTATAACCAATTTTATTCATATATTTTCGAAGTTCATATAAGTTATTATTACTGCTTAAAATAATATTTTCAGGTAGCTTTTGACCATATAGAATATGAATAATAGTTTTTGTTCCCATACCACTTATGATCAAAGTGTCATAATCATCTTCGATTTTCTCAAGCCCATCACTTAAAATCAATTTAATATCAGGAACTTGAAATTTTTCGATATTCTTACGGGCTCCTTCTAAAGCATTCGGGGAAATATCACTGGCAATAACTTTTTTACAAACTTTTGATTCTTTTAAATAAATTGGTAAATATGCATGATCAGTTCCAACATCTAAAACACTAGCGTTAGGTTTAACTAGTTTTGCAATAGTTAAAAGTCTGCCCGATAACATTAATCCTCCAAGAAATCTTTTAATTTTTTAGCTCTTGATGGATGACGTAACTTTCTTAAGGCTTTAGCTTCGATTTGACGAATTCTTTCACGGGTTACATTAAATTTCTTACCAACTTCTTCTAAAGTATGACATGTACCATCAATTAGTCCAAAACGAAGTTCTAGCACTTCTTGTTCTCTAGGTTGCAAAGACATTAATACTTGTTTAATTTCCTCTTTTAAAATTTCATTCTCAGTATATTCTTCAGGAGATAGACTGCTTTCATCTTTTAGGAAATCGCCAAGATGTGAATCATCTTCTTCACCAATCGGTGTTTCTAATGATACTGGATCTTGAGAAATTTTGATTACTTCACGCACTTTATCGACACTTAAATTCATTTTTTTAGCAAGTTCTTCGTCCGTTGGTTCGCGATTTAATTCTAGAGTCATTTGTCTTTGGATACGAACCATTTTATTAATTGTTTCAACCATATGTACTGGAACTCTTATTGTACGCGCCTGATCAGCAAGTGCTCTTGTAATAGCTTGACGAATCCACCAAGTAGCATAAGTTGAAAATTTATAACCTCTTTCACAATCAAATTTGTCTACCGCTTTCATAAGACCAATGTTACCTTCTTGAATAAGGTCTAAGAATAATAAACCACGACCTACATATCTTTTAGCAATGGAAACTACAAGTCTTAAGTTACTTTCTGCTAAAATTCTTTTGGCTTCTTCATCATTTTCGTTAATACGAGCAGATAAAGCTTGTTCTTCATCAGGAGTTAGCAACGAAATACGACCTATTTCCTTTAAATACATTCTAACTGGGTCATTAATATTAACATCTTTTGTAATCTCTTCATCATTTAAAAGTATTGGTTCCTCTTCATCATTTTTACCTTTACCACCATCATTATTGTCAACTTCAGATTGTGATAATACTGTAATATTTTGTTCAATTAACTTATTATATAATTCATCAAGTGAATCACTATCAATATCTAAACCCTTTAATTTCGCAGCAAGCTCTTCGTACGTTATATAACCTTTCTTCTTACCTTCTGCTACTAATTCTTCTTCTCTTTCTTGAAATGTTTTAATTTCCTTCATTATTCCCACATCCTTTTTTTAATTCTGTTAATTTTGCAATTAGTTCAACTTTTTTGGCCACATCTTGTTCATTTTTTATTTTAATCTTTAATTCTTTGATTTCTTCTTCATCAATACATTTACAAACCGTATTTAATATATCATAAAATTCTTTTTCTGCAAGCGTTTCCTCGCGAGCATGCATCAAAATATCATTCACATAATCACTAATTTGTTCATACGAAATAATATAATCAATAAACCCCGAAATATCAATTGTATTATTTTGTTTAATATAGCTGCCAATTAACGACACTGTATCTCTTTCCACTTTATTTTTAAGATACCCTAATTCATTCATATATACACGATAATACTCTTTATTCAAGAGCATCGCATAAATCATTTGTTCAACAGCTAAATTATACCTGCTCTTTTTTTTGTTAGGCCCTTGCTCCTTAACTACTGTTGTTTTTTTCACACTAGCTACCGGAGTTAAATTATTTTTGATAACCTGAGGATCAAGATTATAATCTTTACAAATTTTAGCTATAGCAACTTCTCGTTCTAATTCTGAAGCGTTGCCTAACGATGCAATTACAGCTTTTATATAACTGGTTAATTCCTCAATATTTTCTAAGTTCTTACTTTCTTTTAAAGCCTCCAGTTTAAAATCTAAGAATTTTTTAGCATGTTTAATATTATCTTTTAATTTATCTACACCAAATGATCTAATATATTCATCGGGGTCTTTAGCTCCCGTAAGTCTAACAACCTCAACATCAATTCCTTCATTATATATTTCTTCCCCAACTTTCAATGTTGCTCCAGACCCAGCACTATCACTATCTAACATTAATATTATTTTAGCATTTAACCTTTTTAAAGCTGCTATCTGGTTTTTAGAAATTACTACCCCCATAAGAGCGCAAACATTTTTTATACCACTAACTGCTAAACTTATCGCATCCATGTTACCTTCGACTAGAATCATTTCTTTTTCACTTCGTGCGATATCCTTAGCATTGTAGTAATTAAATAAAATATTACTCTTTTTATATATAACCGTTTCTTTAGAATTAATATATTTATTCTTTTCATCTTTTAGATAAGCCCGGGCCGTATATCCTGCTAAATTACCCTGCATATCAAATATGGGAATCATAATACGATTAGTAAACATATCATAATAGTCAATTCCACTTTTATTAAGTAGTCCTATATTATATGCAGTATCCAAATCACATTTTTTGTTTTCTAAAAATTCTCTTAACTTATTATCATTAAATGATAATCCTATCTTAAATTCTTTAATAATCTTATCATCTATGCCTCTTCCTAATAAATATTTTTTTGCTTCCAAACCACTTTGTGTTGCAATATTATTTTGATAAAATTTTAAAGATAAATCCATAATTTCAAATTCTTTTTTATATTTACTATTACTATGAGTATCAATGGCATAATTAAATGCTAAACCACTTTTCGTAGCGACAATTTTTATTGCTTCAATATATGAAACCTTCTCAAATTTTTGAACAAACGAAAAAACATTCCCGCCAGTATTACAAACAAAACATTTAAAAATATTTAGTTTTGTAGAAACATGCATGCTAGGACTATGATCATCATGAAATGGACAAACACCAACATAGTCACTTCCACTTTTATTAAGAGATATATAACTAGATATAATATCAACGATATTTGCTTCATTTCGAATATTATTAATTTCTTCTTCGCTTATAAATGCCATTTTATCCCCTACAAACTAATATATTACGGATAAAACGTCATTTTCCTTTTTTTTAATGCAAAAAAATGCCAAAAAAGCTAAATTTTTGCAATTTTTGCTAATTTTGAGCTAATTATCAGTTGTTTTTGCATATCGTATAAGTCACATGTAACTAGATATAAATAATCAGATGTTTTATTAATCGACAATTTATTTCCCTTTGTAAAATATATAATGTTCTCTACTTTATATGTATAAACATTTTGCTGTTTTATAAGCTTTATCTCATCACCCTGTTTTAACAAATGCAATTCATTAAAATAAACATTATTTCCTATTCCAGAATGTCCAGATATAACCATAGGTGAATCTAAATTCTTGGATATTTCATGAACCTCTAAACCATCGGAAAGTTTATTTTCATAATTTCCTTTTACTTCTAAATTTATTTTATTTATTTTTAATATATAATCTGATATAAAAACTTTATTATTGTATTTAAGTAATATTTTATTATCTATAAAGCGAACTTTATATCTAAAGCTCCAGCCTAAAACAACAAAAGATAATACTAAAATTATTAAACTAAAAATTTTTAAATTTTGCATAAATAATTCCTAAAAGTAAAAATAATTTTTCTATTATATTGTTAACTATAAATGTATCTTCCACTTCAATAATAACTTGTTTTTCATTACTATCAGGATGAACAATTACAATGTCATTTTCTTCTTCTATTATTTCATCATAACTTTCTCCAGGAGTTGAAGTCTTAATTTTGGATTTAACTGTAATATTTAATTTATTGCTATTAAAAACATTTATTTTTTCACTTAAATCTTCATAATGATCATTATTTACGAGTTTAACTTCATACTCATCTTCAAAAGTTTCTACAACAATTTCCCCATTTTCATTAGAACAATATTCTTTTTCAAAAATTGTAAAACAAACACCTAAAGCCTTTTCCCCTTTATCATCATAAATCTTTAATAAGTCACTTCTAAGGCCGATAATTATTGTCATTATATAATCATCATCAGGTACATCGGGATACCAAAGTAAATAATTAGTTCCATCTGTAAAAAGTTTATCTCCTTCTACAGTATCATCATTAACTCTTTTTAATTTTAATTTATATTCCCCGGCCTGTCCGGAAACTTTTAATACATTATCTTGAATCGAGGCTTCAAGACCATCAGCATTTTCAATATAAAACCACGATAGATATGGATCTTCATACTCGTAAGTTTGATTAACATCCTGATATTTAATTTCTTTAATAAATTCTGGCCCATCATTTATCGCATTTATTCCGTCACGTAATTCATAATAATATTTTTCTTTACGATTTGCGGGGCTACACATATTAAATGACATATCTGGATAAAGATATTCCCATATTATACGGTGAACAGAACGATTATAATAATCATTAGTATAAGTTAGCCTACTTGATGCTAATTTTTTTATTTGTACAGGAAATTGACTTTCCTCAAAAGGAACTTCATAATATTCATTAAAATTCAAATTATAATTTTCAGAATAATTAAGAAAAAACATTGATCGACTTTGATATTGCATTATATATACTGGATACGTTTCATTTTCAGAACATAAATTTCCATAATCATTTTTGTAAAAGACACCTTCAAGAGCAAATACATCTTCATAAAATCCCACTAAAAAAATTATTAATAAAAATATTAATTTTCGCATATTTTCCTTTCCTAATGTGATATTAAAAGCCATAAAAAAACTCGTAAAAACATAGAAATTAATTCCTATTTTACGAGCACTTAAAATATATCAAAATTAATATAAAAAGTAAATACTATAATATATCAACTAGATGTTTTTCATTTTTACCAACAATAAAACGATCTATAACTGGTGAAATAAAGCTTAACAAAGTTAAGACTATATATAACCCCAAATTAATATCAATAAAGTAAAAAACATAAGTTAACAATCCTAAAATTATGCCATAAATATAACAGGCTCCCCTTGAATATGGAGTATAAATTGAAATATTACTTATAAATATAAAAGCAAATATCACATTATTATTTAAAAGTAAATTTTGATCAATATTTTGAGTAGCAAAAGTTGTAATAATCGCCAAAATATAATAGACGCTGAAAGCCATAATTGGAATTTGTTTTTTATAATTAATATTCATGATTAAAATAATTAAAGATAAAAGAGACATAATCAAAAATGTATTACTTATCCCTCCATATCCTTTACCAAGTAAATAGTCAAAAAGAGAATAACTATGCTCTACTGATGACTCAAAAATATTAAAAAAATTATAATTATTTATAATCAAAGATACAATAATGCTTATCAGCATAAAAACTGGAACATAATTAAATTTAAAATATTTATGCAGAAAATTTAAAAGTAAAAGTAAAACGATAAAAACGATTATAGGTAAACTAGGACTAATTATCATACTTATTATTATATTACATAATAAAGGATATCCAATAAATGACTCTTTATTTAATTTGCTAAATAAAAAAGAAACAATAACACTAAGTCCAAGCAAAATAAGCGGTTTAAACATTGTAAATAATCCCACGTATTCACCCAAATAAAGTTTAATACCATTTTTATAAAATCCAAACATAACAAAGGGGATAAATAGATATAACATCAGTTTATTTAAACTATTTACATTATTATTACTATGTAAATATACTCTATTCATATTCACCTCTTAAGAATCTTCTTAAATTAATGTGACTTGGACAGATATAACTACACAAACCACAATCAATACAATTATTGGAAACTTTATGATTATCCATCAGTTTTTTGGGATTAACTTTAACTGGACAAATTTTAAAACAAAGTCCACAATTAATACATTTGCTTTCTTTAACTTCTTCTTTAGGAATAATAACAACTCCCAAAGTATTTTTAGTTACAACGGTTTCATTAACATCACATTCTTGCCCAGACATTAAACCATTTAAAACATAAATATTTTCTTTATTCTTAACATTTATTGAGTTATTGATTACATCTTTAATTAAACTACCAATTTTCACTTTTATTACTTGTGATCTACTTACAGATGGACCACTTATTGTAATAAATGTTTCATGACTACTTTTATTATATTTCAAAGCATTATACATATTTAAAAATGTTCTTGCATCAATAACCAAAGTATCTAAATCTTTTAAATTTAAATATTCTAACAAGAAAAAAGACTTTCCAAGTAAATATTTATCATCTATTAAAGTTAGAGAAATATTAGGATATGTTCCAATTTTTGATAAATACGTTTCAATATTACGTGTATCATTACTCTTCATTGCTATTAGTGTTTTTTCAATTTTAAAAGCTGAAGATAAAATATCTGCCATTTCTAATATTTCTCTACTATATTTATTTACGACATAAACGTTATTTGCAATATACGGCTCATCTTCTATTCCACTAATAACTAGATTATTAATTTTTTTACTTTCTAGTACGCTAGCTATATATTTAAAATAATATTCATAAAGTCGACTCACAATCATATCTTTATCAAATTTTGAATCTTTTTTTCTAATATAATTTTTATTTTTTTCTTTAAAATCATTTTGAATAACAACACAATTTGTTAAAATACCATCTAAATTTTTTTTAGCAAGTCCCACCACTACTCCTGAAATAGGACTAATAACTTTATTTAAATTATTTTCAATAACCACTTGGCCTTTTAAAACCGGTTCACCATTTTTTACAAGTACCTTATAATTATTTTTTATTGGTAAATAGATTTCTTCGGGATTTAAAAATTCAGTAATTTGAGAATTGAAAACAATTGATATATCTTTTTTTAACTTAATTAATTTTCTCATTACTACCTCTTTAAAATTATACTATACCTCAATGATTTTTCCTAGGACATTTCTTTTAAATATTTTATCAACTCTTCAGCTACATTCATGGGAAGAATTTTTGCTAAATCCTCTAAAGAAGCATTTTTGATTTTTTCTAAACTACCAAAGGCTTTCAAAAGTTCTTTTTTTCTTTTATCACCAATCCCCTCAACATTAGAAAGAACACTTCCAAGAGCCCCTTTACTACGTATTTGTTTATGATAATTAATTGTAAAGCGATGAACTTCATCTTGAATTCTAGTTAAATAATTAAAAACATCCGGTTCATTAGTTAAATCAATTTCCTTCATTGTATTTCCATCGATTAATGTTTTTGTTCGGTGATGATCATCTTTTTTTAATCCACAAACAGGAATATTTAAATTTAATTTTTCTAATGATTCTTTACAAGCATTAATTTGATTTATACCACCGTCAACGAAAATCAAATCAGGAAAAGTTTTTGATTCTGTTAAAAGTCGAAAATACCGCCGGTAAATTACCTCTTCCATCATATGATAATCATCATTTTTATCAAGGGAAATTTTAAATTTTCGATAATCATTTTTACTAGGTTTACCATTTTTAAATACTACCATTCCACTAACAGAATAACTACCAAATAAATTTGAATTATCAAAAGTTTCAATTATATTTAAAGTATCTAAATTTAAAAGTTCTTTCAAGCGATTATTTGCATCAAATGTTCTTTTTTCATTTTGCTTAAAACTTTCTATTTCTCTTTCTAAATTTAATTTAGCATTCAGATAACACATATTTAATAGTTCTTTTTTCTTTCCCTTTTGGGGAGTTATAAATTTAATATCTAATAAATTAGATAATATTTCCTTATTAACATCATCAGAAATTAAAATCTCTTTTGGTCTTTCGTGATTTTGATAATATGAATAAATATAAAGATTTAATTCTTCTTCCATCGTAGCAACCGTATTAATAATATTGCTATGTCCTCCTAAAAGTTTTCCATTACGAACAAAGAATATTTGAATAGATAAATACCCATTTAAATAAAAACAACTTATAATATCCCGATTCACAAAATCACGTAATTCTACTTTTTGTTTATCAAGTACAACTTTAATATAGTTTAATTCATTGCGTAGTTCTAATGCTTTTTCAAAATTAAGATTTTTAGATAGAATTTCTATCTTCTCCATAATTTTATTAATTAAAACTTTATCATTTCCCTTTAAAAAAGATAGTATTTCTTCTTCCATCCTTTGAATCTTAACTTCATCAGCATTTTTAGTACAATAGCCTAAACATTCACCAATATGATAATATAAACATACTTTATTAGGTAAATTTTCACATTTTTTTAAAGGATATAACCTATTTATTAAATTAACTATTCTTCTTGCAGCATAAGCATTCGGATAAGGCCCAAATATTTGTTTCTTATCCCGCTTTTTTATTGAGGTATATCTTGATACTTTTAACGCTGGATATGGTTTGGAAATGTATTCAATATATGGATAGGTTTTATCATCTTTAAGTAAAATGTTATACTTTGGATCATATTTTTTTATTAAATTCAGTTCTAAAATAAAACTTTCAGTTTCAGTTTTGGTAACAATATATGTAAAATGGTCAACTTCACTTACCATCAAAGCTGTTTTACCAGTTACTGTTCCACGAAAATAACTATGTAACCGCTTATTTAAATCTTTAGCCTTACCTACATATATTATAATGCCATCTTTATTGACCATCTGATAAGAACCAGGTAGATGGGGAACTAACTTTAATTCTTCTTTAAACATATATTGCTCCTTCAAAAATATTATACTACATTTTAATAGAAAAATAAGGTATAATCAAAGAAAGAAGCGGAGGCATTATGTTAATAAATCAATACGAAATTATTGTAAAAAAGTCTAGATTTATTGGTCTTTTATATGATGTTAAAGATGTTTGGCAAGTCAAAGTGATTTTAGAAAATGTAAAAAAAGATCATCCTAAAGCTAGACATATGCCTTATGCTTACGTTATTGGAACTACCGCTAAAAAAACAGATGATAAGGAACCTCATAATACAGCAGGAATTCAAATCTATAATCAACTTATACTTAACAAATTAGACCATCATCTTTTAATTATAATAAGATACTATGGGGGAACAAAACTCGGAGCAAGCAATTTGCTTCGCACTTATCTAGCATGCGCTAAGGGAAGTATTTCAAAATAAATACTTCCTTTTTTTCAAAAATAAAAACACACTCTAAAGTGTGCTTATTGAATCGATTTAAAGGTAGCTTTTATTTCATCAATTCCGCGATAACCTATTTCTCTATCTTGTTCAAGTCCGTCTTTGAAAAAAACAAGAGTTGGAATGCTCATAATCCCGAATTTTTTAGCTATTTCAGGATATTGATCAACATTTACTTTGATAACGTCTACAAAGTCAATTTCGTCTAAAACTGGTAATAACATTTTGCAAGGGCCACACCAATCAGCATAAAAATCAACCATACATGTTTCTTTTGCTACAATATCGTAAAAATCAGATTCTTTTTCTAAATGTTTTATCATTAAATTTCCTTTCTAAGATGCAACTACAACATTTGGCATATGCAGTTTTCCATTATCGATTGCTTCTTGAACTGTCGGAGCATCTACTACTCCATATTTAATTAAAGATCTAATTATTTCTAAATTTGCTTCAATCATATTTCCTGTTTCTTGATGATCTTTAACAGATTTATATATTTCTTGTGAAGCTGCAATTGTTCTTGCAAACACTTCTTTAACAACTGGAGTTCTTTCAACAATAGTTAAAGTATATTTACTTTCCATAACATATTTTTGAGTCGCTGGATTTTGTAACATTACAAACGCTGCTACGAAAACAAATATTATTGCCTCTACAGCCCCTAAAATAGTTCCTATAATCTTTGATGGGATTTCTAAAATTATGGTTAGTTTAACTAGTAAATCTAAAATTCCTGATAATCCAATTAAAATATTTAAAACACAATATAATAATATGAAGATTACTACAAAGGCTACACCTTGATATAACAAAATATTCAAGGAATAAAGCTCATTTAATGCTCCGCCGAAATTAAAAAACGGTAGTACTTTTACTAAAAAATTACCTAGCAAACCTTTAAACTGATAAGCTACAATTACAATTGCGACTAAACCAATTAATTGAACTAAACTTCTTATTGCACCTCTTTTAAATCCTGCTAATGCTCCGAGTGCAATAATCACAAGAGCACAAATATCAACTATACTCATATTCCCTACCTCATCTCTATTTTAATTATATTATAAGTTTACCAAAAAATAAAGCAAATTATAAACTATATGTCAAAACTAAACAGCAAAAGGTGCAATGTCCAAAAACATGTGATAAAATAAGCCTGAGGTGCAAATATGAATTGTATAGTCTTTAAATTAAGTGAAAATCTAAAGAAAAAATTTATAAAATTTTATGAACCATTTAAATGTGAAAAAAATCCTCCTTATTCAGTGTTTCAAGCCAAAAATTATGATGTAACTATCACTTTGTATGAATCAGGAAAAGTAATGTTTCAAGGGATCGGCGCTGATATTGAAGCCAGCATTTGGATTGATGCCGAAAAAAGATTAAATGGTAAAATAATTGATACAGACAACAAAAAAGAAAAAAAAGATAAGAAAAAGGATGATACTTTTTTCTTAAATACATCTACCATAGGTAGCGATGAAACTGGATGCGGTGATGTTTTTGGCCCAGTAGTGGTTGCTGCAACTTATGTCTCAAAAGAAAATATCGAATACATGAGGAGCTTAGGAGTTAAAGATTCCAAACAAATTGATGATAACAAAATTAAGGAAATCGCTCCAGATATTATAAAAAATATCCCTTATGTTTGTTATATTCTTAACAATAAAACTTATAACGAAAACTTTAAAGATATAAATTTGGTAAAATTAAAATGTATTTTACATAATAAAGTCCTATGCTCTTTAATAGAAAAGTATAATCCAAATTACACTCACTGTGTAGTTGATCAGTTTGTTAACGAAAAAAAATATTATGAATACTTAGATGAAGTTCCCAAGAAAGTTACAAACATTTCTTTCTATACTAAGGGGGAAAGCAAGTGCATGGCAGTAGCAGCAGCTTCAATTATTGCTAGATATATTTTCTTATCAGAAATGCAAAAGTTAGAAAAGGATTTTGGTTATCAACTTCCTAAAGGAGCAGGTCCACTTGTAGACAAACAAATCGATAAAATCATGCAAGAAAAAAGCAAAGATTATTTAAATAACTTTGCTAAAATGAATTTTAAAAATATTACAAAACTTCAATAGTTTATTCACAAAATTCTAAAGATAATAAATCTAGCATCACACTTTTATCCAATAGTCCACTTTTTACTCTAAAATCATAATCATTTAATTTGATTATGATTTTTTTTAGTTCATTTAAAGTATATAGGTCTTTATTTGCTATGTATGAATTCATTTGCCAGTCTTCTTTCCTCAAATGATTTTGTAATTCCCTTAAATTAACATCATTTTTTATCATATAAAGAATTTGAAATTCTTTAGCTAGCATTATCAGAACCATTGTAGGATCTATTTTTAATAGTTCAAAATTTTTACTCGATTTAAACGCTAAATCTAAATCTCGATTAATAATAGCATTTATATATGAATAAACATTACTAGTTAAGGATGTCGAAATAATCCCTTTTAAAATTTCAATAGTTAATAAACCTGGTTTTAATAAAACATATATTTTTTCGAGTTCATTTGTCATAATATCATAATTCACATATGAATTTTCAACAATGAAATTTGCTACGTCATAATTAGCAGTATATCCTTTTTGCTTTAAAATTTCCATGCATTTATAAGTTAAATCCTTTTTGTTAAAAGGAGCAAGAATAATTGCATTTCCCTTTTCAGCAATCTGTTTAAATACTTTTCGCCGCTTATCAGGAGTTTCATATGAAATAAAAATTATAGTGCTTAGCTCACTTGGATTTGCTAAGTATTTTTCCAATAGTTTTATATCTTTATTAAAACCATCTTCCTCATTACTCTCTTCTTTTTTAGTAGCTTTAAATAAGTTATTACTTTTAACCACAATGTATTTTTTTTCATTAGTTAGAGAATAATAATTTGCTTCATTAATTACATCAATCAGTGAATCAACGCGTAAATCATATTTTACTACATTCAAAGATCCCTGAAGAATTTTCTCTACTTCAGCATCTATAAGTTTATAACTATCACTTGTTACTAAATATATATTCATAGGTAAATTATACTATTTTTTAAATCATTTGAAAAGGACCTATACCAGGTCCATCTATTTAAACATCACTAGCGATGTACTATATTTTATGTTCTTATTAATAAATTGTTATATATAACTTTTCAAAGATAATATATACATTGAGCCTAAAGATTTATATAATTTTCTATTTAAATACACTAATATTTATATTATATTTATTTTTTATAGACATAAATTCATTTCTTATCTCGTTTGCAAACGGACAATTTCTATTACAATTGTTTACTCCAGTTTCAAAATTATAACTATATTCATTCATAGAAATAAAACTGCAAACTCTCTGATAATATTCTCTATTAATTACTTTTTTTATATAATAATCACTTGTGTTTTTTTCTTTTTAATTTTATAAAAGATAATACAATCAAAACAAAGCCAATAATGTAAGTTGGCCAAAATATAAATGAATATAAATATATACTATCTATTAAAGCATTAAATCCATAGTAATTATCACATTCAAGAATACACAAACCACTAAATCCCGCTATAGAATCATATACTCCCGCTATCAAAGGTATAACAAAAGGGATTATTCCAACAATTAATAAAATTATCCATATTATTCTTTTATTTTTTCTTCTTATCTTCATATATATATTCTATCATACTAATTCATATTATCGTGCTATATTTTTCTATTAAATCCTCTTCTACTTTTAAACCTACATCTCCCATAAATAGAAATTTACAGTATATTCTTTGTATTTAAATTTTTTATTAAATCTTGTTCAAGTTCATTAAATTCAGCATAATTAAATATCACTTTTTCTACATTTCATTCCTTTCTATGGTGCACAAGTTCCAATTTCTATTTTATCCTTCTTTATCTCAAAGATGATACTTCCATCTTGGTCTGTTCTATATATTTTAGAATTATTTAAATTATCTAATACTTCTTTATTTGGATGTCCATATCTATTATTTTTTCCAACGCTTATTATTGAATACTTAGGATTAATTATTTCTATAAATTCTTTACTACTGCTGGTCTTACTTCCATGATGCCCTACTTTTAAAACATCTATATTTTGTAAATTATACTTTTCTATTATATCTTCTTCAGCCTCTTTTCCTGCATCTCCCATAAATAGAAATTTACGCTTATTTAGTTCTGTATAAATAATGCTTGAATTATCATTTTCATTACCATAATCTCGTGTTTTCAGAAAATATAATTTTTTATTATCTATATTTAATTTTTTAATACAACTGTAATATGGTATCTTCTTATTATCTAAAATTTTGATTAAATCTTGTTCAAGTTCATTAAACTTTCCACAATTAAATATCACTTTTTCAACTTTGAAATTATTAACTAGATTAATCGCTTCTCCCATATGATCATAGTCGCCGTGTGGTGATTGTCGGTTACGCACACGAATAGAATCCAATTATTTCTTTAAAAAAAGATTGTGTTACAACAATCTTTAGTATTTTAAAATTTATCTTACATAGTAATATTTAAACTGAACCTGATTATTTTTATTAAAATCAAAATATTCTTCATATTCATGGTTAGCTATTCCATTTTGCGAACCAAGTGAATTATAAAAACTAATAGCTTTTTCATATTCATTTTCGACAACTACATGCTCATGAACACAAAAATAATCATCTCTATCAAAAATATTTTGTAAAGCAGATACAATAAAATCTTGATTTTTGTCTGAAGACTCAGTTAATATGAATATAATTCTATCATGATTACGTTCTTCTTGTATAAAATTATTACTAGTTTTTTCATTTAAATCTGAATTATTAATTAATTCATAAGGTGACTCTACATACACATAAAACTTTTTCTCAAATTTGACTTTTTCGGCATAATCATACACCATTTTCTCAATTTCATATTTGCTTCTTTTCGATTCATAATAATCGCTTTGATAATTTTTCTTATATTCTACAATAGCAATTACACCATCATCATCTTTAAAAATATATCTAACGGAATAATCCCCATTAATGTCTTGTCCTAAAGTATCTCCTGCGTATTCTTCGATAACTATCTTACCCTGTGAAATATAATTAAAATTCTTTCCATACTTATTTTCTAATTTTTGTTCTACTATTTTCTCTTTACCACATATAGAAAAACTTATTATTATTTTATAAAAATTTGGTCCCCATGCCCTAACTGTAAATATTGATAAAAAGATAAACAGAATCAAACAATAAATAATTTTTGATATCTTTTTTCTTTCTTTAATATTATTTTGACTTAATTTTTTCTTTTTAGTTATTAAAAATATAATAATTAAAATTAAAGGAATCAAAATAAACCATGCATATTGAAAACTTTTTATTATATTATCAATCATTCCTATGATAATCCATCCCATTTTAAACACATCCTTATATGATATATTATATCATATATTTTTGAATTTGAATTTAAATAATTACTATTACCACTCCTATGGCACACAAGTCTTTATTTCTAATTTATTATTTTTAGTTTTAAACATAATGCTTCCATCTTGATCTGTTCTATAAATTTTAGAATCTTCTAAATTGTCTAGAACTATATCATTCGGATGTCCATATCTGTTATTTTTACCAACACTAATAATTGAATATTTAGGCTCAATTATATCTATAAAACTTTTGCTAGAGCTTGTCCTACTTCCATGATGACCTACTTTTAATACATCTATATCTTGAAGATTATACTTTTTTATTAAATCTTCTTCTACTTCAATACCAACATCTCCCATAAATAAAAATCTATGATTATTATGTTCTGTATAAATAACTGACGAATTATCATTCTCATTACCATAATCTTTATTATTAAGAAAATATAATTTATTATCATCTATATTTAATTCTTTAATACATGAATAATATGGTATTTTCTTTTTATCTAAAACTTCAATTAGTTTTTGTTCTAACTCATTAAATTCACCACAATTAAAAATTACTTTCTCAACTTTAAAGTTTTCTACTAAATACTCAGTATTTCCTATATGATCTAAATCGCCATGCGTAACAATCAAAAATTTTAATTTTGTTATACCAATGCTTTTTAAAAATAAAATTATATTATCAGAAATATAGTAACTTGTTTTTTTTCCATAATTGTCAATACCACCTGTATCAATCATTATCCCCTCTTTTTGATATGGACTTATTAATACAGTTGAATCGCCTTGACCTACATCCAAAAAATATAATTGATAACCCGAATTTAGAAAAGGAAACATTTTAATAATCAGCACAAAAAAAACTGTTAGACCCATATATATTTTTGAATTATAATATACAATTAATAGCAGTA
The DNA here is from genome assembly GCA_015059305.1 of Bacillota bacterium. Next base: position 27,138 of record SVAQ01000006.1, on the reverse strand, counting down.
AAACATAATATATTATAATCGCGAACCACGAAAGCTTAGGGATGTTTATTGTTAAAAAACTAACATTACTAATAAATGAAACTATAATTTCCATCAAGTTAGTTAAACTTGAAAGTAAAAACTGTAACGCCGGAAAGATAAAACATATTAAGGACAAAGGATACAATATAAAAGTTACCAACGGGATTAAAATTAAATTACTAATAAAGGTTATTAAATTTATTTCATAATTCATACCTGCAGTTATAGGTAATGTAAATAATAAAGCCCAAAAGCTAATAACTAAAATATCGCTCAAATACTTACCTTTTAAGTATTTTCTAGTCAAAAATAAACTAAATACTGTCACAAAGGAATAAATAAATCCTAAATGATAGATAAAAAAAGGATTAATAATTAGCAAGATAAATGCTACCCAAAATAAGATCTGAATATCATTTAATTTTAACTCTAATCTTTTATTAATAAAGCTAAAGACAAAGAAAAAAACTACCCTTAAAATCGAGGGTGAAAAGTTAACAACATAAGCATAAAAAAATAAAAAAATAGAAATAATTACTTTTCTTTTGTTATCAGAAATATATTTTAAAAGAAAATTTAAAATGGCCACTAAAACTGAAACATGCATTCCTGAAACAGCTAATAAATGTGCAACACCACAATCTTTAAAACTATCATAAATATTATTATCAAGGGATGTTTTATCTCCAACTATGAATAATTTTAAGTATTCATTATTTTCCACTTTCTTATAAATAAAATTTTTAATTTTAGAAAATAAAGAAAGCTCCTTTTTTAGAGCTACTATACTATCCACTTTGATTGTTTTATATATTTTATTATTATATAAATATTTTTGATAGTTAAAAGTATTTGGTATTGTATTAGAAGATGGCTCATGCATTTCACCTTTAACTAAAACTTCACTTCCAATTTTTATATTATTTAATTTTTTAATATTTTCAAAATAATAAGTGGCGCTTATTTTTTCTTTGGCTTTAATTATAAAAGTAATTTTATCATCAGTTAAAGAATATTTAATAATTTTTCCCTGCACTTCATTAAATCCATCAGAGTAAATAGATTTATATTTTAAAATCTTAGTGAAACAAAAAACATAAAAAACTAAAAGAACTAACAATATTAAGTAAAGTCTTTTAGACTGTAATATCGTCTTTAATCTTTTCATATATACTATCAGAAATTCCTGATACTTTTTTTATATCTTCGATCGTTTGAAAGTTGCCATTTGTGGTACGATATTCAATAATACTTTGGGCTTTAGCATCACCTATACCATTTAAAGTAAGCAGCTGCTCCTTAGTAGCACTATTTATGTTTATAAGCACTTTTGCTATTTCATCATTTTCTAATGAAGCATCATTTTCATTACTAACATCTTTATTATTATCTTCGGTTTCTATTATACTACTTCCTGAATTTATACATGAACTTATATCAACTTCAGGACAGATACACTCCTCTTTTTCTTTAGGCGTATTTAAAAGTGAATATTCATATTTTGTATATACATAAATAACTGTCTCATTTGCAAGTTTTTTACTTAAATTAATATTATGCGTATAGGCATTACTATTAAATCCTCCAGCCAAAATAATAACATCATTAATGATTGTTTCATCTGTAATTTCATATACACCTGGAGTTTTTACTGCTCCTTTTATATCCACAAACATTTTCTTCACCGGAGCAACACTTACTTCCTCATTTTTTATTTCTTCTTCAAATAAAATCTCTTCTTGATTACTTTGATAAAAATAAAAATAAAATTCAATTGCATATAATCCACCAATTAAAATAATAACTATTCCTAGTAAAATTTCACTTAAATATTTTTTTAACCAATTCATTTTTCTCCTTTTAATTTTACTTCATAATTTCTTCCTTCACTCTATATATTACCTACTACTTACCAAATTTCCTTTTTTAGTCACAAAAAAACTCTAATTTTTTTATTAGAGTTAAAATACTTTATTATTTATTCATTTTTTGAGCTTTCTTAAAATCTTTGAATGCGTCATCATTATCTAAATCTGATTCTAATAATTCCTCAAATAATTTCTTTTGTTTTCGAGATAACTTCGATGGAACAATAACATTAACAACAACATACATATTACCTCTAACTAGAGAATTTGGACTTTTAATACCTTTTCCTCTTAATTTAAGTTTCGTATAATTTTGAGTTCCTGGTTTTATTTCTAATATAACATCGCCAAAAAGAGTCGGAATTTCTTTTTCACACCCTAATGTTGCTTCAGCTATATTAATCGGTAATTCTAAATAAATATCATTATCTTGTCTTTCAAAAAGTGGATGATTTTTAATATTAAATTCAACATATAAATCACCATTTTCAGCGCCATTTACCCCTGCATTTCCTTTACGAGCTAATCTTAATTGATAACCATTATCTACACCTTCAGGAATTTTAACTTTAATGGTTTTGCGCTTATTAATAACGCCACTTCCATTACATTCATTACATATATCAGCATATGTAACTCCTCGTCCCATACAATCCGGACAAGTTTTTTGGGTTTGCATTACACCAAATAAAGATTGCACTCTTTCAAGAACTACTCCTTGACCACTACATGTTGAACAGGTTTTTTCCTTAAATCCACCTTTACCATTACATTCATCACAAGTCGTTTTAAGATTTAATTCTACTTCTTTTTCACAACCAAAACAAGCTTCTTCAAAAGTTAGATCAACTACACATCTTACATCAGCACCACGTCTTGCACCGCCGCGAGATCTTCCTGCATTTCCACCAAAACCTGTAAATGAAGAAAAACCCCCACCAAAAACATCTCTTAAAATTGAATCTAAGTCAATATCTCCAAAATCAAATCCACCTGGTCCGAAACCACCGTTTCCCATACCACCATTTTCAAAGGCTGCAGAACCAAATTGATCATATGTCTTTCTCTTTTGGGGATCAGATAAAACAGCATAAGCTTCACCGATTTCTTTAAATTTAGCTTCAGCACCAGGTTCCTTATTAATATCCGGATGATATTGTTTAGCTAATTTTCTAAATGATCTTTTTATTTCCTCATCAGAAGCATCTTTAGACACTCCTAAAGTTTCATAATAATCTTTTTTACTCATATAAACTCCTTAATTCATTAAGTCTTTCTTCAAAAACTTTGAAAACGTCTTCATATATTTTGCTATCAGTCATATCAATACCCGCTACTTTTAATGAACTTACCGGATCTTTAGTAGATCCTAATCTTAAGAATTTCAAGTAGTTTTCTAAGCAATTTTCTTTTCCATTTATAATGTCTGAAGCAATTTTTAATGCTGCAGCATACCCTGTAGCATATTGATAAACATAAAAATTGTAATAGAAATGAGGAATTCTAAAACATTCATATTTAATATCTTCATCTATAGTAACATTTTTGCCAAAATATGATTTATTTAGCTCATAATATTCACTTGTAATCAAATCTTTAGTAAGTGTATTTCCTTCTTTTTCAAGATTATGTAACTTATCTTCAAATTCTGCAAACATAGTTTGACGTATAATAGTCGATTTAAAACGTTGTAAAATTAAATCTAATAGATATTTTTTTTCCTCTTTATCAGTTGTATTTTTAAGAAGATAATCCGTTAATATAATTTCATTTACTTGACTTGCAACTTCAGCCACGAAAATTGAATATCCATAATCTTGATACGAATTATTTTTTTGCGCATAATAATAATGCATTGCATGGCCTAATTCATGAGCTAAAGTTGAGATATCATTTAACTTTTCTTCATAACTCATTACAACGTATGGATGAGTTACATAAGCACAGGTACAATAAGCACCGGATCTTTTAGTTTTTAAAATTGTAGAATCAATCCAGTTTTCATCAAATGCTCTTTTTAAATCTTCAAAATAATTTTTTCCAAGAATACTCGTAGCATTTAAAATTATATCTTTGGCTTCTTCAAAAGAATATTTTTTATCAAACTCTTTAACAATATTGGCATATGTATCATATAAATGAAAATCTTCTAATCCTAATATTTGTTGTTTAAATTCATAATATTTATTAAAAATTGGTAAACTACGATGTACGCCTTCGATTAGTTCATCATATATATTATTTTTAACATCATTTTGGTATAAGCTATATTCTCTTGCACTTTTAAAGTTTCTTATTTTAGCTAATTTATTATTATTTAATACTTCGGTTGCTAAAATAGATCCAAAAGTATTTTCATGAGCTTTTATTTCGTTATACATCGCCTTAAAGGCGCTTTTTCTAACATCTCGATTAGAGCTTTCAAGATATGTTGAATAATTAGAATTAGTTAAATGAATATCTTTGCCGTTCTCATCTTTTATTATTCCATAATCAAGATCAGTGTTAATTAACATTTCACTAATATCTTCGGGTTTATTATAAGATGAAGTCAAAATGGAAATTAACTTCTCTTCTTCTTTAGATTTAATAAACTTTTTATTTCTAAATATATTTTTAATATTTATATTATATTCTTTTAATAATGGATACTTTTTAATCATTTCTTTAAATTCAGAATAATCATGTTCTAATATTTCTGGAACAACAAATGATGAAACTTCACTTACCTCATTCATAATATTCATCACTCTACCTAAATAATCTTGATAGGTATTATTACTTAAATCCAAATCATTATTTATATGAGCATAAATATATATACGCTCTAGTTCCTTAGAAAAACTAGTATCAAACACTAAAAATTCATATAACATTTCAGGACTATCAAATAAGTGGCCTTGAAACTTTGCATACTTTTTAATTTCTTTGCTAATTTTATTTAGACTTTTAAGAAATTCATTATCACTTTTAAAAAGTTCACTTAAATCTATTTTTGCTTGCATTTAGAGTTCCTTTCATATTTAATTAGGTTCTAGTTTCCTAGAACCTAACCATCATTCTATTATTTTAAAATTCTATTATTTCTTCTCTTCATATGTTGCTTCAACAGCATCATCATCTTCTTCAGTAGCAGTCGTTGTTTCTCCAGTTGCTGCTCCTGTAGCATTACCTGCTTCATATACTTTAGCTGCTAAATCCATAGCTTTTTTATTTAATGCTTCAGTTTTTTCTTTAATTTCATCAATATCGCTACCTTTTAGAGCTTCTTCTAATTCTTCTTTTAATTTAGTAGCTTCTTCCTTGTCAGAATCAGATACTTTATCACCTAAATCTTCTAAAGCACGATCAGTAGCTAAGATCATTGAATCAGCTTCATTTCTAGCATCGCTTTCAGCTTTTTTCTTTTCATCAGCTTCTTTATTAGCTTCAGCTTCTTTAACCATCTTATCGATTTCTTCATCAGATAAAGAGGTTGAAGATGTAATTGTAATACTTTGTTCTTTATTAGTTCCTAAATCTTTTGCAGTTACATTTACAATACCATTTGCATCAATATCAAATTTAACTTCGATTTGTGGAACTCCTCTTCTTGCAGGAGGAATATTTGTAAGTTGGAAATTACCAAGGGTTTTATTATCGGCAGCCATTGGTCTTTCTCCTTGTAAAACATGAATATCTACTGCCGGTTGGTTATCTGCAGCCGTAGAGAACACTTGTGATTTAGATGTAGGAATTGTAGTATTTCTTGGAATTAATACAGTCATAACATTTCCTAATGTTTCAATACCAAGTGAAAGTGGTGTTACATCTAAAAGTACGATATCATTTACTTCTCCAGTTAATACTCCACCTTGAATTGCAGCACCCATAGCAACAACTTCATCAGGATTTACTGATTTATTAGGTTCTTGTCCAAGTTCTTTCTTAACAAGTTCTTGAATATAAGGGATTCTTGTAGAACCTCCTACTAAAATAACTTTATTAATATCGCTAGCTTTTAACTTAGCATCTTTTAAAGCTTTTCTTACTGGTTCTAATGTTGAATCAAATAAGTCTTTACATAAATCTTCGAATTTAGCTTTTGAAAGTTCCATCTCTAAATGTAATGGTTCTTTATCTTCATTTTGGGTAATAAATGGTAATGAGATTTGTGTTGTACTCATAGAAGATAAATCTTTTTTTGCTTTTTCAGCAGCATCTTTAATTCTTTGCATTGCCATAGCATCTTTAGATAAATCTACACCATTTTCCTTTTTAAATTCTTTTACTAAATAATCCGCTACTTTTTCGTCGAAATCATCGCCACCAAGTTTATTATCCCCAGCAGTAGCTTTAACTTCAAATACCCCATCACCTAGTTCAAGGATTGATACGTCAAATGTACCGCCACCTAAGTCATAAACTAAAATTGTTTGAAGTTCATCTTGTTTGTCAAGACCATATGCAAGCGCAGCAGCTGTTGGTTCATTAATAATTCTTTCTACTTCAAGACCAGCAATTTTACCAGCATTTTTAGTAGCTTGTCTTTCTGCATCATTAAAGTAAGCAGGAACAGTAATAACTGCTTTTGTTACCTTTTCACCAAGATAGCTTTCAGCATCTTTTTTTAGTTTAGCTAAAACTTTAGCACTAATTTCTTCCGGAGTGTATTTCTTTCCATTAGCTTCTACTTTTTCTTTAGTACCCATTTTTCTTTTAATTGATGAAATTGTATTCTTAACGTTTGTAACAGCTTGTCTTTTAGCTGTTTCTCCAACTAATTCATCATCTTTTTTAAATGCTACTACTGAAGGAGTAGTACGATTACCTTCAGCATTAGGGATTACTTTTGGTTCCCCGCCTTCTAATACAGCAACACAGCTATTTGTTGTACCTAAGTCTATACCTATAATTTTACTCATAATTTTCATTTCCTTTCAATTTTATATATTTTTTATTCATTAACCTTTACCATAGCTACACGTATAACCTTATCATTATACATATAACCTTTTTGCATTACTTCCACAACTACATTTTGTTCTTCTTCCATAATATTAGTTGTCATAATTGCTTCCATAGTAACAGGATCAAACTCTTTTCCTAAAGCCTCTATCTCAGTTACTCCCATAGCTTTCAATGTACCAACCATTGAAGTGTAAATCATTTTAAATCCTGATAAAAATTTAGAAAGTTCATCTGTTAAATTATTATCATCTAACTTAATAGCTCTTTCAAAATTATCAACGATTGGAAGTAATTCTTTAATTAATTTCTCACCATCGTATTTATAAATATTTGCTTTTTCTTGTTCATATCGACGGCTCATATTTTGCATTTCTGCAGTAAGTCTTAAAACTTTATCAGCTAACTCAGCTTTTTCAGCAGTTAATTTTTCAATTTCTGCGTTTGCTTTTTTAGCTTTTTTAACTACTTTCTTAACTTTTTCTTCAGTTTTAACTTCTTCGTTCATTATTTTTCATCCTTCTTTTTTATTTCATCAAGAACGTAATCTAAAAGTCCCATGACTCTTGCATATTCCATTCTTTTCGGACCGATTATGGCTATTGTTCCAGATTCTCCATTGATATTATACTTTCTTTTAATTACGGTAGTATTTTCATCAACCTCAGAATCTTCGCCAATATAGATTTTTATTTCTTCATTATCTTTATCTTCAACAACATGCTTAATAAAGTTTTTATCTTCCAACTTATATGCTAATTTTTTTATCGTCGGCGCATCATTATATTCTGGTTGTTCTAATATTTTTGCTTTGCCAACTACGCGAATATCACTTTGTCTATCAGCAGCAAAATCGTTAAATGCATTATAGAAAATATTATAAATCGCTTCATAATCATGAATTTGTTTTGATATTACCGGTTTAATTTCAAATTCTAATCTTGAAGCCACTTCATTTATTGGTGTTCCAATAAGCATTTTATTGATAATTTCACTTGTTTTGATTAATTCATTTATATTTGTACTTTCTGGCAAACTAAATTGTTTATTTTCGACAATACCTTTATTTGTACAAACCAAAGCTACAACTTTATTGTTTTCAATCGGAATAATACTTACCTGTTTTAAGAGATTACCAGCACTATTATTACCTAATACGACGGAAGCATAATTTGTTAAATCACTAATTATTTCCATACATTTATTGATAGCGTCAGATAATACTAAATCTTGATTTTTAACGATCGTTTGTAATTTTAACATATCACTGCCAGTTAATTTTTCTGGTTCCATCAAATATTCTACATAATATTTATAACCAAGTTCACTTGGTATTCTACCTGATGAAATATGATTTTTTTCAATATACCCAAGACTTTCTAAAACGGCCATTTCATTTCTAATAGTTGCGCTAGAACAATGAAATTTTTGACATAGAGATTTGCTACCTACAGGCTTAACTGTTTTAACATAGTTTTCAACAATAGCTTTAAGCAAGTCTTCTTGACGTTTATCCATACCAATCCTTTCTAGCACTCTTTGTGTTTCAGTGCTAACAATATTATATTATGCAAATTAGCACTTGTCAATTCACAAGTGCTAACAGTTTTCAAATCTTTTGTAAATCCAAATAAAAAATGCAAATTTTATTGCACCTTTTTATAAATATTTTTTTATAATTCGATCTGTCTCGGATTTTGTTTTACTTTTTAAAAGACAATCCTTAAAACCATCTTCAATATAAACTTTTTTTATTTTTTCTTTATTCTTATCTAACATTACAACTACCGGTATTTTATTATTTATTTTTTGTAATTCTTGGAATGTTGTAATTGCACTAGAAAGCCGCATCTCATCTTCAATTACAATTAAATCATAATGTTCTTTATTTTCTATTTTATCTACACAATCTTTACCATATAATGTAGTTATAACTTCAACGTCTTTTTTTTCAAACATTGGTTTTAGATAAGCAATATCATCTTTTTTATCAGAAACAAGTAATACTCTTTTAGAAGTTAAAATAGATTTATCATATTTTGAGGTTGTTATAACATTATTTTGAGGTTCACTTATTTTTTGCTCTAAAACAATTGTAAATTTACTTCCTTTACCTTCTTCGCTTTTAATTAGTAGCGAACCACCAATTATCCTTGCTATTTTAGTAACAATCTTTATGTTTAAGTCAACTTTATTTAAAATTTCTACTTCCTCATCAGTAAGTGCGCCTTCAGTATTCATAAGTTCATTAACCTGTGTTAAACTCATGCCACAACCAGAATCTTCAATAGTAATAATTAAACGACATGCATCGTATTTAACGATTGCTCCAACACTAATTTCTATGAACCCTTTTTGAGTATGATTAATTGCATTAGAAATAATTGTCATTAATATTTGTTTTAATTTAACTTCATCACCATACAATATTTCAGGAACATTAGCTGATATATCCAACCTAAGCTCAACATCATTTTTAATATCTTGTTTTGCTCTAGCTTCAATAGCATGAAGCAAATTAATTATATTGTACTTATTAGAAACTATTTTTATATTATGGGCATCAAGTGATGATACATCCAAAATGTTTGATACAATAAAATTCAAATCATCAGAATTACGCTTTATAGCTTGTAAACCTTCTTTTATAATATTTATATCATCGTCATCTTTTACGGAATTATAAATTGATTGAATATTTTCAATTGGATTTTTAACTTCTTGAGATACATTAAAAATAAAATTTGCATTTGATTCATAATTTTTTTCAATTAAATGACGATTTTCTTTTAGTTCTGCTAACATATGTAAATCAGGATTTTCAAGTGTAAAAAACATAATTACAGAAATAAAAGCAAGCGAAGAATTTATTACTAATATTGCCGGATTAATTTCTCTAACTATTAAAACAATCATCATTACTACCACTAAGGCAAAAAGTGGATAATACTTTTTATTTTTGATGTTTTTAATATTTTTAAATAAACAGTAAAGATCAAATACAATAGTTAAGCCCGCTACAGCCATTACTGCATATACAGCAGGACCATAAGAATATACATTTACACCATCATTGAAATAGTAAAGTGGTAAAAACGACGCTAAACATACTGCTACAAGATAAAACGGAATAATAATTTTCTTAATTAATTTTTGTTTTTTTTCAAAGTCATTTCGACCAAAAGAAACCCAAAAAGTATATAAAGAAAAAACTATTAGCCATGCTAAGAAAAAGACTAAAAACGTTTTATTAATTAAAACATTAAGACCTGCATGCACTGGACTAATGTCCATATTGGCTACAAAATAACAACATCCTAGTTCTAGTAACAACCCAACAATATTCAGAGAAATTAACGCTTTATAAACTTTATTTTCAAATGTATTTAATTTTTCTTTTGATGAATATACAAAAAAAACTAATCCTGTGTATAACAAACTACACAAAATAATTGTAATTCCTACTCTCATTAGTCCACCTCTATTATCACTAATAGTATATCATAAATAAAAAAATTAGAAATAATTATTTTCTAATTTTTACTCATTTTCAGCTTTTAATTTCATAAAATCAATTTTACCAATTGAGGTTTTAGGAAGTTCCGATTTAATGACAAAATCAATTGGTTGAAGGTACTCTGCAAGTCGCTCTTCGCAAATTTTCTTAAGCTCACTTTTTAGTTTGTTTTCATTATCTGTTTCCTTTTCTAAAACAATATATGCTTTAGGAAGTTCACCTTGACTATAATTTTTGTCCTTAACGCCAACGACCTTACAAGCCTTAACATTAGCATGGGATAATATAACTTCCTCGATCAAAATCGGAAACACTTTAAATCCATCAGGTCTTACTATCATTTCTTTTGTTCGGCCTTGAATATGAACAACTCCGCGTTCTGTAATATAGCCTAAATCACCAGAATGAACCCACATTAGTCCATCTTTATGCTTACGGATTATATTATTCGTTTCATCTTCATTATTGTAGTAACCTAACATCGTATTAGGTCCAGAGATACATATTTCTCCGATTTCATTATATTTAAGTTCTTTCCCAGTTTCTGGATCAAACACCGCAATGATTGTGTGATGAAACGGAATTCCCACTGAACCTATTTCGTTAATTTCCGGAATCGAGGCAGTACATACCGCAGCACAAACTTCACTCATACCATATCCTTTAGATACATTAAAATTACAATTATTCTTTTTAAAAAATTTATTAATTATTTCTTCCGAAGCTTCATTTAATTTATCTCCACCTACTATTGGTGACAATAAATATTTTAATCCTTCTTTTTCAATAACTTTACTCTTAACTATAGAATCATAATGAGTTGGTACTCCCGTCACATGATTAGGATGATGTTTTTGTAATAACCGATCAAATTTATTAGGATCAAACTGAGGAATTAAAATTACTTCCATCCCCATCGCTAACGGCAAATGAAGTCCATTTCCTACTCCATACACAATAAATGGCGGCATAATATTTAGCCAAGTATGTTGCCTTTGGAAATCATATCCACAAGTTTCACATTGGAATGATGCAGCATTTAAATTATCATTCGATAATACTACACCCTTACTTTTACCAGTGGTTCCACCGGTATAGACAATAACTACTGGTCGATTTTCTTCGTACTCTGGAAACTCATCAACAATAACTTCATTTTTTCTTTGAATTCCTAAATTATAAAATTCTTCCCATTTAATTAACTTTTTTATTTTAGGTTTCTTTTTATTGTTTTTTAAACGATAAGCTTTTTTTAAGATCGAAGGTAGCGACTCACTCGGTGATACACTAATAATTTTTTCTATTGATGCACTTTTTGCAATATCCTTAACTTTTTCTAAAGCTACATCTACTATGACAAAAATTTTAGAACCAACCATATTTACGTACTCTTCGATTTCTTCGCCACTTTTTCTAGGATCAACCATATTAGCAATTGCCCCGATTTTAGAAAGTGCATAAAACATATAAACAAATTCTGGAAGCGTAGGCATTGATATAGTAACTATATCACCTTTTTTTACTCCCATTTCTAAAAACGCACGAGCAACTGTATCTATTTTCTGAAACATTTCAGAATACGTAATTCTATTATTAAAATAATTTAAAGCAACACGTTTAGGATAATAATTATTACCTTTTAAAATATAATCATACATCGTCACTTTAGGCAAATCCTTTTCAATTAAGTATTGTGCATAATATTTTAACCAAGGCTTATCTACTGAAGCATACCCCGTCATAACCATCCCCCGTTTCCGACAATAACTTCTATATAAATTTATTTTATTTGATTTAACTATGAATGTCAAACTTTACAGCATAATTTCTTTGATAATTTGCGACAAAATTTCTTTAGTCTCTTCATATGTTTCATCATAAAATTCTACTCTAAAATTATTAATTCCAAGCCCTTTAAACATTTGAATTAAATCTATTTTATTTGTTACTTGATGATGAAGTATTGTTGTACTATGCGTTACCGAATTATTTACTATTGGATATTTAGCACCATTTCGATCCTCAAGTTTATATTTTTTATCATTTTGACAAACATTGCATACACCATTTTTATTTACAATCTTATTCAAAGGACAATATTTCATAAGCATTAGTTCAATTCTTCCGTACACTAAAACTTCGGCACTTGTACCCTTTGGATAATATTTCATAAAATCTTTAATATCATCATTAGTTAATTCTACCGAAAGCATTAAACTTCTTGCTTTTTTATTTAAATAGTCAAAAGTAAAATGATTAAATACATTTAAATGATAATCCACTATATTCGAAGGATACTTATCTAAACTTGCATAATCAGTTACTAGTAAATTATCATATTTATAATCATGAACCATCTTATCTCTTGGCACTTTAAATATCAAATAATTTTCCATGAGTTTTTCTTCTTCAACAATAATATTTTTAATGCCCAACTCTTTACAAGCCATAACTTGCTTTTTAGTACGCGCTAAAACATTAATTACCGGCCCATTATTTTCATACAAAGGAAGTTCTCGCTTAAAATTTCTTTCTACGTAATCTACTTTTTTATTTTCACGCAATTCTTTTAATTCATTAAGCGCTTGCCTTCTTAAATTATTTAATACGCTAATAGCTACAAAAACATTATTATCACTAATTACACTAATTTCTTCTGCCACAAAAGGAGTATTACCCGTTTTTTCTAATGCCTTTTCAATTCTTTCATTTGTAATAGGACTTGTTTGGGCTATCTTAACTTCTTCGCCATGAACTACAACTTCATTTTCTTCATCAGTAACTTTTAAAATAAGCGGTTTATTTAATATTACCTCGCAACTAATTTTAACTGGTATCTTTTTGGTAATAATGGTTTCTTCGTCAACCAAAGGAGCAGTTAACACAACTTCATCTAAACTTTTTAAATTAATAAAATTATCAATATAAACAACAGTTCCTTTTTTGCCTTCATTAATTAAGTTATCATTTTCATCATAAAGAAAATTTAATGTAACGCCTTTATCACTTTCTTTAAATCTAATTCCTTCAAATTGGTGTAGATTACGATCTAATTTAATTTTTATCTTTTTGGGAGTGCATTCAATAACTTTTCCTAAATGAAGACCTTCATGATTCGAAGCCATGAAATTCATAATGTCATGATCGCCTAGTAAAAAGCCTTTAGTATATTGACGATTATATATTGCCTGAAGAAGTTCAAAATCGCGTTCATTAATTTTAAGTTCTTCTCCCTTTTCATATTGAATCATTAACCCTTTATAAAGCCTTGTCACAAGAGCCACATATGCCGGTGACTTCATTCTTCCTTCAATTTTAAATGAAACAACATCACTATCTAATAATTTTTTGAAATATTCAAGTGTGCATAAATCTTTTGGACTTAGCAAATAATTTCCGTTGGCCTCAATATATTTTTCATTTTCTAAAAGTTTATAAGGAAGTCTGCACATACCGGCACACTCACCACGGTTACCACTTCGGTTTAAAATGCATGATGAAAACAAGCACTGGCCGCTATAACTTATACAAAGTGATCCATGAATAAACACCTCTTTTTCAACATCTGTATCAATACTATTTATGTAATCAAGAGACACTTCTCTTGCAAATACTACTCTTTTAATGCCAAGTTCTTTCAAAAAAGCTAATGATTCCTTACTATGATTATGCATTTGCGTTGAAGCATGAATTTCTAAATTAGGAAGTGTTTGATGCACTAAATTTATTAAACCTACATCCTGCATAATAACGGCATCAACACCAAATTGATGAATTTTTTTAACATATTTTAAAGCTTCTTCAATTTCACTATCGAGAACTAAAGTATTAACTGTAATATACACTTTTACATCATATAAATGACATAATTTAATAACTTTTTCTAGTTCTTCTTCAGTAAAATTATTAGCAAAAGCTCTCGCTCCAAATTTTTTGCCGCCTAAGTATACTGCATCAGCGCCATTATTAATTGCCGCAATTAAAGACTCAAAATTACCTACTGGTACTAATAGTTCATGTTTAAGATTCTTTTTCATTCACTTCCACCTACATACTTTTATTATAATTTAAGTTAATTTTCTAAACAAGAACAAATTATGCCAACAAAAAAATCACCGAAGTGATTATTTAAAACGATTCATTTGAGCCATTACCTGTTTAACTTGCTTTTGGCTTGGTTTTCTTCCCATGCTACTCATCATAGCTTCAATCATTTTTTCATTTATCGGAGGATTTTTTTCTAATTGTTTTTTAGTAACTGTTTTAGCAATTAAAAAGCCTAAAACAATACCAACCACTAAAGAACAAATGCTCCATATTATTGTTTCTAACATAATTATCTCCTCTAAAACATTTTACTACATTTACTACATTTTAACAATAGATTTCATCTAGCCAAAAGTAATCCTTATTTTCAAAATCACATGCAAATAAATTAAAACCACTTAATCTTTTTAATAATTCTAATCTAGAATTATTAGAATTACATATAATATAGCTGTTTTTAACCGTCAAATTACAAGTTTCATCTTTATACTTATTGTAATATGTATGTCGGTCTTTAGTATACATATAGTGTTGATTATCTCGATATTCATTTACTATTTTTTGATTCAAAATATTTTTATTAAATTTACTAGCTAATTGTTCATATAAATTACTTGCCATACCTAAATCATTACGATCTGCTTGATATATTGATTCAAAACTTTTAAAAAGCATGTATGGACTATCTTTAGTTAAAATACTCATTTCTTTGTTAACATTAAATATATAATATGTTCTCATTTCTTCACCTGAAAAAAGATTAACATATTAAATAAAAAAAATATGTCGAATTTAGTTAGATTCAAACATATTTTTAATTTTCATAAGTAAACTATTGTAATCAAAGCCTACAAACTTTAAAACATCTTCTTTTTTACCTGAAACACCATAAGTATCAATTCCTAAAATACATTTGCTACTAGATGCAAATCGATGCCACATAACCGTTGATCCTGCTTCTAAAGTAATCGTCTTAACTTCTTTAGGTAATAACTTTTCTTCATAAACAGGGTTTTGTTTTAAGAATAATTCCATTGATGGCATCGATACAATTCTTAAATCAATTCCTTGAGTAAATAATTCTTCTGCAATTTTTAATGCTGTAGATACTTCACTACCAGTTGCTATTATAATTCCATCTAAACGATATTTTTCTTTTCTAACAATATAAGCCCCATACTTAACATATTTTCCATTTGTATGCTTTTGAATATTCAGTTTTTCTTTACTTAATACAATACTAACCGTTTCTTTATTTTTTAAAATATACTCCCAAGCACCAATTATTTCATTAATATCTGCGGGT
This sequence comes from Bacillota bacterium, assembly GCA_015059305.1. Next base: position 11,432 of record SVAQ01000006.1, on the reverse strand, counting down.
CTAAACACTGTCATATTCGGAGTGCTTCGAAGCATTGTAAGTTGCTCTATTGGTTGATGTGTTGGCCCATCGCCGCCGATAGATACCGAATCATGAGTGAAAATATATGTAACCGGTAGTTTCATCATTGCACTCATTCTTAGCGACGGTTTTAAGTAATCCGCAAAAGTTAAAAATGTTGAACCATATACTCTAAGTCCCGATAAGGCCATTCCATTTAAAATAGCTCCCATAGCATTTTCACGAACTCCGAAAGGTATATTTCTACCAGTGGGATTTTCATGACTCATCAACCCACTTTTGTCAATTATAGTTTTCGTTGAACTAGAAAGATCTGCACTCCCCCCTAAAAAGAATCTGGTTTTCGGAGCGATGAAATTCATTGCTTTTTGATTTGATAATCTACCTTCCTCACAATATTTTTCATTAATTTGATAATTGGTACTATCAAAGTCAACAAAAAATTCACCTTTCTCAATTAAATTAATAATACCTACTAAATCTTTATTACGACTTTCTTTTGCTAAATTATATTCTCTTAACCAATTTTCATATTTTTTGTTAACTCTTTTGATGATTGTATCTGTAACATAATTTTTAACTTCTTCGCTATAAGAAAAAGGATCTAAAGATAATTTATATTTTTGTTTCAAATTTAATATTTCTTCATTACTTAAAGGCTTACCATGAATTTCATTAGTGCCTTCATTTAAAGCATCTTTCCCAATTTTCGTATTAACAATAATGATAGATGGCATATCACTTTTTCGAGCATCTTTTAAAGCTGAAGTTATATCACTAACACTACTTCCATTTTTAACTGTGATAACATTAAAATCTAAAGCTTCGAATCTTTCTTCCACTTCTTCAGTAAACGTATTTTTTACTTCACCATCTAATTGTACTTTATTAGAATCATAAATAATAATTAATTTTTTTAATTTTTGAGCACTAGCAAACGATAAAGCTTCATAACTTATTCCTTCTTGTAAATCTCCATCTCCACATAGTACATAAGTATAATAATCTACTAAGTTACTTTTTTTATCAACGCTACGACAAATGTTTTCAAAGTATCTTTCAGCAAGAGCCATTCCAACCGCTGTTGCAACGCCTTCACCAAGCGGTCCAGATGAACAATCAACTCCTAAAGTTTCATTTACTTCTGGATGGCCCGGAGTAAATGAATCAACATCTCTAAATCTTTTTAAATCATCTAGAGAAATATCAAAACCAGCAAAATGCAAAAGTGAATACAACATCGCTGAACCATGTCCAGCAGATAATACAAATCGATCTCGATTCATCCAATTAGGTTTATTAGCTAAAACATTAAGCTCGTTTAAATATAATGAACACAAAACTGGTGTGGCTCCTAAAACGATTCCTGGATGTCCACTCCCCGCCTTATTAATCATATCCAAAGCTAACATCTTAATTGAGTTTATTGCCGTTTCGTTTTTATTTGCCATCTTTACCACTTCCTATTTTATAATTTTATCATAAAACACAATAAAGATAAATATCATTTCTGATAACCGGTGGATATGCCAAATGATGATGGGGTTGAATTAACACTAGAATTACTAGCACATAAGAATAATACTCCTAAAACAATAATCATATAGAATAATACTATTCCTCCGTAATTAACTAAAACTTTTTTCATTTGTATCACATCCTTCGTTACAAATATACATCAAACATCTGTTCGTGTCAATCGTTATAAAAACATTTGTTTGACTTTTGACATTTGTTATTGTAAAATTATTTTAAGAAGAAAGGAAGGATCCTATGAAAACTGACAATCTTACCAAACGTCAAGCAGACGTCTTAAAATTTATCAAAAAATATACCGCAGCACATGGTTACCCACCTACTATCAGAGAAATCTGTAACGGTGTAAACTTATCTAGTCCAGCAACTGTCTTTGTTCACATTAAAAATTTAGAAAAAGCTGGTTACGTTCGCAGTTCAAATAATAAATTTAGAACACTAGAATTACTTGTTGAAAATGAATATGAAGAAAAAAATGAGGACGTCATCAAAGTTCCTCTACTTGGAAAAATTACTGCAGGTAGTCCTATTACAGCTATAGAAACCCCAAATGAATTTTTTGACTTACCAGCTTCCTTAATACCATCTTCTGCTGAGGTATTTACTTTACGAGTATCTGGAGAAAGTATGATTAACGCTGGAATTCATGATAAAGATTACATTATTGTCAAAAGACAAAATACAGCAAAAAATGGTCAAATTGTTGTAGCTATGACCGAAGAAAACGAAGTAACACTTAAAACCTTTTATAAAGAAAAAGATCATATTAGATTACAGCCAGAAAATGATACAATGGATCCAATCATATTACCTAATTGCACCATTCTAGGAATCGCAATCGGGTTATACCGTAAAATTTAAGCAAGCCAAAGAGTATATTTATACTCTTTTTTATTTATCATAAACACTTGTTAAACCATAATATTCTTCTAAAGTAAGCCAACTGCCATTATTGTATAAGATATTTGCAAGAATGTTTCCAACGTACCTTATATGCCATGGTTCATATTGATATCCCGTGATATTTTCTTTATCTTTAGGATAGCGAATAATAAAGCCATATTTATAACAATTGTCATTTAACCAAGCACTTTCTGCAGTATAACTAAATGCGTTATTTACTGTATTAACATCGATTGCTAATCCACTTTGATGTTCTGAATACCCTGGTCTAGCCGAATACTTTTCAGCATATTCTTGGCCATCACGAATAACATAATTTTTAAATAAAATCTCTTGAAACGTATAAGATCGATAACAAGTAGATGGATAAATGTTTAATCCAGTTACAAAAGCATCACTTACAAGCATATCAAATGCATCTTTAACATAATTTACTACTTCACACCTAGTGCTAATAGAAACCAAATTACTTGGAACATAATCCCTAGGAATACTATAAGATTTATTAATAATAATGTTGTTTTTAACAATACTGACACCATCTTTAACAGTAAGCTCATATCCTTTTGGAGTAACACTCTTATAACTTACTTTATAATTAGGATTACCTTTATCAATATTAACTATTAATTTAAAAGGAATCTCTTTTAAATATCCATCCACACTTCTAATAACATAAAACAAATTATATATTCCATTAATCGTTAAATTATATTCACCTTTTGTCTTAATTTCTATAGTTTCTTTATTACCTTCTTTAAAATGCAAATGCGAAAATAAGTCTAATTCACTTTTTCCGTCAAAAAAGATATCTTTAACCCCTTCAATGATAGGAACATGCGCAACATCTAAACTAACCATTTGATCTTGCGAAATTTTATCAAACATATTTATTACCCGAACTACAAGAAAGAAAAAAAGAATTACTATCAAAAAAGATAAACATAACACAAATATCGGCAATTTCCTTAATTTAGTCATAATGTTACCTTCCTATATTATTACAATATAAAAAAATGCCAAATAATTGAAATTTTATTTTAAATTTTTGATATTTTCATTAAAATCATCGCTATCTGTTATATAGGAACCACTGATAACCATATCAACATTTTTTCCTTTAAGGTAATTTATCGTCTCACCATTAATACCACCATCAACCGCTATAGTAAGCTGATACTCGTTTTTTAAATTAACTAAATCATCGATTTTAGTTAATACCTCTGGCATGAACTTTTGGCCTCCCTTTCCAGGAATAACACTCATCACTAGGACAGAATCAATATCATTTAAATATGGTTTTAAAATTTCGATAGATTCATCGGGATTGATTGCCACCCCTACTTTAAGACCAATATTTTTAATATACTCTATAGTTTTAGCTGGATCTTTACACCCATCTAAATGAATCGTAATAGTAAATGCATTAAGCATCGCTAGTTCATTTAGATATTTAATTGGTTCTTTAACCATTAAGTGTATATCTAAGGGTTTATGAACATTTTTCAAAAGTTTAATGACATCTGCAATTGTAAAATTTTTTGTTTCGACATATTTACCATCACATAAATCAACGTGGATAAAATCTGCTGTCGAAGATTCAATTTTTTCAATACACTTTTTATAATTATCACTTTTTAAATAACTTACTGCTACTTTCATTATGCTCCTTTATAAACTTTTTATAATTATTATATCGACTTTGCATAATTTTATTGCCAACATAATCGATTACTTCACACCCATCAGTATTAATATGACTACAGTCTTTATACTTACAATCATATTTTTTAAATTCTATGAAACCATCTCTGATTTGTTCTTCGGTTAAAGATGTTAATTCTAATGAACTAAATCCTGGAGTATCCGCAATATAAAAATTTTCGATTTTGTATAAACTAACATATCTGGTTGTATGTACTCCACGATTTAAACTTTCTGATATCGGTTTTGTTTCCAAATGTAAACTATCATCTATTTTATTAATAAAGGTTGATTTACCAGCACCAGTTTGACCACAAGCAACAACTACTTTATCATGAACTAGCATTTTAAACTTTAAAACATTTTCATTTAAAATAGCATCGTAACCAATACTTTTATAATATTTCATAATTTTTTTAAATTCTTTAAACTCTTCATCAGTTAATAAGTCTGTCTTAGTAAAACAGATTACTGGTTTAATATTACTCGCAGAAACATGAACTAATAATTTATCTAATAAAACTAAATCTAACTCAGGTTTCTTAACACTAGTGATAATTAGGGCAATATCGACATTAGCAATATTAGGACGATTTAAAAAGTTCTTACGAGGAAAAATTTTCGTAATCTGAAGCTCTTTTTCATTTATCTCTACATAATCTCCAACTAATGGAGTTATTTTTTCTTTACGAAAAATTCCTCTTAAGACACAACTATAATCTTTGTCATTGACATCAACGACATATTTAGTGCTATTGATATTTTTTATTCGCCCTTTTAACATAATCCCCCTTCACAAGCATTTCCAGAACTAGTACTATCAACATCTATAACAATTGTTAATTTAGCTCCACTTGTAACTTTACTTCCTGCAGAACGATTTTGACTTGTAATACTATAATCATTGTATTCATTTACATTATCTTCATTTATTGCTAATATCTTATTTTGACTATCTTTAAACGTTACTTTAATATTAAATTCTTCCGCAAACTCTATAACATCAGAAACACTATAAGCGCCATCAGTAAAATCAGGATATAAATTTTTAATATTAGGTATATATAAAGTTATTGTATCACCTTTTGTAAGCGTTTGACCTTTTTCAATTGATTGCTTAACAATTGAATTTGCTTCATATTCTTCTTCGCTTTCTGGATCAATATCCTCATACTCTATTATGACTTTTAAACCTTGAGCCTGTAGAGTACCTCTAACATAATCCACATTTTGACCTAAGTAATCTTCAATTTCAATCTCTTTGTTGCCTGTTGAAATATAAATCTTTATCTCCGAACCTTCCTTACGTTTAGTATTTTCCGCCGGGTTTGTTCTAGTTACCTTACCTTCTTCGATTGTTGTTGAGGATTCTTCAATAGTTTCAATTACTTCAAATCCTTCCTCTTGTAATAATGCGGTTGCATCTTCAACTGTCATATTACTTACTTTAGGTACTATAACTTGTTTGCTTTTAGTCACTACAGGAAGCAGCAAAACTACAGTTGTGATTAATACAACTATGCCCGTAAAAATAGACATTAATATCAATATTGTTTTATTTTGGCGACGAGATAAATCACCCTCAGTTATTTTCTTTGCTATAACTTCTTCACTTTCTTTCTTACTCATTTCGCTAGTTTCTTTTTTTACTTTTAAGATTTTATTTTCATCATAATCATGTTCTGGATACTTATAAGAAACCTTTATTTCATTTTTTCTAGATTCTTCCAAACAAGTACGTAAATCTTCATGCATTTCAGTTGCATCAGCATATCTATTTTTCGGATTTTTGGCAGTTGCCTTTATAATAATATTCTCTATGCTTTGTGGTACATCTGGAAGTTCATTTCTAAGCGAAGGAATTGCTTCTTTTAAATGTTTTAAAGCAATTTCTACCGCATTATCACCACGATATGGTAACTTACCAGTAAGAAGTTCATACATTAATATTCCAAGAGAATAAATGTCGCTTTGTAATGTTGCTCCTTTGCCACTTGCTTGTTCCGGAGGCAAATAGTGAACCGATCCCATAACCGAATTAGTTTGTGTAAGCTGAGTTGAATTCATTGCTACAGCAATACCAAAATCAGTTAATTTAACTAAGCCATTTTCAAGAATCATAATATTTTGCGGTTTAATATCACGATGAATAATATATTGTTCATGAGCTACCGAAAGACCATTTGTCACCTGAAGCATAATATCTACTACTTCTGCTATTGTTAATTTTCCACGCTTTTTAATCAAATGTTTTAGGTGTTTACCTTCAACATATTCCATAACGATGTAATATTCACCATTATCTTCTCCAACGTCGTAAACTTCAACAATATTTTCGTTAGTTAAAGACGATGCCGATAACGCCTCTCTTTGAAAACGACGGACAAATTTTTCATCTGTAGCTAAATCTCCTCTTAAAACCTTTACTGCAACATTTCTTTCCAAAATTGTATCAAAAGCTAAATAAACATTAGCCATTCCACCCTCACCAACACTTTTTATTATTTGGTAACGGTCACTTATTTTTTGTCCTTTCGCAATCACTTATTCTCACCCTTATCTTTTTCTAGTAATGCAACCGAAATATTATCATTTCCACCTCGAGCATTACATTTTTGAATTAATTTTTGTACTTTTGCTTCAATATTAGTTTCACTATCCGTTAAGACTTTTTCTATTTGATCATCTGTAAGAAGAGATGTTAGGCCATCACTACATAACATTATCCCTTCATTTTTCACATCTACATCAAAGATATCCAATTCAGCTTTTTCAGTAGCCCCCAAAGCACGCATAAGCACATTCTTTTTAGGGTGAAACTTAGCTTGTTCCTCAGTTAAATTGCCAGCCTGTACTAGTAAATTTACAAGGGTGTGATCTTTTGTAACTTTATGTAATTTACCATTTTTAAGAACGTATCCTGAAGAATCACCAATATTTCCAAAAATTAGAAAATCTGGAGTTAAAATAGCTACTACCAAAGTGCTTCCCATTCCCACTGAATCTTCATGTTCTTTGGTATAATCTAAAATACTTCTATTTATTTCATTAACATTATCATTTAGCCAGTTAACGGCATCAAGTTTTGTTCCAATACTAGCTATATCTGTAAACCTTTTTCCTAAATGAGTAATAGCAATCGAAGAGGCTACTTCACCTTTTCGATGACCTCCCATACCATCGGCGACCATCAAAAGATATTCATTACTTTTATTTTTTAAGATCGTAACACTATCTTCATTATGAGTTCTTACTCGTCCAGCATCAGTTAAATAAAATGTTTTCACTCTATCACCTATCTTTTATAATACATTATATCATTAAATATTTTAATTTACTACATCTCTTTACTACGTAATTGTCCACAAGCTGCAGATATTTTATTGCCAAATTTACGGCGGACAGTAACATCTATTCCGCGTTTTTTTAATATATCAAAAAACTTGTCAATTACTTCCTTGCTACTTGCTTTAAATTCAATATTATTAGTTTCGTTATATGCAATTAAATTTACATAAGCATTCATTCCCCGAATTAAATCAGAGAGTTCATGTGCACATTCTTCACTATCATTAATTCCTTCGAGCATAACATATTCCATTGTAACTCTTCGATTTGTTTTATTAATATACTCTTTTAAAGTAATTATAAGGTCTTTTAAAGAATAAGCGTTAGCAATTGGCATAATCTTTTTTCTTATTTCATCATTCGGAGCATGTAAACTAATTGCTAAATTAACTTGTAGACCGCAATCTGCAAATTCTTTGATTTTAGGAATCAATCCGCAAGTAGAAACAGTAATATGCCTTGCACCAATCGCCATTGTTTTTGGATCATTAATAATTTTAATAAAATCCATTACATTATTATAATTATCAAACGGCTCACCTATTCCCATAATAACAACACTATCAATACGCACTTTTGCATATTCTGATACTAATATTATTTGCTCTACCATTTCATATGTTTCTAAATTTCTAACCTTTTTAAGTCTGCCACTTTCACAAAACTTACATCCCATATTGCAACCAACCTGGCTAGATACACAAATGCTTGTTCCATAATCATGGTACATTAAAACAGCTTCTATTTTCTGACCATCTAATAACCTAAATAAAAACTTCTTTACATCAATGTCTTCTTCAACTCGTTCTATTTTTATGAAGTCAAAATTATAATTCGATTTTAAATAATCACGATTTTTAATATTAATATTGGAAAACAAATTTACATCATAAATTTTCTTTTGATATAACCAATCAAAAACTTGAGAAGCCATAAACTTCTTATACCCGTTTTCTATAAATTCATTTTCTAATTTTTCTTTTGGATAACTAAAAATATTTTTCATAATTAAATTATATCACCATCCTTACTTCGTTGCATATAAAAAGGTGATAATCTCACCTATTCTCTATTTTCTTTGATTGACTTTTTTATTTGTTTTAACCCAGCACAATCTTTGTATTTTTCATAAAATTCATTATTAAGCCATAATGTACAAAAGTTATCAATTTTATTTTTAAATGTCGTCGCAGGCTTTAATTTAATTTTAATTTTGGGGTATTTAATTTTCTCTACAGGATGTTTTAAAAATTTCAAATATGATAATAAAGTTAATACTTCAAAAATATATAACGGTATAAAAGTAACACCAAAAAGATGAACTTGATTTAAATTCAAAACACCTCTTATAAATGACGCTGGTAAAAAAGTTAGTGATCGAATATCAATTAATAAATATAAAGTTATAACCGTCAAAGATATAATCCAAGTTTTTAGCTTCCCAACTTTAGAACTTTGAACATTTTCATTACGATGATATTTAATAGTTTGAATAACAATTATAGCAGCTTCAAATAAAATTGGTACTATTGCATACTTGGTAATTGTAAATAAAACTATTAAATTGGCGACTGAAAACATTTTATCTGCTACACCATCAAACACACTACCAAAAAACGTAGATACATGACATTTACGAGCAATTATCCCATCAATCCAATCAGTAAGATAACATCCTATAGATAATAATGCAGCCGCAGCTCCACCATGCTTTAAATAAATCGGTAACAAACAAATTACACCAATAATCCTTACTGTTGTAAGCATATTAACTAATATTATTGCAACTATTTTTTTCATACATCCCCACTTTTAGTAATTTAATTCTTCTACCTCATTTACATTACTAAATTCTAATAAATAATTATTATTGCCATCGATTATTTCAATCTTTGCAATATTTTCATGCGCTACACTAATTTTAACACAAAGAGCTTCGATTTGAAAGTTATATTCATTATCACTTTGGGTATATTCATTATTGTTAATTAGTTCTATAATTTTATCTACTGAAAGTAATCCATTATATACATTTACATCCTTATCTGTTACCAAAACTTTTTCGCCTAAAACATCTTTGTATATTTGAACTCCTTTAACATAATATTTTTCAATACCCATAGCACTTTCTTTATAGCCTACGGTCTCGTTACCTAACATTGTTCCTTTATAGATTACTTTTTCCAAAGGTGTAGTTATTGTATAGACATAATCAAAATTATAACGTTGTAAACTATTTTTTAAATCTTCGAAATAAATACTACCATCTTCTTCTACAGGATTATCCTCTACAAGATCATTAGTAGTATTATTAGCTTTATTTCTCTCATATGGAACAGCATAATTTATGATTACATAACCTATAAAAATAACCCAAAATAACAAAAATATCGCTGATCTTGTTCTTTGATTTTGCCATATTTCTACAAAAAAATTTTTATCCGATTTATTTTTCAACGTAAAGCCCCTCTTCTTTTTTTATGCCGTTCAAATAAGCCATAATATCCATTTCTTTTTTTCCAAAAGGTTTGATTCTTTCTAATATTATTAGACCATCTTGACAGGTAATACCCATATTTTTTTTATTAAAAACAACTTTACCAACATCCTCTACTTGCTTAGATTCAAAATGGGCCTTAATAATTTTTATTTCGTTACCATTTAATTTGAAATATGCAAGTGGCCAAGGACTAAATGCTCTAATTTTATTAATAATATTTGTTCCTAAATCATCAAAGTTTAAAAGTTCATCTTCTCTTTTTATCATTTTCGTATATGTTGCTTTTTCATCATCTTGCTTAACTCTTTGATTAGTGCCAGCTACAATATTTGGAAGTTCTTGCGCAAGTAAATTTTTACCTACTAAGGAAAGTTTATCATGCAAAGAACCAATTGTATCTTCAGGTAATATTTGACATGTCATTTTAGCTATCATATCGCCTGTATCCATACCTTCGTCCATATACATCAGCGTTACACCTGTTTCACTTTTACCATCTAATATAGCCCATTGCATTGGGGCTGCACCACGATACTCCGGAAGTAATGAAGCATGAACATTTATACAACCTAATTTCGGAATATCTAATATTGATTTTGGAATAATTTGTCCATAAGCACAAGTTATAATAATATCTGGATTAATCTCACTAATAATTTCAAAATCTTTTCTAATTTTTAGAGGTTGGAAAACATCAATTTGATTTTCTAGCGCTAATTTTTTAATCGGTGAATAACCAATTTTTTTATCTCTACCAATCTCTTTATCTGGCTGAGTAACTACTAAAACGACATTAGTATTTTGAATTAAATACTCCAATACTGGAACGGCAAATTCAGGAGTTCCCATAAAGATAACTTTTAAATCTTTCATAACTATCACCATATAAAATTATACTATAAACAAACTGCAAACTCTAGGTGTTTAACTATAAAAAAGATATTTTATAAAAAAAATCAAGATTAATAACCTTGATTTGATATACTACCTGGTGTCCTGTTGGAGATTCGAACTCCAGACCCTTTGATTAAAAGTCAAATGCTCTACCGACTGAGCTAACAGGACATTTAATAAAAAAAATGAATGGCTGCCTCGGATGGATTCGAACCATCGGAATGTCAGAGTCAAAGTCTGATGCCTTACCACTTGGCTACGAGGCAATCAAATGGTGGAAGGATATGGATTTGAACCATAGAACCCGAAGGAACAGATTTACAGTCTGCCGCGTTTGACCACTTCGCTACCCTTCCACAAAAATGGTGCCGACAGAGGGAATCGAACCCCCAACCTACTGATTACAAGTCAGTTGCGCTACCAATTACGCTATGTCGGCTTAAAAAATGGTGGGCGATATAGGACTCGAACCTATGACCCCCTGCTTGTAAGGCAGGTGCTCTAACCAACTGAGCTAATCGCCCAC
>SVAQ01000015.1 GCA_015059305.1 Bacillota bacterium | reverse complement strand
AAGCTGTAATTTTATAGATACAAATCCACAGTGCTTAAATATTATAACTCCTAATGTTGTAATATAAAAAATTAAAGAAAGGAGTTTCTAATTATGTGAAAAAATCACATAATTAGATTATACGTGAACTTATGAATATTAAAGATATAAATTATCTGGATTACGGTGTAGAAAAAGAAGGAACGATAGTTCTTTTGCATGGCTGGGGTCAAAACATCGAAATGATGGATATGTTAGGAAGACCGTTTAGTGATAAATACCGCATAATAGTTTTAGATTTACCAGGATTTGGAAAGTCACCAGAACCTTCGAAACCGTCAAGCGTATCTGATTATGCTAAAGCAGTTTATGAACTTTTAAAAAGTCTTAAAGTGGATAAACCGATTTTAATTGGTCATTCCTTTGGAGGAAGAATATCAATTTGTTATGCTGCGAAATATAATACAGAAAAAGTTGTTTTATTATCAGCACCATTTAGGCCTTCGAAACAAAAAAGTTCAAATTGGCGAGTAAAAATATTTAATTTTGTTAAAAAATTCAAAATTTTAAAACCGCTTAGAGAATATTTAAGAAATAAGTGGGGTTCTGAAGACTATAAAAATGCAAGCGAAATTAATCGTGGTACTCTTGTTAAAGTCGTAAATGATGATTTAACAAAGTATGCTAAGACGATTAAATGTCCTGTTTTAATGATATATGGTAAGGAAGATACTGCTGTACCAATTAGTGAAGCACGTGAACTTGAAAAAATCATTGAAGATGCTGGACTTGTAGAATATGACAATGCACATCACTATGCATATTTAGAAAGATTAAATCAAACACTTGCGATATTAAATAATTTTTTTGAATAATAAAGGGAGGTAAATATGAAAAGTATCATAATGGTTATTTTAATTGACCTTTTATTTTTATACACAGCACTTTATGAACTTCAGATGTTACAGCAAAATAGTTATAATGAAAATAATAAATTTTATAAATTCTTAATGGAGGATATTAAGAAAAATTATAAAACATATCTATTAAAATATTTATTTGGAATATCTTTGTTATTATTTAGAGATATGAATATTTATTTATTATTATTTTATATTGTTATTATGATGGTATTAGTGGTTAATGCTTATATTAATTATATAAAACATAATGATAAATTGCCTTTGAAATTTACAAAAAGAATGTTAAGAATATCAGGGTTAGATATATTATTTTTTGTTTTATTACAAATAATATGCGCTAAATTAAGTTATTCTTATTTTGCAGGTTTGACACTTATCTATATTAGTGTTAATGCTTATATTTTAATAGTAATTATTTGTTTACTAAAACCGGTAGAAAGATCTATCTTCAATCATTATAAAAAAGAAGCTTTAGCTAAATTAAATAAGATGAATAATTTAAATATTATTGGTATTACTGGATCTTTTGGTAAAACAAGTACAAAGATGATTTTAGATTCAATTTTAAGAACAACATATAAAGGATTTTTTACTCCTGCGAGTTTTAATACGCCAAATGGAATATTAATGACAATTAATAATGAACCTACAATTTTTAATGATTATTTTATTAGTGAAATGGGAGCTAAAAATATCGGTGAAATTAAAGAATTATGTGATTTAGTTTATCCTAAATATGGTATTTTAACATCAATCGGGGCGGCTCACCTTGAAAGTTTTAAAACCCTTGATAATATTTGTAAAACTAAATTTGAACTTATTGAATCATTACCAAATGATGGCGTAGCTATTCTTAACAAAGATGATGAATATCAAAGAAAATATAAATTACAAAATAAATGTCATGTAATATGGATTGGTATTAATAAAGATGCTGATGTTATGGCAGAAAACATTAAAATTACCAATAAAGGAACTAGTTTTGATATCGTTTTCAAAAAAGATCACAAAAAGATAAGCGTAAATACAATTTTATTAGGAGAAAAAAATATCTATAATATTTTATCAAGCGTGGCTTTAGCAAAACATCTAGGCGTTTTAGATAAGCAAATTATCCAAGGCGTTAAAAACATCGCGCCAATTAACCATCGACTAGAAATTAAAGAAAATCGAAATATTACAATTATAGATGATTCATTTAATTCAAATCCTGAGGGGGCTAAAAATGCTTTAGAAGTCCTTAATTTAATGGAAGGAACTAAGGTAATTATTACGCCAGGAATGGTAGAAATGGGCGAAGAACAAGAGCAGTTAAATGAGAAATTCGGAATGCAAATGGCTGATGTTTGTGATAAAGTCTTTTTAGTAGGCAAAAAACAAACAGCGCCAATTTATAATGGTTTAATTAAGAAAAAATATCCAAAAGAAAATATATTTATTTATAATTCATTTAAAGAAGCTTATAATGAAGTAGTAAGAACATCTGGTAATAAAAAAATAACCTTACTTATTGAAAATGATTTACCAGATAGTTATATGGAGGAGTAAAAATGAAAATTAATGTAGGTGTGATATATGGAGGTAACTCAACAGAACACGAAATAAGTATTATCAGTGCTGTTCAAGCAATGAATAATATGGATACTGAAAAATATAATATTATTCCAATTTATTTATCTAAAGATAGTATTATGTATACTAGTGAAGATTTACTTAATATGGAAGTATATAAAGATTTAAATAAATTAAAACAAAAAGCTACTGAAGTAATACTACAAAAGAAAAATAATGAATTTGTTTTAATGAAAACAAAATTCCCATATACTGTATTAAATAAAATTGATATAGCTTTTCCAATTATGCATGGATATAATACGGAAGATGGTTCAATTGCGGGATATCTTGAAGTGTTAGGAATTCCTTTTTGTGAAAGTGATATTTATGCATCAGTAATTGGTCAAGATAAAATATTTCAAAAACAAGTATTAAGTGCCAATGATGTAAGTGTTGTTGATTACAAATACTTTTATGAAAGTGATTATCAAAATGATTCAGAAAAAGTATTAAAAGAAGTAATGAAATTAAAATTTCCTGTTATAGTAAAACCTGCAAGACAAGGTAGTAGTGTAGGAATAAGCGTTGCTAAAAATAAAGAAGAATTAATTAGCGCTATCGAAGATGCAATTAATTATGATGAAAAGATTTTAGTTGAAAAAGTAATTGAAAATTTATGTGAACTAAATTGTTCAGTACTTGGCGATAACTATTTATATGAAACTAGCTTAATCGAAGAAGTATATGGCTCTGATGAAATTCTTTCTTATAAAGATAAATATATGTCAGATTCTTCTTCGAAAAATGGACCATCTAAAGGAATGGCTTCGACAGGAAGAAAAATTCCTGCAGATATTTCTGCAAAAGCACAAAAACAAATCGAAGAAATGTCTATTAAAGCTTGTAAGGCATTAAATACATGTGGAGTAGTTAGAATTGACTATTTAATGGATAAAAAGACTGGAGATATTTATTTAAATGAACTTAATATTGTACCAGGATCATTATCATTTTATTTATGGGCTCCGAAGGGAATGAAATATACAGAGTTACTTACTAAAATTATTGAATGTGGAATTCGTAAATATCAAAATAAGTCTAAAAAATTATCTTCTTTTGAAACAAATGTATTAGAAAGTTTCAATGGTACAAAGGGCGTTAAGAAGTAATAAGATTGAAGTAGTAACTTCAACCTTTTTTATTTTTACCACTTTAAATGAAATAATTGCATATCTTGAAATATAATATTTTAGTGTGTTATAATTATCCAAATTTAAAATGTATCAATTCTACTAAGGGAAAATATGTTGCTACACACATTTATTTTGGTAATGATGATAATACAAAATTTCAATGGGAATTACAATTGTGGTCAAAAGAAAATTTAGAATCGAATTTATTGTCTCATGCAAAATATAAACAAGATTATATTAAATGGGAAAACACAAATATATAAGGAGGTGTTAAATATGATAAGACATTTTATTATTATAGGTAGCGCTTATTCACTTGGTAAAAGAATTGCTTTAGATTATTTTACAGATGATATATTACATATGGATCAAATTAATGAGGACATGAAATATATTTATGACGAATGTGGTAATGATGTTTCTATTTCCACTCATTTTATTCAAGTTGAAGAAACTGGATGGGATAAAGTTATAGAATCAGATCATTTTTTTTCAGATATAGAATTAATAGATAATAAGAAGAAATTTGTAGAAATACTTTCAAAAGATAGGCATTTAAAGGGAGTAGATATTGCAAAATATGTACTTAGTAAAATCCCGTGTACGCATTTAAAACTTGAGAAAATGGTTTATATGTGCTACGCAGATTATCTATGTGAATTTGGTGGTAAATTATTTGATGATAAGATATACGCATATAAATTAGGACCGGTTATTGAATCGGTATATGAGAAATATAAAAAGAGTGGTCATATGTTTCTTTCTGTTGAGGATGACACTATTTTATATGATGAAAAGCACCGTGAAATGCCGATAAAAAGTAGATTTTTAGCGGCCGAAGATGGGGTAAGAAAACTTATTAGTGTAGATAAAACTATTGATAAATATGGAAGTTTTACTGCGACTGATTTAGTAAAAATAACACACCAAGTAAATACCCCATGGTCCATGGCAGGAAGAGGAAGAACTCTATATAAGAAAATTAGTGATAAATTAATTTTGGAGTACCATAAAAACGAATTAGTTTAAAGGTGGTTGAATTCAATCATCTTTTTTTATGAATACCATATAGTATATTGACAAACGAGAAGTCAAAGTGTATAATTTCTTTGGTCTTGAGAAAGACGGAAGAACAAGGAGAGGGAAAGCAAAAATGAAAAAAGAAAATAATTTAATATTAACTGCAGAAGGTTATTTAGAATTAGAGGAAGAACTAAATGAATTAAAGTCTGTAAGAAGACCAGAAATCATTCAAGCTATAAAGGATGCAAGAGCACAAGGTGATTTATCAGAAAATGCTGATTATGATGCTGCTCGCGCAGAACAAGCTCAAATTGAAGCTAAAATTAAAGAATTAGAATATCGTTTAGAACATAGTGAAATTGCTAAAACTGTTAGTCAAGGAACAATTTGTGTAGGTTCAACTGTTACTGTTATTGATGAAGATGAAGATGAAGATACATATAAGATTGTAGGCTCTGTGGAAGCAGATTCATTTAATAATAAAATTAGTAATGAATCACCATTAGGTCAAGCTTTAATTGGTCACAAAGAAAATGATATGGTTACAGTATCAGCTCCAAATGGTGAATATACATTAAGAGTATTAAAAGTGTGTTAAATATCAAAAACGCAACCCGAAAAGGTTGCTTTTTTATTGATTTTATTTTATTATTTATTATAGGTGAGAGTAATGAAAGAGCATAATAGAGTAACACTAATTGCTACAATTGGATTTTTATTAATTATGGTTGCTTATGCTACTTATGCTGCAATTGCTCATACTGCTAATATTACAAATTTAAATATAACCGCTCAAACTAATGGCTCTCCAGTAGTAACTGCATCTGGTGGTAATTCTTTAAACTTAGTAGTAGATTTACCAAGTATGTATGAATCAAATATTAATAATGTAGTAGCTACGGCCGAAGATAATATAACAATTACTCTTGAAACAGACTCTTTAGATAGAATGTGTTGTAGTTATGATTTAATGTGGGAATGGGCTCAAACTAATAATACTAAAAATCAGTATCATTTAACTGAAGGCGCTTTGAATGAATATGTTTTAACAGGAACTCCTACTGAAGAAAAATTTTTGAATAAAAACGGAAATATGGTAATTATAGATCCCCAAAATACTTCTTTCTCGATTCAAGTCCCTAATTATAATGCTTCCTCATTAAAAAATAGTGTTTATACAGGGACAATCTGTAATGATAGTGGAAGTTTAACAACTAAGGCCACCCAAACATATAATTTAAATGTTTCTTTTTATAATTTACCTGTAGTGCAAGATGCCTTTAAAAACGCAACTTTTAATGGTTATGTAAAAATGGGAAATGTTTCATGTCAAAGAGCTCAAACTCCGACGGCATTTGCAGTTTATTCAGACGATGATAATTCGCTAACCATTTATAAAAATAGAGATATTGTAGTAAATGGTAGTCAATATAGAGGGAAAGAAGCAACTGCTGTCTATACAGGATTTGAAGAAAACACAAGTAATAGTCAACCGGGATGGTCGGCATATAGTAATGCGATTACTTCAGTAACGGTAGCAGATATAATAGAACCTAAAAATTTGTATCGGTGGTTTTATGAATTTAAAAATGCTCATACATTTGATCTTTCTAAAATAGATACATCAAATGTCATTAATATGTCATATATGTTTTCTAATGCAGGCTATTCAGCAGAAAATTGGAGTGTCAGCGGTTTATCAGAATGGGATGTGTCAAGTGTTACCAATATGGGATCTATGTTTGACTATGCAGGCGCTGGTGCAGATAATTGGAGTATCGGCGATTTATCTAGTTGGGATGTGTCAAGTGTCACTGATATGGAATCTATGTTTGACTATGCAGGCGTTGGTGCAGAAAATTGGAGTATCGGTGATTTATCCAATTGGGATGTGTCAAGTGTCACTGATATGGAATCTATGTTTTATGGTGCAGGCAATTCAGTAACAGAAAATTGGAGTATCGGTGATTTATCTAGCTGGGATGTGTCAAGTGTCACTAATATGTCAAATATGTTTTCTTCTACTGGCAATTCAGTAACAGATAATTGGAGTATTGGTGATTTATCAGGTTGGGATGTGTCTAATGTAACTGACATGTCATCTATGTTTGCTGGTGCAGGCTATTCAGCAGAAAATTGGAGTATCGGTGATTTAGCAAATTGGGATGTGTCTAATGTAACCAGTATGTCACATATGTTTGATAGTGCAGGCTATTCAGCAGAAAATTGGAGTATCGGTGATTTAGCAAATTGGGATGTGTCTAATGTAACCAGTATGTCACATATGTTTGCTAGTGCAGGCTATTCAGTAACGGGGAATTGGGATTTTGGTGATATTTCTAGTTGGAATTTATTATCTATAGATTATATGTCATCTATGTTTTCTCAAGCGCCTGTTAAAGTGCTAGATTTGAGTGGTTGGAATCTGGAAAATGTCTCTTTAGATAACATGGACTATATGTTCGAGGAATGTACAAAGGTAACCGAAGCGCTTGCTCGGAGTCAAGCGGATGCTGAAAAACTAAATGCATCATCAGAAAAACCGTCATCATGGTCATTTGTATCTGTAGCACCAGTAATATCCCCTACGATAAACAACCAGGCTTCTAATCTAGTAACGATAGCTATTCCAACTTTTATAGAGGCTAATGTAACAAAATTTACTTTAACACCAATTGATAATACTAAAGTTGTTCAATCGTTTGTAATGAATGGTATAAAAGTAAATGGCAATACTTTTACTCTTTCATCATCTGATACATTTACAATAACAAATGTAGTTTTAGTCGATCCAATAATTATTGAATCAGAACATAATCCATATCCAAATAATTTATATAGTAAAGTGTATGGCGAAGCAACATTTGATGGTGCCACATCACTAACAGTGATCTTAGACACACAAACACAAGGACCGACTGTTGATTGGATATATCTATATGATGCTAATGGCAATATTGTAAATAATAAAAAGTATGGAAAATATATTAGGAAAACACATATCATAACTGTACCAGGCAATTATGTGAAAATTGTATTTAAAACTGATGGTAGTGGAAATGACTACTATGGCTTTAAGGCTATCATTTATCCAAATGATTAAAAGCGCAATATATTTGCGCTTTTTATATGATTGTAATTTAAAAAAAAATATTTTATAATTTAAGAGCATGAAAAATATAAAAGATAAATATCATGATTATTTAAAGTATGAACTTAATTATTCTGAAAATACAATTTCAGAATATCTTTTACATTTAAATAAATATTTTGAATATTTAAATTCAAAGAAAATTAATTATATTTCTATAAATAAAGAAGATATAATTGTATTTTTGAAGTATTTAGATAGTAAGGAATTAAAAAATCGTAGTATATCTAATATATTAAGTAGTCTTAGAACATATTATGATTATTTACTAGATGAAGGAATTGTAGCAAGTAATATATTTAAAAATATAAGTAATCCAAAGATTGAAAAAAAATTACCAAATTTTTTATCTTATGAAGAATTAAGAAAGATTATTGATAGTATCAAAATTGATACTTTACTCGGAGCTCGTAATAAACTAATTATAGAAGTGTTTTATGCTACAGGAATAAGAGTTAGTGAATTAGTTAATTTAAAAATATCTGATATTTTAACTAGTGAAAAAAGTATTAGAATATTAGGAAAAGGTAAAAAAGAAAGAATAGTATATTATGGTGATTATGCAAGTGATGCATTAGATAAATATCTTGCATTGAGAAGCAATGTAGAGTGTGAATATTTAATAGTTAATAATAAGGGAAAGAAAATAACCACTAGAGGGATACAAGGGATAATTGATAAAATTGCAAGAGAAGCACAAATTAATAATAATGTTACACCACATACATTTAGACATACATTTGCAACACATTTATTAAATAATGGTGCTGATATAAAGACTGTACAAGAATTGTTAGGACATAGTAGTTTAAATACTACGGAAGTATATACTCATATAACAAGTGATTATTTAAAAAGTGTATATTTAAAAAATATGCCAAGAAAATAATAAGGAGAAATGATGGAAAAGATAGTAGAGTTAGATATTAAAAATGAATATGATTTATATGATAAATATAATGGTAATAGAGCCTCTAGTGAATTAATTAGTTATATAATTGATAATGCATATCCTTTTATTAAGGCTGATAAAATAGTATTAGTAGTTAATAATTTTTTAAACAAAGAAATCGATTGTAAAAAATTAATTGATGAAGGATTACGAAGAGAATATGATAAAAGTGTACGTAGACACCAAAGAAATAATTTGGCACAAATCTTTTATTTAGTTGTAGGAATTTTAACGTTGTTTTTATCAACTTTAATTAGCGAAGGAATATTTAAAGAATTAATTGTAATCGGTGGATGGGTCTTTATTTGGGAGCTTGTTGAGGTAGAATTATTTTCAGAAGTTTCTGGCTTAAAGAAAAGAAGAGTTATTAAGAAAATATTAAAATGTCCAATCGTGGAGAGAAAGATGTAGCAAGAAAAATTTATGAAGATTTTTATTGTTGAAAAAATTTGTCAAAAGCGAGTAAATTTATACTCGCTTTTTTGATTTAGTGCTATAATATTGGGGTAGGAGGAAAAATGAAATACGTTTATATGTTTTCGGAAGGAAACAAAGACTTAAGAAATTTGTTAGGTGGTAAAGGTGCTAACCTTGCAGAAATGACTAATTTAGGGTTACCAATCCCTCAAGGTTTTACTGTAACAACTGAGGCATGTACTGATTACTACAATAACGGAAAACAAATTTCTGAAGATATCCAAACTCAAATTTTTGAGAGTTTAGGAAAATTAGAAGAAATTCAAGGAAAGAAATTCGGTGATAATTCAGATCCATTACTAGTATCTGTAAGAAGTGGTGCTAGAGCCTCAATGCCAGGTATGATGGATACAATTCTAAATTTAGGATTAAATGATGTAGCAGTTGAAGGTTTTGCAGAAAAGGCAGGTAATGCAAGATTTGCATATGATTCATACCGTCGTTTTATTCAAATGTATTCAGATGTTGTAATGGAAGTTCCTAAATCATTCTTTGAAAAAATTATCGATGAATTAAAAGAAGAAAAAGGAGTTCACTATGATACTGAACTTACAGTTGAAGATCTAAAAGAACTAGTTCAAAGATTTAAAGCTGTATATAAAGAAAATATGAATGGTGAAGAGTTCCCTCAAGATCCAAAAGAACAATTAATGGGAGCTGTTAAAGCTGTATTTAGATCTTGGGACAATCCTCGGGCTATTGTTTATCGTCGTATGAATGATATCCCTGGTGATTGGGGAACTGCAGTAAACGTTCAAGCAATGGTATTTGGTAACATGGGTGAAACATCAGGTACTGGTGTTGCATTTACTCGTAATCCATCTACTGGAGAAAAAGGTATTTATGGTGAATATTTAATTAATGCTCAAGGAGAAGACGTTGTTGCTGGTGTACGTACTCCGCAACCAATTTCTAAACTTGAAGAAGATTTACCTGAATGTTATAAAGAATTCTTAGAAATTGCTGATAAGTTAGAAAAACATTATCGTGATATGCAAGATATGGAATTTACAATTCAAGAAGGAAAATTATACTTCTTACAAACTCGTAATGGTAAGAGAACTGCACATGCTGCAATTCAAATTGCTTGTGATTTAGTAGATGAAGGAATGATTACTAAAGAAGAAGCTGTACTTAGAATTGAAGCTAAGTCACTTGATCAATTATTACATCCAACTTTTGATGATAAAGCTTTAAAAGCAGGAGAAGTAATTGGTTCAGCACTTCCAGCATCTCCAGGAGCTGCTGCTGGTAAAGTAGTATTTACTGCCGAAGAAGCAAAAGAACTTGGTATTGGTGGCAAAGGTGAAAGAGTAATTTTAGTTCGTCTTGAAACAACCCCTGAAGATATCGAAGGTATGGTTGCTGCTCAAGGAATCTTAACAGTTCGTGGAGGTATGACATCTCATGCTGCAGTAGTTGCACGTGGTATGGGTACTTGCTGTGTATCTGGATGCGGTGAAATTAAAATTAACGAAGAAGAAAAACATTTTGAATTAGGTGGATATACTTTCCATGAAGGAGATTATATTTCCCTTGATGGTACAACAGGTAAAATTTATAAAGGCGACATTAAAACTGAAGAAGCTTCAGTTTCTGGAAACTTTGGACGTATTATGGGCTGGGCTGACGAATTTAGAACATTAAAAGTTCGTACAAATGCTGATAATCCTCGTGATACTAAACAAGCTGTTGAGCTTGGTGCTGAAGGTATTGGATTATGCCGTACAGAACACATGTTCTTCGATGAAGCTAGAATTCCTAAAATCAGAAAAATGATTTTAAGTGAAACTGTTGAAGCTAGAGAAGAAGCTTTAAATGAATTAATTCCATTCCAAAAAGGTGATTTTAAAGCTATGTACAAGGAACTAAAAGGACTTCCTATGACAGTTCGTTATTTAGATCCACCTCTACATGAATTCTTACCAACTGCAGAAGAAGATATTAAAGCTTTAGCTGCAGAAATGGGTGTTACTGTAGAACATTTAAAGAATAAATGTAATGACTTACATGAATTTAACCCTATGATGGGTCATCGTGGTTGTAGATTAGCAGTTACTTATCCAGAAATTGCTCGTATGCAAACTCGTGCTTTAATGGAAGCTGCAATTGAAGTTAAAGAAGAAGAAGGATATGATATTGTACCTGAAATTATGATTCCTCTTGTAGGCGAAATTAAAGAGTTAAAATTTGTTAAAGATGTAGTAGTGGAAACTGCAGAAGCAGTTAAAGCTGAAAAGGGTTCTGACATTGAATACCATATTGGTACAATGATTGAAATCCCTCGTGCTGCACTTACTGCTGATGAAATTGCTAAAGAAGCAGAATTCTTCTCATTTGGAACAAATGACCTTACTCAAATGACATTTGGTTTCTCAAGAGATGATGCTGGTAAATTCTTAGATTCTTATTATCAAAATAAGATTTATGAATCTGATCCATTTGCTAAACTAGATCAAAATGGTGTTGGTAAGTTAGTAGAAATGGCAGTAGAAAAAGGTAGAGAAACAAGACCAGAAATCAAATTAGGTATTTGTGGTGAACATGGTGGAGAACCAAGTAGCGTTGAATTCTGTCATAGAATTGGACTAACTTATGTTTCTTGCTCACCATTTAGAGTTCCTATTGCTAGACTTGCTGCTGCGCAAGCCGCAATCAAGTCTGATGGGCAAAATTAATTAAATAAAATAGACATATTTATATAAATACTGGGTTTATAAGGTATTTAAAGGATATTCTTAAAGGTATTTAATTATAAAAATTATTGAATATAATATAAAATTTAGACTAAGATTAAACATTAAGTTGCAAATCTTAGTCTTTTTTTGCTTTTTTAATAGTAATGTACGATGAAAAATTGGAGGAATTAAAAATGCGATTATTATATACAAAACCAGTATTAAAAGATATGTCTCAAGGATCTAGAATTGCATTTGCAAGACAGTTTAGACTTATGACACAGGATAATGTTTCTGATAGATTAGGATTAACAGGAGAATGTAAAAGAAGAACAATGACGAGATATGAAAAAGGAAATAGAAATCCTAAGGAAGATAGAACAAAAGAAATTGCAAAGATTCTAGATGTAAATTATAATGCAATTAAAAAATATGATTATTTAGAAATAATAGATGTAATATATAGTTTAATGTGGTTGGAAGAATTAATACCCAATTATCGTCTTGATTTATCTAATGTTCCTTATGTAGATGAAAAACAAATCAAATGTATTAGAAGTTTTATAAACGAATGGGACAATATGAGAAGCAAAAGATTAAGAAGAGAAATCTCATATAATGACTACATAAATTGGAAATTAAATTATAAATTGGAGGATAAATAATTATGGAAAGTATTGTAAAAATAAAAATTAGTCAAATAGATGATTTCAAAGACCATCCATTTTTAGTAAATGATGATGATGAATTAAAACAACTTGCCAATAGCATAAAGGAAAATGGACTTTTAAATCCAATAATTGTTAGACCAAAGAAAAATGAAAGATATGAATTAATATCAGGACATAGAAGAAAATTAGCTTCTCAATTAAATGGAATGAATGAAATAGATGCCTTTATAAAGGAATTAAATGATGATGAAGCAACAATATTTATGGTAGATTCTAATATGTATCGAGAAAGAATTTTACCTAGTGAAAGAGCATTTGCATATAAGATGAAATTAGAAGCAATAAAACATCAGGGTAAAAAATTAGATACTTCGACAACTGGGGTGTCGAAGTTAAGGAGTGATGAAATAATTGCTAGAGAAAATGGTGAATCAAGAGAAAAAGTTAGAAGATATGTTAGATTAACTTATTTGATACCTGAAATATTAAAATTAGTTGATAATTCGGTAATACATGATAAAAGAA
>SVAQ01000001.1 GCA_015059305.1 Bacillota bacterium | reverse complement strand
CCGATCTTATATGGAAAGGTTGCGAAACAACTACTTTAGCATTAAGGGAACATAATTATGAAATATTATGTGAACAAGCTAAAGAAAAAGGATTGGGAGAAGATGTTAAGTTTTATCTTGAATTCTTTAAATATGGTTGTCCACCTCATGGGGGATTTGCACTTGGAGTAGATAGAATAACTATGTTATTATTAGAAACTGGTTCTTTAAAAGAAACAATGTTTATATTTAGAGGGCCTAGTAGAATCGAACCATAATTTTAGAGCAAATTATTTGTTCTTTTTTGTTGGTGCAGCGATAAAAAGTACTGCTGAAAATGAAACGGAAATTAATCGGAAATTGAACGGGTAGTGAGTGATGGAAGTGATTTTTCTAAACAACAACAATATAAAATATTTTAGAAATAATAAATCATAGAAATATATTTTGAAAAATAAAAATCCTTATAAAACCTAGGAAAATGCTACTTTAATTCAGAAATTAGCCGGAAATCAATTAAGTAGTGAGCCAGGTAGTTAATCGGAAATTATTCGGAAAATAATCAAAAATAAAACATATAGTGATTTTTGTATAGATGTTTTAAAAAGTTTGTGATATGCTATTTTTGTCAACGAGGAACAGTTCATATAAGGTTATGCTCCAGCACCATAAGAGTTTCGCTTGAACTGTTAAAATTCAAGTTTTATAAAGGGAATCACTAATTAGAAAAAGTGATTTTTTTGTTTGTTTCAAATTTTGTAGTGAAATGTGTGAGTATATTTAGAAATCAGAAATGTCTAATATATATGAATCAGAAAAAATTCAGAAATCAATCGGAAATCACTCGAATAGCGATTTTTGGTATAAGAGTTTCAAAAGATAGCTTGGCAATAGCACTGAGTGGTAGTAGTTATACTAATTTAAAATATAATAAGCTTGAAATGTATAAAAAGATTAATAGTCAATTAAAAGAAATTGATGAGGAATATAGAACTACTATAATAAATATCCTCTTAAAACTTTTGCAATGGCTAAAATTATGGAAATGGATAAAACCGAACAGAATGAAGTGGCATCATATTTATTTATTTAATATTATAAATTAGTTATAAGAAATATAAGAATATATTAGAAATAATTTTTCTTATGTTTTTTATAAAATGTATGATATAATGTTTAAAAGAAATAGTAATTGGTGAAAATTTGTAAAGGAGATTTAAAACATGAAAGATATAAAATGGGGGTTTATTGGCTGTGGTAATGTAGTTGAAAATAAAAGTGGACCAGCATTTAATACAACAGAAAATAGTTCAATTTATGCAATAATGAGAAGAAATATAGATAATGCTAAGATATCAGCAGAAAAATTAAATGCTGAAAAATGGTATGATAATGCAGAAGAATTATTAAAAGATGAAGGCGTAGATGCAGTATATATTGCAACTCCTCCGGGACTTCATTTAGAACAAGCAATTATGTGTTGCAATGCCAAAAAGCCAACATATATAGAAAAGCCGTTTGCAAGAAATTATGAAGAGGCTTTGAAAATTACAAAAATGTTTGAAGAGGCAAACGTTCCTTTGTATATAGCTCATTATAGAAGAGCCTTGCCAAGATTTTTGAAAATCAAAGAGATAATTGATGGTGGTATAATTGGGGATATATGTGAATGTGATTTTAGATTAAACAGAAAATATAATCCAGAAGAAATAAATAATACTTGGTTATATAACACAGAACTTTCAGGAGGGGGAAAATTTTATGATATAGCACCACATACTATAGATATAATGGTATTTTTACTAGGTAATTTTGTAGAAGTAAATGGAATAGCTATAAATAATAATAAAGAATATGCTGTAGAAGATATAGTAGTAATGTCTTTTAAAACAGATAAAGGTATAATTGGAACTGCTAATTTTAATTCATTAGCATTAGATAAAAAAGATGAAATGACAATTTATGGTACAAAAGGAAAAATTATATTTTCAATTCATGGAAGTAATAAAATTGTTGTAACAACAAAGGAATATAGCGAAGAATTTGAAATTCCTGATCCAAAGATTATTCAGGAGAGTATGGTTGAAAATGTCGTAAAATCTATGATTACAGGAGAACATTTAAATACATGTTTAGCATCAGAAGCATTAGAAACATATAGAATTATGGATAAAGTATTAGAGAAATATTATAACGGAAGAAATGATGAGTTCTGGAACAGAATCGATACATGGAATACATAATAAAAAGCTCACATCTGTAACTTTGGTGAGTTAGGTGTGAGTTTTTTTAAATCTATTCGGCAAAACCACGTTTGTGGATTTGTCATTTCCTATGTCAGCTAGTATAGCATACAATAAAGCAGTATTTTAGCTGCTTTTTTTATGCAATAAATTCATAATTTTAATAGTTCTTGATTATATTTATATAGGAGGAACTATGTACCAATTACCTAATTTACCATATCTATTTCAAGACTTAGAGCCATATATTGATACTCATACGGTAGCAATTCACTACTTTAAACATCATCAAAATTATATTAATAAATTAAATGAATTACTAATGCAAAATGATTATAATTACCATTATAGTTTAAGTGAATTAATTTATCATATAGATGAATTCCCATTGAGCTATAGAGAGGATATTTTATTTAATTTAGGAGGAGTGTTAAATCATAATTTATATTGGCGCAGTATGTGTGCAGATAAAAATAGTAAACCGGCCGGACAATTACTAATGGCTATTGAAAAAGCTTTTGGCAGTTATGATGAATTTTGGCGCCAATTTAAAGAAAAAGCCATGCAACTTAAGGGATCAGGATATACTTTTTTAGTATTAAAATGCAATGGTAATTTAGATATTGTTAATACTTCAAATCAAAATACGCCTTTAATGGACGGGTGTTTACCACTTTTTACAGTTGATATGTGGGAACATGCTTATTACATAAATTATAAAAATGAAAAAAAGAAATATTTAGATAACTTTGAAAATATTGCCGATTTTTCCTATGCAAGTAATTTATATAATGGATTAATAAAATAGAATAAATATAAATTATATTTCTTTTTTGACAAATTAACATTTGTATGTTACCATGCAAATAAAGAAAGGAAGAGTATTATGTTAAAAAATAGTAATGCATTAGTACATCATCATAATTCTCTGCACTTGTTAAAACGACATTAATTGTTGTGGATGCAAGTGCTATTTGTGGTGCTTGTATCTAATTAATATATATAAATTATAGCTATACAAGTATCACATTTGTATAGCTTTTTTAGTGAAAGAAAGGAAATATGATGAAAATACAAAATGTAAAAGGTGGTTATGATTTTTTACCGAATGAACAAAAAATTAGAAATTATATTAATGATACTTTAAAGGGGGTTTTTGAAAATTATGGTTATAATCCAATTGAGACTCCGATACTATGCTATTACGATATTTTAAGTGATAAGTATGATGAAACAAATGATTTGTTAAAAGAGATTTATAAATTATATGATCAAGGTCAAAGAAAGTTAGGATTGCGTTATGATTTGACAGTCCCTTTTGCTAAGTTTATTGCACTTAATCAAAAGGAAGTAAGAATGCCATTTAAAAGATATGAAATTAGTAAAGTGTTTAGAGATGGACCGGTTAAGGTAGGCCGAGATAGAGAATTTACTCAATGTGACGTTGATGTTGTAGGTTTACAAGGTCAGTATATTGAAGCTGAGCTTTTAAGTTTATATTCTACTGCATTTAAGAAATTAGGAATAGATATCGTGATTAAATATAATAATCGTAAGTTAATAAGTGGCCTCATTATAGAGTCTGGTATAGAACTTGATTTAGTAAATACATGTATTACTTTAATTGATAAGAAAGAAAAAATTACAACTGAAGAATTTAAAAATAATCTATTAAGCATTGGTTTAAATAATATGCAAGTTGATAATTTATATAGTTTATTTAATCTTTCGTTATTAGAATTAAATGATAAATTTAATAATACTTCAAATGAAGAAATTCGATCTGGACTTAAAGATATTAATAATTTATTTAACTGTTTAAAAAGATTGGGGCTAAATGACGAATGTAGTTTTTGTTCTACATTGGTCCGAGGACAAGATTATTATACTGGTAATGTATTTGAAGTTTATGCAAAAAATAGTGAGATAAAATGTAGTATTGGCGGCGGAGGTCGGTATGATAACATGATTACTGATTTTATTAGTGATGATAATATATACCCAGCTGTAGGAATTAGTTTTGGTCTATCCCCAATTTATGGAATTTTAAAGAATGATAAAAGCATAGGGCAAAAGTCTTTAATAGATATTTTAATCATTCCGATGGAAACTGAAATTGAAAGTTTGCATTTAGCAAGTAAGTTAAGAGCAATGAATATTAATGTTGAAATAGATTTCAGTGGTAAAAAGCTAAAAAAGAGTTTGGATTATGCTAATAAAGAAAATATTAATTATGTAATTATTTTAGGAGAAGATGAAATAAGGAAACAAAAATTTAGACTAAAAAATATGCTTAATAAAACTGAAAAAGAATATGCTTTTGATCAATTACAAAATATTAAGGAACTTATATAATTTGTTGTTAGCAACATCGAAAAGTGCTATAATCATAATAGACGAGGGAGTAGTTAGCACTATATAACGTGTAATAAAACCAACATATTCGATTTGCTTATCTGGAATTATTTTAAATAACGAGACTTGTCTGCATTTTAGGCAGATAAGTTTTTTTATAGGAGGAATCATGTATTATAAAAAAAGTATTGAAGAGATAAAAAAAGAACTAAAAACCAGCGAAAAAGGTCTTAATAATAAACAGGTTCAAGCTTGCTATGAAAAATACGGCAAAAATGTTTTGCCACATAAAAAGAAAGATAGTGTTATTAAAATTTTTTTTAATGAGTTTAAAGATCCAATAATTATTTTATTATTATTTGCTATTTTAGCATCATTTGTTGTTGGAGAATATATTGACGGAATTGCTATATTACTTATAGTTTTAATTGATATTATCTTAGGAACATATCAAGAAAATAAAGCAAATAATACAGCAGAAGCTTTAGAAAAATTAGTTACAGTTAAAACTAGAGTTATGCGTAATGGTAAGGAAGTGGAAATAGAATCTTCGGAAATAACAGTGGGTGATTACCTTATTTTAGAATCAGGCGATAAAATTCCTGCTGATCTTAGAATTGTAGAGGCTCATAATTTGTTAGTAGATGAAGCTATTTTAACAGGTGAAAGTTTACATGTTACTAAAAATAATGAAACAATAAAGAAAGATAAAGTTTCAATAAACGAACAAAGTAACATGCTTTTTTCGGGAACCAATATAATAACAGGAAGAGTGCATGCTATTGTTGTAGCTGTCGGTTTAAAAACTGAAATTGGTAAAATTGCAAATAGCATTAATAATGCAGAAGATACTAAATCTCCACTGACTATCCGTGTAGAAAAATTTTCAAAACAAATAAGTTTATTAGTGCTTATAATTGCTGTATTTATTACGGCTCTCCTAATTATGAAAGATGTTCCGTATCACGAAATATTCTTATCAGTTATAGCGCTTGCGGTATCTGCGATGCCAGAAGGACTTCCTTTAGCATTAACAATGGCATTAACTATTGCTTCTAATAAAATGGCAAAGAAAAATGTAATTGTAAAAAAACTTAATTCAGTTGAATCACTTGGTAGTTGTACTGTTATTGCTAGTGATAAAACAGGTACTTTAACAGTAAATGAACAAACTGCTAAAAAAATCTTGCTACCAGATAATACTGAATACGAAATAACAGGAACTGGATATGAATTTACAGGACAAATAAAAGGCGAAAATATTCAATTAGCTAAAGAGATAGCTTTTTTAGGTACAATTAATAATGAAGCGATAATTGAAAAAGATAATCTTATTGGTGATTCAATCGATTTAGCTTTTCTTATTTTAGGTAAAAAAGCTAAAGTAAGTCTTAAAGATGTTAATGTATTAGAAATAATTCCTTATGAATCAGAAAATAAATATTCTGCAGTTTTTTATGAAAAAGATAATGAAGTATTTTGTACGGTAAAAGGCTCTTTGGAAGTAGTTAGAAATTTTTGTAATAAATGTAATTTAATTAAAGATAAGATTGATTCATCTTTATTAGATGAACAAAATGAAAGATTGGCAGCTGATGGATACCGAGTTATAGCTGTAGCTAATGGAAAAATAAATGCTAAGAAATCATATAGTACTAATGATATCAAAAATTTAAATTTTATGGGGATGGTTGGATTTATTGATCCAATCCGTAAAGAGGCAGTTGCTTCAATTAAGGAGTGCCGTAATGCAGGTATTAAAGTATTAATGATAACTGGTGATCATCCGCTTACAGCATATTCGATTGCAAGAGACTTAAAATTAACCGATTCATTTAATGAAGTAACAACTGGTGATGAAGTTGATATATATTTAACAAAAGATAAAAAAGAATTTGATGAATTTGTTAAAAGCAAATGTATATTTACTCGTGTAACGCCACTACAAAAATTAGAAATAATAGAATCTTTAAAAAGACAAGGAGAGTTTGTAGCGGTTACTGGTGATGGAGTAAATGATGCTCCAGCTTTAAAAAGTGCCAATATTGGTGTAGCTATGGGAAGTGGAACTGATATTGCTCGTGAGACAGCAGATATGATTATTATTGATGATAATTTTAAATCTATTGTTGCTGGCGTTAAGGAAGGGCGAGTAGCCTATGCTAATATTAGAAAAATAATATTATTCTTAATTTCATGTGGCCTTGCAGAAGTATTATTCTTTTGCTTATCAATCATCTTTAATTTACCTATGCCACTTGTTGCAATACAATTATTGTGGATAAATGTTGTAACAGATGGAATTCAAGACTTGGCTTTGTCTTTTGAAAAAGCAGAAAAAAATATAATGAAAGATAAACCTCGTAATCCAAAAGAGCCTTTATTTGATGGGGAATTATTCAGAGAAATTATTTTATCTGGTATTGTAACAGGATTTTTAGTGTTTACTGTATGGTATATTTTAATTAATATTCTTCATATGGATATCGCGGTTGCGCGTGGCTACATTATGGCTTTAATGGTATTTATTCAAAATATTCATGTGTTTAATTGTCGTAGTGAGAAAACGTCAGCATTTAAAGTGCCAATTAGAGGAAATAAATTAATTGTAGTAGGCGTTGTAGCGTCTGTATTATTGCAAATTATTGTCATGG
The DNA here is from genome assembly GCA_015059305.1 of Bacillota bacterium. Next base: position 217,105 of record SVAQ01000001.1, on the reverse strand, counting down.
AAGTTCCTTTTTTATCGCGACTTTTACAAACTGCATCGATTCCATTTTTACATTTAATTTATTTGTTTGGAATAGCTAGTTTTGTTTTAATTGTTTTTGAGGTGTACAAAAAAGTTCGATACAAATAAATTATTAGGGGAGGGATAATATGTTTTTCAAATCAAAAAATAAGCTTAAAGAAGCAGTTAGAAAAAGTGATAAGAAAGCTTTAACTGTATATGTTATATTAAGAACTGCAGTTATTGTTTGTTTAATAAATGAACTAATACACGGTAATTATGAAAATGCATTTTTATGTGTCTTTTCACTTATTTTGTTTTTGATGCCCACTTTACTTGAGAAGACACTAAAAATAGAATTTCCATCAGTATTTGAAAGTATTGTGTATATCTTTATTTTTGCTGCGGAAATTTTAGGGGAAATTAATAATTTCTATAGTATCTTTGCTAATTTTGATACTATTTTACATACTATAAATGGTTTTTTATGTGCTAGTTTAGGATTTTCACTTGTTTATATTTTAAATGAAAATGTTGATTCTATTAATCTTTCGCCGTTATTTGTTTCCTTGGTGGCATTTTGTTTTTCAATGACTATAGGGGTTATGTGGGAATTTTATGAATATGGTATTGATAAGACTTTACATAGAGATATGCAAAAAGATCAAATTGTAGATAATATTAACACTGTGACTTTAGATGAGACTAATAGTAATAAGGTTATAAAAATAAAAGGAATAGATTATACTATTATCTATGATGAAGATGGCAAAGAACTTGTAAAATTAGACGGCTATTTAGACATCGGACTCCATGATACAATGAAAGATTTGGTTGTCAATTTTATTGGGGCTTTAGTATATTCAGTATTTGGTTATTTATATATTATAAATAAAGATAAATACCGGATTGCAGGTAAATTTTTAACAAAAAAAAGATCTTAGAAAAGTTTTCTAAAATCTTTTTTTATTTAATCGATACTATCGTTAAAAAATACTGGCTCACATGTTAAATTTATTTTTAAACTTTTTAATGTCTTTAAATCTCCATTAGAAATAATATAAGTAGCATGTGCATCACAATCTTTTAATTTTTGAATATTATTAAGTGCTTTTTGAATGATCGGATTAGTAACTGCGCATATACTTAAAGCGATTAATACTTCTTGAAGTTGTAAAGTTTTAATGTAATCTGATAGTGAATTTTCACGTAATTTTAAAATTGGTTTAAGTACTGATTCGGATAATAAATCAATTTCATCAGGGATTTTTGTAATCTCTTTAATGGCATTTAGTATAACGCTACTAGCAGGACTTAATAAGTCAGTTTCTTTCCCTGTTACAATTTTACCATTAGGAAGTTTAAGTGAAACAACATGTCTATGAACTTTATTAGATTTTTCAATTGCTGGTTGTACTGTATCTAATAGATCATTATCAATTTCTAATTCGTTCATTAATAGTTTAATTTTTTGTATAGCATCTTCGTTGCTTAATCCTAGTTTATAATTACATCTTTCTTGATAATAGCGCCGAACAACTTCTTTTTTTGCAGCCTCTTTAATTACTTCGTCATTAGTTATAGCGTTAGCTAGCATATTTACTCCCATATCGGTAGGTGAGTAGTAGATATCTTTTCCAGTTATTTTATTTAAAATTGCTTTTAAGATTGGAAATGTTTCGACATCCCGATTGTAATTTACAGCCATTTTCCCATAATGTTCTAGATGGTATGGGTCAATCATATTAACGTCTTTTAAATCGGCAGTTGCTGCTTCATAGGCTAAATTAACTGGATGTTTTAATGGTAAATCCCATACTGGAAAAGTTTCAAATTTAGCATATCCAGCATTTACACCTTTTTGATGTTCGTGATAAAGTTGAGAAAGACATGTAGCTAATTTACCGCTCCCTGGTCCTGGAGCATTTACTAAAACAAGCGGTTTAGTGGTTTCGATGTATGGATTTGCACCATAACCTTCATCGGATACAATCATATCGATATCAGTAGGATATCCCTTAGTAAATCTGTGAATATATGTTTTAATTTTATGTCTTTCTAATCTTTTGATGAATTTATCAACACTAGGTTGATTATTATAAAGTGTAATAACTACGCTATTAACTTTAAAACCTTTCTTTTTTGAATTTTCAATTAATCTAATAATTTCTGTATCATAAGTTATTCCGTAATCTGATCTTGTTTTGTTTCTTTCTATATCTCCAGCGTTAATACAAAATATAATTTCTAGATCATTTTTTAATTCAAGAAACATATCTATTTTGGCTCCAGGGTCAAACCCAGGTAGAACACGAGCAGCATGCGTATCTTCGAATAATTTTCCTCCAATTTCCAAATAAAGTTTGTCAAACAAACCAAATCTCTCCCTTATTTTTTCGCTTTGTATTTTTACATACAAATCATTATCAAAACCTAATTTCATCATAACATTACCTCTATTATAAAAATTATAACATAAGAAAAAATAATATAGTATATGTAGTAAAGCGATTTGACTTTAGATTTATAAAATAATATACTTTTGTTGAGGTGAAAGTATGAAAATACCAAATCATGTTGGATTTATATTAGATGGAAATGGAAGATGGGCACAAGATCGTGGCCTTACCAGAAGTGAAGGACATCAAGCTGGTTTTGATAATTTACAAGAACTAAGTAAATATATATTTAATAAGGGTGTAAAAGTATTAAGTGTTTATGCATTTTCTACTGAAAACTTTAAGAGAAGTAAACAAGAAGTTGATTTTTTAATGAGGTTATTTGTTAAAGGTTTTAAAAAGTATGAAAAAGAATTAAAAAAAGAAAATATTAAAATAGTTTTTTCTGGAATTAGAAAATCTCCGCTTCCAGCTGATGTTTTGAAAATCATTAGAGAAGTAGAAGAGTCAACTAAAGATAATACTGCAGGTATTTTCAATATTTGTGTCAATTATGATAGCCAATGGGAAATTGTTGATGCTACAAAAAAAATAATTCAAGAAGTTCAAGCAGGAAATTTAAATATTGATGATATTTCTAAAGAAGTTATAAATAGTCATTTATATCAAGATTTACCACCTATTGATTTGTTGATTAGAACAAGCGGTGAAAATAGATTAAGTGGTTTTATGTTATGGCAAGCAAGCTACGCAGAATTTTATTTTCCTAGCATCCATTTTCCAGCTTTTAAACCGGAAGATTTTGATAAAGCCTTAGAAGTTTATAATGGTCGTGATCGTCGTTTCGGAGGAATAAATGAAAAGAAAACAAATAGTTGATTTTATTATTGCGGTTGCTTTAATAATTGTCGGTAGTTTAGTTTTAACTTTTCCTTTATTAAAAATTGTTAATGTAAAATATATTTTTATTGGTGTATTAGCATTTTATGGCATTATGAATCTAATTCAATTTATTTTAACTAGTAAAGAAAAAGATTATGAAGGGCTACTTACAATGATAGCAAGCATAATTACATTATTATTACTTGGCTTTTTAGAGGTAGACAATAGTCCCTTAAACTTAGCATTAACATTATTTGTCTGGATTGTTTTAATGAGTATGATAAAATTAAAAAAATGTGATTATTATCATGATCGCAATCGGTCTATTTGGATTTTTAGAATAATTACATTAATATTATTTATATTAATTGGATTGTTATCAGTTATTAATTTATATTATGAAGCAGAAGTTCAAATATTAGTTTTAGGATTTTTCTATTTTGTTCATGGTGTACTAGAACTAATTGATCCTGTTACCAATTATTTATTAGATAAGAAAAAGTAATATCATTTAAAGATATTACTTTTTTTATTAATATTTTTATATCTTATCCATATATTTAAATGTAGAAAGGAAAATATATGGAAATATTGAAAGTTAGTTCAAAATCTAATCCTAGTAAAGTTGCGGGAGCAATCGCAAATATTTTTCGGGAAAATGGTACTGTTGAAATTCAAACAATAGGTGCTGGAAGTTTAAATCAAGCTGTTAAGGCTATTGCAATAGCTCGGGGGTTTGTAGCTCCGATGGGGGTCAATTTGGTTGTGATTCCAGCATTTAGTGATATAGAAATTAGTGGTGAACAAAAAACTGCTATAAAATTAATAATCGAGTCCAAATAATGGACTCGATTTATTTTATTAAGAATAATAGTGCTCCTAAAACCATTCCTAAGACGATGGTAAAACATACAATAATAATTGCAAATGAGAAACCATTCATTTCTTCTTGAGAATTGTGTAATGATGGAGCATTAGGATTTTTTAATACTCTAGCAAAGGGTTTTTCCATTTCTTTGCCTTGTTCGTTTAATTTATTTTTAATGAAATCAGCTGCTGGATGTAGGTTTCCATCATCAGGTGTATTTAAAGCCTCTTGAATAGGACCTGTCAATATTCTTAATCTTTCAGTAACTTGTGGTAATTCAATTTCAGAATTTAAATGTTCCTGCAGTGTTTGATGGTATGCTTCCATAAATTGTGATAAAACTTTTTCTGTTTGTGCATTAAGAGAAGTAGCCATAAGACTTTGATAAACTAAATCAATACTTTCATCAAAACTATTATTCATATATTAACTCCTACTATAATTAGTTTATCAAAATTTAATTTTAATTACAATTGTTTTTAAAGCGTAATTATTGTATTATAATTTTGTGATTGGTATGAATAATGAATTAAACGAAGAATTTGTAAAGATGCTATCAAAGAGAAAAAATGAACCGAAATGGATGACTGAATTTCGAGTTTTAGCATACCATAAATTTTGTGAATTAGAAAATCCATCATTTGGACCAACTCTGAAAATCGATTTCAATCAAATTAAATATTATAAGGGAAACTTTAAAGCTCCGAGTTGTGATTGGCAAAGCGTACATAAGACTGCACGTGATACTTTTAAAGATTTAGGAGTAATAGATGCCGAAAAAAAATATCTTGACGGGGTAACAAACCAATATGAAAGTGAAGTGGTTTATCATAGTTCTTCGAATGAAAATATTATTTTTACTTCTACAGATGAAGCTTTGCAAAAGTATCCTGAATTATTTCAAAAGTATTTTAATAATCTTGTAAAATATGATGAAAATAAGTATACAGCATTAAATAGTGCTTTATGGAGTGGGGGAAGTTTTATCTACATTCCGCCTCATACAAAAGTGGACCGGCCATTACAAAGTTATTTTCGAATTGATACCAAAAATTTAGGACAATTTGAAAGAACCATCATTATAGTAGATCATGATTCAGAATTACATTATATTGAAGGGTGTACTGCTAAAAACTATTCAACAACTTCACTGCATGCTGGAGTAGTAGAAATATATGTTGGTAAAAATAGTAAATGTAAGTATTCTACAATTCAAAACTGGAGTAAAGATGTTTATAATTTAGTTACCAAAAGAGCTGTTGTCGAAGAAAATGGATATATGGAATGGATTGATGGCAATGTTGGTAGTGGAGTAACTATGAAATATCCTTCTTGTATTTTAAAAGGGGATAATTCTGTTGGTAATTCAATAAGTATTGCTTTTGCTAAAAATGGTCAATATCTAGATGCAGGGGCTAAAATGATTCATTTAGGTAAAAATACGCGTAGTAACATTTTAAGTAAATCAATTAGCGAAGACGGTGGCATTAGCAATTATCGTGGGACGGTTAAAATTGCTAAAAATGCTACTAACTCTTATGCAAAAGTTAAGTGTGATACAATAATTTTGGATGATCATTCAAAATCAAATACTTATCCTAAAAATATTGTTTTAAATAATTCAAGTACACTAGAGCATGAAGCTACCATATCAAAAATTAATGAAGAAAAACTTTTCTACTTGATGAGTAAAGGCTTAAGTGAAAAGGCAGCTAAAGACTTGTTTGTTTTGGGATTTATATCAGATTTCAAAAAAAGCTTGCCTATGGAATATGCGGTTGAACTTAATAGATTGTTAAAAGAATAAGATTTTTAAAATTGTAAGTACAAAAAGTAAAGAAATGGAATTTTTTCTGTTTCTTTTTTTATTTTTGTCTAGAACAATTTTAATTTTTGATGATTTGAACGTTAATAAATAAAGTGATATATTGCCAGTGAAAGGAGGCAAAATGAATCATGTTGTTTTGGTAGGAAGGTTAGCAGAAGATCCAAAGGTTACTATGACTGATACCGGTAAACAAGTAACAAGTGTTAATGTTGCAGTTACTCGAAACTTTAAAAATCCTGAAGGAATTTATGAATCAGATTTTATAAGATGTGTTTTATGGAATGGCGTTGCTTCGAATACTGCTGAATACTGTCACTGCGGTGATGTCATAGGTATAAAAGGACGACTTCAAACTTCTAATTACGATGATGAGAATGGTAAAAAACATTTTGTAATGGAAGTAGTAGCAGAAAAAGTAACGTTCTTATCAAGTAATAAAAACAAAGAAGTTAAAGAAGAACAAAATGAAAAAAGTAGTAAAAGAACAAAGAAAGGTGAATAACCTTTCTTTTTTTTCGGCATAAATAAAAACTGATTTTGCATAGTAAACACATAAAAGTTTACAGACGGTAATGTTTACACAATATAAACTTAGATTCTTTTATACTAAACATGAGAGTTGAGGTAGAAATGGTAATAGGTTCAAGATTAAGAGAAGCAAGAAAAAATCAAAATTTATCTCAAGAAGAATTAGGAAAATTATTGGGATTAAGTAAAGCTGCAATTAGTTTATATGAAAATGAAAAACGTAACCCTAATTTAGAAACTATTATTGAAATGATTTATATTTTAGGTGTATCTTCTGATTATTTATTAGGAGCGGATGTGATTGTTGAAATAAAAGATGCTACTGCACCAAAATATCGGACTTTTACAAAAGAAGAAGTTGCATTTATTAATGAGCTACGTAAAGATGAAATTTTATATCAAATATTATTCCGTGATTATAAACGTGGAATTGAACTAATAAAACAAAAGATTGGTTAATCGCCAATTTTTTTTTGAAATAAACATATATTTAAAATGAGGGAAAATGAAAGATATTTTAAAATATATAAGTTTACTAATCTTAATTGTTTTTAGTTTTTATTACACAGATAAGATCTCAACGATGATTATTTATGAAAGTGATTTAATGCAGGAAATTATAGAACATAAAAAAGTTGAAAATAAAGCTTTTACAAATGCTATTATTACGGGAAAATATATAACACCCGGATTAAACGGCTTAGAAATTAATGAATTAGATAGTTATTATCAAATGAAAAAAGATTATCTATATTCAAGAAACAAGCTGGTTTTTAATGAAGTTGAACCGGATACATCAATCGAAAAAAATAAGCGCCTAATTATTAATCGTGGTAATGAAATAAAAAAAGCGGTATCAATAATATTTGCCAATAATCCTCAGGTTGAAAAATACTTGGAAAATATCTTGCTAAAAGTTAACAAATTAATAAATTATTCTGAGTTTAATAATGATAGTAGGTTTGAACAAATTAATAATGAAAATGATTTAAAAAAATTAGATATTCTTTTAGATAAATATAAAATAAACACTAATATATGTATTGTTAACAAAAATAATGAAGATAAATGTCGACAAGCAAAAAAATATTTAGTTGAGCCTACATATTATGTAGATAACGTCTCTATAATAGGGGGAGAAATAACTTCGGGAGACATAATTTTTATTAGCGATGAATTAACTTTGTCTAATTTTAAATTATTATTAAAAAAAGTATCATATCGTGATTTAGATATCATTTATCTTAGTGAACTTATTAGTGAGAAAAGATACGCCAAGTAATAAAGTTGATTTATTAAGTGATTTTTGATATACTTATTTCACCAAGAAAACTTTATTTTGAAGGTGATAAGAATGTGTAAAATTAAAATTTTTGGTTTGGGCGGATTAGATGAAAATGGAAAAAACGCCTATGTTATTGAAATAGATGACGATATTTTTGTTTTTGATTGTGGTTTAAAATATGCTACAGGAAATTTATTAGGAATAGATTATATAATTCCCGATTTTTCATATTTAATAAAAAATAAAAAAAGAATTAAAGGTATTTTCATAACGCATGGGCATCAAGAAAATATGGGAAGTGTTGATGATTTAATAAGCCAAATTCCTGGCGTAAAAATTTATGCTACGAAATTTACTAAATTTTGTTTAATAGAAGATGGTGTTAAAGAGGAAAATATTGTTGAAATCAAAGCTCATAAAAAAATTCCGTTTGGTAAAGTTTCAATATTTCCAATTGCGATTTCGCATAGTTGTCCAGATTCTGTAATGTATGTTATTAATACGGAAGATGGAGCAATTTGTTATACAGGTGATTTTTTAATAGACCCAGCAATGATGGGAGCTTATGAAAGTGATTTAGGAAAAATAGCATATGTTGGAAAACAAGGTGTTCTTTGTTTATTATGTGAAAGTAGTTTTGCGGAAGTTCCTGGTCATACATCTCCGAAACATAAATTACAAAATTTCTTTAAAGATGTTGTAAAACATAATGATAAAAGAATTATTTTTAGTGTACTTCCAAATCATTTATATACAATTCAAGAAATTTTTAATTCAGTTGCCTCAACTCATCGTAAAGTTGTAGTTATGGGTAAAAAATTGCAAAATGTTATTAATTATTCAATCGAAAATAATTATTTACAAGTTGAAGATGGTATTTTAGGAGATCTATCTAATTTAAAAGATGATAATGCTGTGTTGTTAGTATGTGATGATAAAGCTTATCCGTATGCGAATTTAAATAAAATATTAAGTGGTTATGATAAATTTATTTCATTACTTCCTACCGATACTGTTGTTTTTGCAGAACCTAAATACGATAGTAGTGAAAAGATATTTGTAAAACTTGAAAATGAACTAGCAAAATTTGGTTGTAATGTTATTGATATTCCTAAACAATATTCTATTTTACAACATGCTTCTCAAGAAGATTTGATGTTAATGATTAAGTTGCTTAATCCTAAATATTATATGCCTGTTAAAGGCGAATATCGTTACATGGTAGGTAACGCCAATGTAGCTTCTCTATTAAATATTCCTAGTGAAAACATATTGCTTAAACAAAATGGTGATGTTGTTACAATTACCGACAAGGTCTTAGAAGATAAATTTGAACATATTAAAGTTGATGATATTTTCATTGATGGAAACAGTTCTGATGATATAGGTGATTTAGTTATTAAAGATCGTGAAATACTATCTGAAAATGGAATTGTCTTAATTAGTGCTACTGTTTCTAAAAAAGATAAAGTTTTATTAGTTGGACCAGAAGTAACAACAAGAGGTTTTATTTATGTTAAAGATTCTAAAGAAATGATTGAAGAAATTAAAAAGATTTGTGAAGCAGTTATTACAAATAATATAACTCCAAATTATATTGATTTTAATTTAATCAAAAATCAAATTCGTGAAGAATTAGGCGAATATTTATATAAAGAAACTGAATGTAAACCTATGATTATAGCGGTAGTTCAAGAAGTATAAATCAAAAATAATCATCCATAATAATTATGGGTGATTTTTTATGACTAAAAATATAAATTTTTTAAACGATGTTTATCAAAATGCTGAAATGGGTATCGTAGGTATTGATGATGTATTATATAAAGTTAAAGATGATAAATTAAAAAGAGAAATTGAAAGAGAGAAAAAAGAGTTTCAAAAAATTACAAGGAAATGTACAAAGTTATTAAGTGGTTATAAATGTAAACCTAAAAAAATTAATTTTATGACTAAAATGAGTTCTGAATTTTATAGTGAAATGAAATTAATGAAAGAAAATGCCGATGATATTATATTAAAGATGATGATTGAAGGTTCATATAAAAGTGTAGGGATTTTAACTACTAAACTGATGGAATATGATACTATAGATACAGAAGTAAAAGCTGTTGGAGAAAAACTCTTAAAATTAATAAATGATAATATTTCACAGTTAAAAAAGTTTGATAAAATTTGTTGAGTAGAAAATAAATATGTGCTATTATTATGCTAGGGTGAAGGTATGAAGTATAACAGATATACACCAATACTAGTTGTAATAATAGCACTTATTTCTTTTGCATGCCTTTCTTTAGGTATATCTTATTCATACGTTACACGTTCTAAAGTAAGTGGTAATGCGTTAATAATTACTACTGGAGATTTAACATCGACTATTAGTTATACGACTACTGATTATGCAATCGGAGCAATGAGTGATGAAAGGGGTCTTGCTCAAAATGATTATGGAATTATAGAAATATCGAAAGATAATGTATATAGCATTTTTTATACAATGAATATAGGATATGCAATGAATTCACTTCCTAATGGTGCGACTGTTGATAATTTAATTCCGATGGAATATATAAATGTAGCATTATTTCCTATGACTGGTTCTACTGTAAGTTCTACTCCCGAAATTGGACCTGTTTCACTAGCGGATTTAGTTATATCTTCAAGTAATACTAATAGTATATTTAATAATGCTTATCTTTTGAATTATGGAATATTTGATGCAGGTAACCAAAGTACCAAATATGCCATGAAAGTATGGTTAGATGAAGATATTCCCCTTACATATGATGGAGGTCTTGTATACCTTGGAGTAAATGTTGAGCAGGAAACGTTAGTAAGTAAGACTTTGTATAATTTAAAAGGCGTTGTCAAGTATTATGATTCTGATGAAGATAAGATATATGCTGCTGATGACGCAATTGTAAAGTTACAAAACGGCAAGTTAACATCAATAGTAAGCGACAACTCAGAATATATGTATTCATTAGAAAATGTTCCGACAGGTACTTATAATATATCAGTGCTTTTTCGAGAACGGGAGTATAAGACAACTATCCATGTCAAAACTGGCGATACACCTTCACTCCAATCGACTACACAGGCGATTGGCCAGGTAGGGACTTTTATTCAAAATAGTGCTTATACATATTATACTTCCCCAGGGGCAATTTTATCTGCAAATAATTTGAAAAATAATTCAAATAGTGTCGCGACTTCCTCATATACAATTCCAAAGGCTTATATTTTAACGGGGATAGAATCTTTAAGTATTAAGACGGCGTGGTTAGTATTGTATTTGAATGAAGATGGGACAATAGATGTACAATCGATGAGTGTAGACGGAGAGGTGTTTTTGTGATGAGGAATAACACAAATTTATTTATCACCGGATGCGCACTGATAATGCTACTTCTAGTTACTATAAGCGCCTCATATGCATATTTTAATTCAAAGTTTAATAATAATGGGACGTTGAATATTAATACAACAACATCAGAAGCTGCAACTTTTACAGCATACACTCTGGATCAAATTGAATTTAATGTAACAGAAGATGATTTGAAAGAGCCGAGTTTAACCGCGGTAAAAAATGATGCTGGTCAAGTAGTGGCAGTTTTATCATCCCCTGTGGAAGGTAAAACTGTTCATTGTACATATGATATAGAATTTATTTGGGATACTGAAAATCAATATACTGTACCTTCTATGATATTTAATAATGAATATAAATATGAAATTTCCCTTCAAGGAAGTCAATCGGTGACAGGGGATACAACAGGACATAATTATAACAATAATCTTTTAAGAGAGACTAATTTAACAGATTTTACTTGGACAGGAACTGCCGGAAGTATCGGTAGAAGATCTAAAATAATTTCTGGCGCAGAAATATATAGTAAATCAGCAAGCCAAACAAAAGCAACGTGGTCATTTACACTAAAATTTTACTCTATATCTGCTGATCAGAGTAACTTAATGGGCAAATCATATGGCGCTCATTTAGCAGTTACAAATGTTGTATGTTAATTTTGTTAAATTAGTGTGAAAAGTACTTGATAAGTAAATACTACTTATGTTATATTTATAATAGAAAGGAGATAACAAAGAGATGGAAAAAAGAAATACTTTATTATTAACAGTTATCGCAGTAGCTACATTATTAGTAGCAGTAGTAGGAGCTACATTTGCATATTTCGCAAGTGCGCCTACAACTGGAGATGGATTAGAGTTCACAGCTACAACTCAACCGGCTTCAGCCGCATTTACTGCGAATGCAGGAACTTTATCTTTAGAAATTACTGCAGATGAAATGTTAAGAGCTCAAGCTGGCGATGGTGTTGTTGCTGATTCAGCAACTACTTCTACAGACGGTAATGATTTAGTAGTAGATTTTAAATCAGCTGCTAATGGAACAGAAATGTCTTGTACTTATGACATCGTTTATACTTGGACTAGTGAAGGAGAACACATTTATTCAGCACATACTCAAGGTGTAACTGGTAATGAGTTTACTATTCAAGCAACTGTAGCTCATACTGGAGCTGGTGCACAAAATGCAAAAACAGCTGAAGGAAATAATGTTATCAAAACAGAAAAAGATTGGACTGATTTATCTTGGGAAACTGATGAAGAAACTGATGATAGATATACTACAATCGTAACTGGCGCTTCAATTTTTAGTTCTAGTGCTGAGACATCAACAGTTTCTACTTGGACATTTACTACTAAATTCTATAATAGAAATGCTGATCAAACTGGTTTAGCTGCTAAAAACTTTGCTGGTGTGTTCACTGTTGATAATGTTATTTGCTAGGTTATCTTAGAAAATATAAAAAATCGACCATTTTATTGGTCGTTTTTTGTTGTTATAAATATTGCTCTTAAATAGACATTTATGATATTATATTTATAAGGTAGGAATTCACATGAATGGAAATAATAAAAAGAATTTTGTTTTAGTTATTATATCTGCAATAATAATGTTAATTGTCGTAGGATCTCTTACATATGCATATTTTACTGCTGATGTAACAGCTAATAATACCCTTAATATTACATCGAATATTTCAAGTGGATATAGACCAGTTTTTACAGCATACCCAGATGGTAATTTAGCACTATTAGTTACAACGGCAGATATGCTAGACGGAGATGCTAGTAACGATTATACTGCAATTGGTGATACGGCAAGTCAAAGATATAATGTAACTCTTTTAGCAAATGGGGCAACATGTACTTATTCGTTGTATTGGACTGAAAGTAGTGAATTTGCATATGTACCATCTCCTAATGCAACAAATGCTGGCTTAAAAGAATATACAATTAAAGTTGTTGATTCGACAGGAAAAACTGTTTTAGCAGAAACTCCGGTTACAACACTTCAAGCTAGAGCTAATGCTAATAAAGAATCGATACTTGCATCAAATCTATCGATAACATCATATGATTCGGCTGTAACTGAAGTTTATACGATAACGGCAACAATATATAATTTAGATGTAGTACAAAATATTTATAACAAAAATTATACTAGTTATGTTGGTGTTACTGGAATAACTTGTGAATAAAAAGGAAAAGTATTATGAGTCGAAAAAATAAAACTGTAGTGTGGTTATTATTATTTATTTTCTTAATTGTAGTCTTTACTTCACTTGCAACATATGCATATTTTACTGCAAGGGAGTATTTCTATGGTGGTTTTGATGTGGAAGTAACATCTAAGGGGGTTGATACATTATCTTTTACGGGTAATGAAGATGCCTTTATCGAAGCAAATGTTAATAACTTTGCCCCAGGAATTGGACATGATCTTACTGCAAGTGCTAATATAAATGTAAAATTAGAGACAACTAAACCAGAGAGTGGATACTGTTATGCAATGGCAATAAAATTGCCTGATGAAGTAATTTTTGAATATTCTAATGGAAATGTACCAGAACTTTTATTAAATGTAAAAAAATCGCAAGATGGTATTAACTATCAAAATGTTATTACCAATATGGACATAACGCAAAAGACGGGCCGGATTAAAATTCCATCTCAGGAAAGTGATAATAATTATTTAAATAAAATTAATACTACTAAAAATAATACTAAAATAGATTATTGGCAAGCAGATATTACGTTAGTATGGTTTAAAAATGTTGATCAAACAGTTAATGATAATAAAACGTATGAAGCAACTTTAGAAGCAAAACGTGTGGAATGTAATTAATAATCGTGTTAAAATTGAATTGGTGATTTTTATGGGATTATTCTTTACGTTAATTACAGGCGTTTTTTTTCTTTTAGGAATTATTTTTAATTATGTCTGTAAAAATAAGAAAAATATTAGTGTTTTTGCAATTGCTTTAGCATTTATTGTTTTATTAAATTTAATATTTTTAGATTTGATTCCAGAAATATTTATAGAAATATCTTTTGTTAAATGTTTATATATTGTTTTAGGATTTGTGATGTTAAAGATAATGGATTTATTTGTACCTCATCATGAACATCACCATAAAGAAAAACGGGATAATATTAAAGAACATAATAACCATCTTGAACATATTAGTATTATTACTATTTTAGCTTTAACTCTTCATAATGTTATTGAATGTATGGCTCTTTTTAATGTAACGTTGGGAAGTGTTAGTGCAGGTTTTTTGATGTGTTTAGCAATCGGACTTCATAATATCCCTTTAGGATTTCAAATTGGTGGAAGTTTAAATAATAATAAAAAATTATATGTTAGTATTTTGACTTTATCTGGATTTGCTGGAGGACTTATTAGTTTATTAATAGGTACTATATCAGAAACAATTACAAGTTATATTTTATGTTTCACTTTAGGGATGCTAATATATTTAACTTTCTTTGAACTTTTAAAAGAGTTACTATCTTCGTTAAAGAATATTTATTCACTTTATGGTATAATTATTGGAGTAATACTTATAGTTATTACAAATATGTTGTAAGAGGTAGAAAAGATGAAAAAAGTATTAGTAACAGGAGCAGCTGGAGCGGTAGGTTTAAGTTTAATCAAATATTTACTAGCTGAAGGAAAGTATGAAATAACAGCATTAGATTTAAAAAACAAAAAAGTATATAAAAGATTAAAAAGATATCGTAAAAGAATTAATATTGTGTATGGAGATGTTTTAGATCGACCTTTAGTTGAAAATCTTGTTAAAGATAGCGATGTAGTAATTCATCTTTCAACTTGTTTGCCTCCTTTAGCGGAATATAAAAAAGATTTAGTTGATATGATCGAATATAATGGAACAGAAAATATCGTAAGAGCTATAAACTATTATAATCCGAAATGTTATTTAGTTTATGCCTCTACTACTAGTTTGTATAAAAATAATGAAGGTCATGTTGATAATAAAATAAAACTAGGAGATTATGATTATTATAATGAGGCAAAGTATAATTCAGAAAAATTAATTATCAAGAAGGCAAAAAATCATACGATCATAAGAGTTCCTTTAGTATTAAGTGATTTAAGATGTGAATCTTTTATTTATAATCTTAAAAAGGATGATATAATCGAATTTATTAGTAAAGAAGATGCAGCTTATGCCTTCTGTAGAACCTTAGATAAGCAAAATGTCTTGAATAAAAAAATTATTAATATTGGTGGCGGAGCAACATGCCGTAGTACATACCGAGAACTCCTTATTAATATTTTAAAATATCATGGTATTAGTTTTAATTATTTATTAACGATGATCTTTATAGCTAAAAACTATACTAGTCCAGTTTTACTAGACAGTGATAAAGCAAATGAGATTTTAAATTTCCGAAATGACTCTGTTCAAAGTTATTTAATGCGCCAAAAACGAAGAAGTCATAAACGTAAAGTGGCTATAGTATTTGGTAAACCTTTTATTTGGTTGTTACAAAGAAAAGTTAAATAATTTGCTTTTTGGGATTGTTTTGATATAATAACATCTCGAATGAGAAGAAAGGTATTTATTTTTTATGAAATTAACTCGTAGTGATTTAGAAAAGAAAAAAGCAAGACTTGCACATTATCAATCACAACTTAATGCTCTTCGTAGATCTGAAATAGATCCTGCGGATAATGAACATATTGGCTTTTGCTATAATGCTGGTCAAGCATTAATGATGGAACAAGAAACTATATTAATATCTTTAATTCAAAATGAGCAAGCAGAAATAGATAATGCGGAAATCATTGATCAATTAGAGATTCCTGAAGACGTAGTTGGATTAGGAGATAGTGTAACATTACTTATTCACCACGAAGGTGAAGAACCTATTGAAACAATTTTAACAATATCTGATGAATTGGTAGAAGATTTAAGTATAGTAACTACAAGTTCACCAATAGGACTGGCTATATATGGAAAACATATTGGAGAAACAGTAAGTTGTCAAACTCCTATTGGTAAAACTAGAATTACAATTTTAGAAAAGACAAGAGCTATTGTTAGATAAAAGGCATTTATTGTCTTTTTTTATTTGTACAAATTTATTTGTTTTTATGTTATTATACGTTTATAATATATATTTGTTAGGAGACTTGCTATGAGTTATTCAATTTTACCAGCGGATCGTTATAAGGTTATAAATAAAACAATATTAAGTGAAGTTGATAGACAAAACTTAATGACTTTTTATGGGCCAATAATTGGTTCTTTATCAGTTTCATTATATTTAGTTTTATGGCAAGATTTAAATAAATTTTCTGAAGAAAGTGAATATTTGTTACATCATCATTTAATGAGCATTTTAAAATGTAGCGCTAAAAATTTAAAAGAAGCTAGAGAGGCGCTTGAGGCAGTAGGATTAGTTAAGTCTTTTGTTAAAGAGGAAAATGTCTTAGTGTATATATATGAATTATATTCTCCATTATATCCTTCAGAATTTTTAAATCATCCGATATTAAGTGTTGTCTTATATAACAATATTGGCTCTGAAGAATATGAAAAAATTTTAAAACAATATCAGAAAAAGAAATTTGACTTTTCTGGATTTTTAGAAATAACTAAAAATATGGATGAAGTGTATAAATCGGAAAGTTTCAATCAAGTCGACGACATTAAAGAAAGAGAAGCTGCCTTAATAAAACTTACTAGCAAAATTGATTATGATTTAATTGCAAGTAGTATACCAAAGGATAGTTTGTCTGATAAAGCATTTAATAAAAAGACTAAAGAACTAATTGATAATTTATCTTTTATTTATGATATAGATACTTTAAAAATGATAGAATATATAAGAATGAGTATTAATGAGTTTGGTATGATTGATAAAAATACTTTGCGTAATACTGTAAGAAAATATTATCAATTATCCTCAAATAGTTTACCGACAATTGTATATCGAACTCAGCCAGAATTTTTAAAGAAAGCCTCTGGTGATAATTCATTACGCGGTCAAATTGTGGCAATGTTTGAAAATATTTCACCATATGATTACCTGAAAAATAAAAATAAAGGGGCTAGTCCAACTGCAAAAGATTTAAAATTAGTAGAATCTTTATTAGTGGATTTAGAATTAACACCGGCTGTAGTGAATGTTCTTTTGGATTATTGCTTGCGTAAAAATAATAATAAACTAACTGTTAATTATGTTGAAACTGTTGCAGCGCAGTGGAAACGAGCTGATTTGAAAACTGCAGAAGAAGCTATGTTATTCGCGGAAAAAGAACATAAAAAAAGTTTAAAGAAAGCCACTGAAAAAGAAAAAACAAAAGCTATTGAACCTGCGTGGTTTAATGAAAATATTGAAAAGAAAGAAGTTAGCGAGCAAGAGGCAGAAGAATTGAAAGAATTATTAAAGGAGTTTAAGTAATGGAAAGTATTAATGAAACCCTAAAAGTACGTGTAAATAAAGTGACAGAGGAAAAATTAGTTAATAAAAAAATGGACCCTAAATTTAATAAACTAATTAAATCATTGTCTTTAACAGACGAAGAGATCAAAAAGAATTTATCTTCGTTTGAGGATACTTTAAATGAATTAGAAAATTGTAAAAAATGTCCGGGGCTAGCTAAGTGTAAAAATCATATCAGTGGTTATGTTTATTACCCACAAAAGGGTGGTAGTAAAGTTACATTTAATTATATACCTTGTAAATATTTAAAAAAATATGAAGAAGATATGGAAAATAAAGATGCTAATATGGAACTTCTTAAAGCTAGAATGAAAGATATAGATGTTACAGATAAAAGTCGTGTAGAACTGATTAAATGGTTAAAAAACTTTTATGATAATTATGATATTACTAAAACTAATAAAGGATTATATTTACACGGAACATTTGGAAGTGGGAAAACTTTTTTAATAGCGGCTTTATTAAATGAATTAAAAGAAAAGAAAAAAGCTAATTATGAAATTGTATATTTTCCAGAACTACTTCGATTGCTTAAGGATAATTTTAACTTACTAGATAGTAAAGTTAGATATTATTCTACCGTAGAAATTTTGCTTATAGATGATATTGGTGCAGAGAAAGTCAGTGATTGGGGAAGAGATGAAATTCTTGGTACTATTTTACAAAGTCGGATGAATAATCATCTAACGACATTTTTTACTAGTAATTTAAATATTGAAGAACTAGAAAAACATTTATCTTTATCTAAAGATAGTCAAGATATAGTTAAAGCTAGGAGAATAATAGAAAGAGTTAAACAATTAACTGTCGATTTAGAACTTATTTCTATTAATAGAAGGAAGTAAAATAACTAGAAAAAACTAGTTATTTTTATTATAAAATAGAAACGAACAAACATTTGCGTTTTTATATTGACATTTGAAATTGATTAAGATACAATAATTTTGTCAGAGTTAAATAAAAGGAGAGCGTAATGAAAGTAGCAAAAGAATCAAAGGATAAAGACAAAGCTTTAGAGCAAGTACTTGCTGATATTGAAAAACAGTTTGGTGCTGGTGCGATTATGCGTCTAGGTGGCGAAGAACACATAGAAATTGATACAACTGGTAGTGGTTCTTTAACATTAGATATTGCTTTAGGTGTAGGCGGATATCCGAGGGGTAGAATAGTTGAAATTTATGGACCAGAAAGTAGTGGTAAAACAACCATTGCTCTTCAAGCGATAGCTGAGGTTCAAAGAAGTGGTGGTAGAGCAGCGTTTATTGATGCTGAACATGCACTAGATCCTGTTTATGCAAGAAATCTAGGGGTTGATATAAACGAACTATTATTATCGCAACCTGATACTGGTGAACAAGCATTAGAAATTTGTGATGCACTTGTAAAAAGTGAGGCAGTTGATTTGGTTGTAATCGATTCCGTTGCTGCATTAGTTCCTCAAGCGGAAATTGATGGTGAAATGGGGGACTCACATGTAGGGTTACAAGCTAGACTTATGAGTCAAGCGTTAAGAAAATTATCTGGAAGCATGAATAAAACTAAAACGACCGCTATTTTTATTAATCAATTAAGAGAAAAAGTAGGAGTTTTATTTGGTAACCCTGAAACTACTCCAGGTGGAAGAGCGTTAAAATTCTATGCAAGTATTCGTCTTGATGTTCGTAAGGGCGAACAATTAAAAAGCGGGGATCAAGTTTTAGGTAATAAGATGAATATAAAAGTAGTTAAAAACAAGGTAGCTCCACCTTTTAAAACTGCATCAGTAGATATATTATATGGTGAAGGAATTTCTAGGGAAGGTGAAATTGTTGATCTGGCTGCTGAAATTGGTATAGTAGATAAAAGTGGAGCATGGTATTCCTATAAAGGAGAAAAGATTGGTCAAGGAAGAGATAATGTTAGAACTCTATTGAAAAATGATAAAGAGTTATCTCTTGAATTAGAAAATCAAGTAAGAGAACATTATGGCTTTAAATCAATTGGTGGTAAAACAGCTAAAAAATAAGATACAAAGAAAGAGAAATAATAATCAAAAAATAGGTTGACAATCATAAACTAAATAGTGTAAAATATGATTGTTATTTAAAGGAAAGCGATTTTATATCCACCTGATTGAGCAGAATATCAATGGGTAAAAAACCTAAATGTTTGATTTTAAGTTTTTTAAGGTGGATAGTGATATCCATCTTTTAAATTGTATGGAGGCGATTTTTTATAGCAAAGATTGAGGAATTACCAATCAATAACCAAATTAAGGTAGAAGAATTAATGGTAATAGGACCTAATGGAGAAAAATTAGGTGTAAAAAAATTAAGCGATGCATTAACTTTAGCAAATTATGCTGGGTTAGACTTAGTTTTAATGAGTGGAACTTCAGTTCCTGCAGTTGCAAAAGTAATGGACTATAATAAGTACCGTTATGAAAAACAAAAGAAACTAAAAGAAGCTCAAAAGAAACAAAGAGAAAATAGCAAAGAAGTTAAAGAGTATCGTTTATCTGTAACAATTGATGTAGGCGATTTTGAAACACGTCGTAAGAATGCTGCAGAATATTTGAAAAAAGGACATAAGATAAAAGCGTTTATTCGTTTTAAAGGTAGACAAATTGCCCATCCTGAATTAGGATCGGATGTACTTTTAAGATTTGCAGAAGCATTATCAGATGTTGCAGATGTTGAAACAAAACCTCAAATCGAAGGACGTCAAGTATTTATGATGTTATCGCCAAAAAAATAGAAAGGATGTATTGCAAAAATGGCAAAAAGTAAACAAAAAACACATAAAGCAAGTAGTAAAGTGTTAAAGAAAAAGAAAAATGGAACTATTACTTATAAGAAGAGTAATGGAAATCACAAAACTGGAAAGGATACAGCTAAAGCAGTTAGACAAAGAAGAAACAAAGGCGTTTTAGCTAAGGGAGAAAGATCTAATCTTTCAAACGTAATATAAGGGTGGTAAAAGATGACAAGAGTTAAAGGCGGAACAGTTGCTAAAACTAGAAGAAGAAAAGTTTTAAAAGCAGCTAAAGGTTATTTTGGAAGTAAACATAGATTATATAAAACAGCTCAAGAACAATTATTCCATAGTGGAGCATATGCTTACCGTGATCGTAAACAAAATAAGAGAAATTTTAGAAAATTATGGATTACAAGAATTAATGCTGCATGTAGAATGAATGATATTAGCTATTCAAGATTTATTAATGGTCTTGCAAAAGCTAACATTGAAATCAATCGTAAGATGCTTTCTGAAATTGCAATCGATGACCCTAAAGCATTTGCAGCTTTAGTAGAAACTGCAAAAAAAGCTTTAAATGGTGAAGTAGTTAAAGCTGCTGAAGTAAAAGTAGAAAAGAAAGAAACTACTCCAAAAGCTGAAGTAAAAAAGGAAGTTAAAGAAGATTTAACAACTAAAACACTTACTGAATTAAAAGCACTTGCTAAAGAAGCTGGTATTAAAGGTTATTCATCAATGAAAAAAGATGAATTAATTGCTGCTTTAAATTAATTTAAAAATAAAAACTATTAGCAATTTTGTTAATAGTTTTTTTGTTGAAAAAAAGCATAGAGCTTATTGTCTATGCTTATATGTGATATGTCCTTTTTATTTCCTTGCTTTGACCTAATACTTGTTCAAGCAAACGATATTGTAAAGATAATTTCATTGTGGCTTTTGTAATAGCGGCACAATCTTTACTAAAGGTTTTTGAATAAACTTTTCTTTGTCCAGTAGGGCTAATATATTCCCTTAATCCACAATCATATTTAACAATATTATCATATTGTGTTGGACTTACTGAATATATTCGATTATGTAATCTAGTGGATCCAATAAATGTTGAAACTTTATTTATTGGATCAACACATAGTGATGTTCCTGCAAAACCCGGTGATGCAAATGATTTTCCTGATAGAAATGGTTGAACGATAGATAAGTAATATGGATCAGCTTGTTTGACGTATGTTAAAAGTCCGTGATGGCAATTAAATACAAGCTCTCCATTATTATTTCTAACAAGACCGCCAACAACATTTTGACCTAGTTGTAGTGTACTATCTTTACTTAATAATTCATAATTAACAAGACATGAAGCAAGACTTTGAAGATCTTGAGCTGTAGAAAAGAATCCGGCATGTCCAGGAGCGATACCAAAGCGATGGCCTAATGCATTAGTTTTAGGATCATGTACAGTACCCGGAGTGTTATTATATCTTGTTAAAATATTTCCTTTAGAATCTACAATTGATGAATAGTTTTCGTTTGCAACTTGAGGAATTAAATCTTGAGGTACATTTAAAAATGTTGAGTTCATATGACATTTATCAAGGATTTCTTCTTGAATAAACTGACGAAGTGTCATATTAGAGACATTTTCAATTACGTGTTTTAATGCAATACATCCCATGTCAGTGTAAGGGAATGTTGGATCATGCTGTTCTTCTTTTGTTAAAGTAAATGTTAGCATAGCCGCTTCAGCTGGCGTTTTTGCAGCATCTATTCTTCCTATTGAACGAACGGGAACACTAAAAGTAATTAAATCAAATATTGTAATATCTCCCAAATTTTGAAAACGTGGTTCATATTTTCTTACAGGCTCATGCATATCAATTAATCCAGCTTCGCATAATTTTAATATTGAAATAGCGGTAAATAATTTTGATGTTGAGGCCATATCAAATATTGTATTTTCAGTCATTGGTAAAGGTGCTGAAATAAAATGATCTTCTTGATATAATACTTCCTGTTTATTCCCACATACTATAGTATCTTTGTTTAGTTCACTACCAAAGGATACAACCATTCCTGGTGTCAGTTGACGATCTAAAATAAATTCATGAATTAATTCCATAATTCCACTTTTTTGTAAAAGCTCAGATCGACATTGATCAATATCTGGATTAGGATTATTTTTTAAGATTGCTACGACATCTTCTAATAAATCATTATATTCTTCTTTAGAATATAACCCTCTTAAATGAGGAGTATCAGTTATATTTTGATTATTGTATAAAGTTTCTACATAATTTGTAATAACTCTATCAATTTCTTTTTTTTCCATATAAATTTTCCTTAGACCTGTATTATAATGTTATTCTTTGCAAATGTCAATTATGCTTGATAAAGCCTTTATATTTCGGTATAATTAAGTATGAAAAATAGGTGGAGTATGAGAAAAATCATTGCTAGTTTAGATATTGGTTCAAATAGTATAAAACTTATTGTAGGTGAAATTCAAAAGAATAAGTTGAATGTTTTAACATGTGTTGATGTGGTTTCTCAAGGTATTAAAAAAGGTTACATT
Organism: Bacillota bacterium; assembly: GCA_015059305.1. The sequence goes on along the minus strand of SVAQ01000001.1, from coordinate 194,165 downwards.
GTTAATTCGGAAAGTGCTGAATTAGCATTAAAAGAGGCTTTTAAAAAGGCTGAAGATATGCTTGGATTACCAGTTAAAAAAGTGCTAGTTAGTGTGCCTGCCTATAATTTAGAATGTTTTATTTCTAGTGGTTCTTCGACTATAACTAGTGAAGATAAAATAATTACACATAATGATTTAATTAGAGCGATGCAAGCTAGTGTTTATAATAAAGTTAGTGAAAACAAAGAATTAGTTTCTATTTTACCTACTAAATTTATTATAAATGATGAAGAAACAGTTCAAAGTCCGGTTAATATGATTGCTAATAAGCTTACAATTAATGATGTAGCGGTAGTTATTCCCAAAAATAATAGTGCTGCAATTATAAAATGTTTAGAGAAAATAGGTGTTAAAGTTATAGATATTTGTGTTAGTCCTTTAGCTGATTATTATCAATTTAAGACATCTGAAACTAATAAGCAAGTTGGAGCTGTAGTTAATGTGGGATATAGCAATACTACAGTATCAATTTTTAATAAAGGAATTTTAACAGCGTGTGAAGTAATCGATATGGGAACTAGTAATATTGATAATGATATTGCTTATGTTTTTAAAATTCCTAAAAAAGATGCTTGTTATTTAAAGGAAAGACTGGTTGTATCAGACATTCATGCTGCTCAACCATCCGAAACAATATTAGTAAAAGATATAAATGGCGAAGCATTAAAAATTAATCAATATGATGTTAGTGCTGTGGCAATATCGAGGTTAAATGAACTATTTAATTTGGTTAAAAAGCAAATTAACCTCTTAACAAAGAAGGAAATTAGGTATATAATAGTTTCAGGAGGAATAAGTGAGATAACCTATTTAAATCGCTTACTTGAAAATTTGTTTGGTAACATTGTAAGAGTTGGGGATATTACTGAAATAGGGGCTCGCAATAATAAATACTCTGTTGCGTTAGGTATGATAAAATACTATAATAGTAGATTGAAATTAAGAAATGTAGAATTTTCGATATTTTCATTAGATGAGCAAGAAGATTTTGGAGGCACTCATAAGAGAGTTAATATTTCCGATAATTCGCTACTAGGGAAGATATATGGATATTTTTTTGATAATTAAGGAGGATATATGTCAGATTTATTAATGGATCAAATTGCTAAAATAAAAGTAATTGGCGTAGGCGGCGGTGGTTGTAATGCTGTTAACCGCATGATTGAAGAGGGCGTTCAAAGTGTTGATTTCTATGTTGTAAATACTGATTTACAAGTTTTAAATGCATCACTTGCTACAAATAAAATTCAAATTGGTAAAAATATAACCGGCGGAAGAGGTGCTGGTGCTAATCCAGAAGTAGGTAGAGCTGCAGCTTTAGAAAGTAAAGCTGAATTAGAAGAAGCATTAGCTGGAGCTGATATGGTATTCGTTGCTTGTGGTTTAGGTGGAGGTACTGGAACTGGTGCTGCTCCAATTATTGCAGAAATTGCTCAAGAACTTGGGGCTTTAACTGTAGGTATTGTAACTAAACCATTTAAATTCGAAGGCAAAAGAAGAATGGAAAATGCTTTACTAGGATTAGATGATCTTAGAAAGTCTGTAGATACTTTAATAGTTATTCCAAATGATCGTTTAAGAGATATTATTGATAAAACTACTTCATTTGATGATGCGTTTAAAGAAGTTGATAATGTACTTCATAGAGGGGTTCAATCAATTTCCGACCTTATTGCTGTTACAGGAGTAATTAACTTAGACTTTGCAGATGTTAAAACTGTAATGGAAAAAAGTGGTACTGCTATTATTGGTATTGGCTGTGCTGCTGGTGAAAATCGTTCAATTGAGGCTGCTAGACAAGCTGTATCAAATTCATTACTTGAAGAAACAATTGAAGGTGCTAGAAATGCAATTGTTAATGTAACTGGTGGAAATAACTTAACATTATTTGAAATTGAAGATGCTGTAGAAACTGTTAGAGAAGCTGCAAACAGCGATGTTAATATTATCTTCGGTGCTATTAAAAATGAAAACTTACAAGATGAAGTTATTGTTACAGTAATAGCAACTGGATTTGAGGATGAAGTTGGAGAAGAAGCGTTATTTGGTGGAGAAGAACTTCCTAAAAGAAAAACTCCAGAACTATTAGATAATGATTATGAAATTCCTCCATTCTTAAGAAATAATGATTAATAAGAAAATCTGACAAAATTCTAATATAAAGATGTAGTAAATTAAATTAGGTGATAGTATGACAATATACGTAGACCTAATTTTTTTTATTAATTTTGCTTATGATTTTCTTTTACTTTTAACTGTTGGAATAGTATTAAAAAGAAAAGTAAGGATATATCGACATTTATTATCAGCATTAATTGGTGGAATCTCAATTTTCCTTTTATTTTTACCTTGGAATAGTTTTTTGCTTTTTATTATTAAAATTATTACAAGTTTAGTTATGTGTTTAATTTCTTTTAAGTTTATAAGTGTAACTTATACTTTTAATAATCTTTGTTATTTATATATGTGTAGTATTATCCTAGCGGGTTTTTTATATTTTTTAGATTTAGAGTTATCATATGCTCACGAAGGCTTAATTTTCTTTTTTAATGGGGTGTCAATTAATTACATTTTATTATTAATTTTAGCGCCAATTGTTTTATATTATTATGTTTATAGTTCTAAAAAATTAAAAAATACATATAATTTTTATTATCATCTAGATATTTATTTTGATAAGCTTCATATAAAATGTTTAGCACTTTTTGATAATGGAAATAGTTTAAAAGACTTAGTAACTGGTAAAGCAGTAATAATCGTTAACAAAAAACTTTTAAAGGGGATTAGCCATATCAGAGATCCAGTATATATTCCTTATAACACTATAGCTGGTACTGGATTAATGAAATGTTATAAACCGAGTTATATTGTTTTAAATAATCAGAAAATCTATGATTATTTAATTGGTGAAAGTAAATATAAATTTAGTGATGGAGTGGAATGTATTTTAAATGTTAAACTAATGGAGGATAAATATGTTTAAAAAACTTTTGCAAAAATTGCTTAAAAAATATAAAGAAGTCTTTTTTGTAGGGGCAGCAGATAAATTGCCACCACCTCTTAGTAAGGAAGAAGAATTTGATTACATAACAAGAGCTAAGGCTGGGGATGAATACGCTAAAGATAAACTTATTGAACATAATTTAAGATTAGTGGTATTTTTAGCAAAAAAATATGAAAGTACAGGATATGATTTAGAGGATTTAGTTTCAATTGGGTCAATTGGTTTAATCAAAGGTATCAATACATATAAAATTAATAAAAATATTAAACTTGCAACTTATGCTAGCCGGTGTATTTCAAATGAAATATTAATGTTTATTCGTAAAAATAAAAAGCGCAAAGCTGAAGTAAGTCTAGAAGAATCACTTAACTACGATGCAGAAGGAAATGAACTTCATCTTGAAGATGTTTTAGGAACCGAAGATGATATAGTACCTAAGACTTTTGAGACTACTTTAAATAAAGAATTTTTAAATAAAGAAATTCAAAAACTAAACTCTCGTGATAAAGAAATTATGACTTTAAGATATGGATTGAATAACACTAAAGAATATACTCAGAAAGAAGTAGCACAAATGTTAGGGATATCGCAATCTTACATTTCTCGTATTGAAAAGAAAGTAATAAGTAATTTACAAACTTTAATAGGTTAGTTGTGAATATAATTAATTCTTTTGTCCCATTATAAGGGCGAAAGGATTTTTTTATGAGCAATTATAAAGTAGATATTACAGGCATTAATACAAGTGATTTAAAATCTTTATCGCATAAAGAAAACATGGAATTATTTAAAGCGTTAAATGAAGGGGATAAATTCGCCAAAGAAAAACTCGTTAATGGTAATTTAAAGCTAGTTTTATCAGTTTTAAAAGGATTTAATAAACATAATCTTAATATGGATGATTTATTTCAAGTTGGAGTGATAGGCCTTATTAAAGCAATAGATAATTTTGATGTGTCATATAATCTTAAATTATCCACTTATGGAGTTCCGCTTATTTTAGGAGAAATAAAAAAATATCTGCGCGATAATACTTCGATTAGAGTATCAAGAAGTATTAAAGATAATGCATATCAAATATTAAGATTTAAAGAAGATTATATTAATGTGCACGGAAGAGAACCTAGTAATTATGAAATCAGTACAGCTTTAGGGATGAAAGAATATGAAATTGGTTATGCTTTAGAATCCCTTCGTGAGCCAATGAGTATTTTTGAACCAATTTATAATGATGGCGGTGATACAATTTATCTTGAAGATCAAATTGCCGATAAAAAAGAATTAAATCAAGATAAAGATATGCGAATATTACTCCATAAATCGCTTAATAAAATTAAAGAAAGAGAAAGACTGGTGCTTATCAATCGTTTTATTATCGGAAAAACTCAAGCGGAGATAGCAGATAAGTTAGGTATATCTCAAGCCCAAGTATCACGAATTGAAAAAAGTGCCTTAGCAAATCTAAAAAAAATGATTAATTAAAAAAGTGTAAAGTAGACAAATCTAAATTGATAAGGAAAAGACGCTATGTTATAATGTTTGGCGTAAAGCGAGGTAGATTTAAATGTTGGAAACATGTATAGGTATATTTTTAGCAAGAGCATGCGATGTATCTTTAGGAACACTTAGAACTGTTTATTCGGTTAAAGGTAAACCGGTCATAGCAGCAATAATAGCTTTTGTTGAGGTATTTATTTGGTATATGGTTGCTAGAGAGGCACTTAATACTGCTGTCGATTCACTGTGGATTCCTTTTAGTTACGCTGGAGGATATGCCACTGGAACAATGCTTGGTACCTTTATTTCAAATAAATATGTTAAAGGTCTTGCTTGTGTTCAAGTTATAACGCAAAAAAATAATCAAATGTTAATTGATGCAATTCGTGAACGAGGATATGGTATTTCAGTTGTTGCATTAAAAAATGATTATGATGCAGTAAAAAAAGAAATGCTTCTTATCGAAGTAAATAAAAAAAGTATTAAAGACTTAACTGAATTAGTAAAATCACATGATGCATCTGCATTTGTGATGGTGAATGAAACAAAAATCGTTCAAAATGGTTTAATTAAGTAATAAATGTGCGAAATTTGGCTTAAATACTGAATTTCCTTTACTATGCCAATTGAACATGGTATAATACTTGTGACATTTTAAGTGGGACAGAAAATCCCACTTTTATTTATAAAAGGAGTGATTTAATGAATTTCGATAATCTTACAGAAAAGATTAATGCAGCACTTAAAGATTTAGATATATTCGTTGATAAAATTGAATATGTCAAAAAAGGTAAATACAATTTCCTTGAAGTAACCCTTGATAAAGTCGGCGGGATTGACTTAGATGGAATTGTAGAGGCAACAAGAATTGTTAATCCAATTGTTGATGCGGAAAATTTTACGGAAGATAGTTACATCTTAGATGTATCTAGTAAGGAAAGAGGATAGTATATGGACAGTAAAGAATTAATTAAAGCAGTTAAATTAATCGTTGATGAAAAAAATATTAGCGAAGATATTATTTATGAAGGACTAAATTTAGCATTAACTACAGCTTATAAAAAGAATTTTGATTCTAAAACTAATGTTTTAGTAGATATTAACCGTGAAACCGGTGAAATTAAAGTATATTCTTATTTAGTAGTTGTTGATGAAATTGATGAAGGAACGGAAGAAGAAGATGCTGAAGGTAACATTGTAAAAATCCCTCCGGAAATTAATGTAGATGCACAAATTCTTTTGGAAGAAGCATTAAAAATTAAAACAGATGCAAAAGTTGGCGATACAATTCAAGTAGAAGTAACTCCAAAAGATTTCGGAAGAGTAGCTGCAGGAACTGCTAAACAAGTTTTAACTCAAAAAATTAGAGAAGCAGAAAAAAATAGTATCATTGAAGAATTTAATGGTAAAGAATATGAAGTTATGGTAGGAATGGTTGCTTTAGAAGATGCGCGTAACTTTTATATTGACTTAGGAAGAACAAGAGGTATCCTTCCAAAAAGTGAAATTATTCCTGGCGAAGAAATCGTTATGGGTTCAAATATTAAAGTTTATATTACTAAAGTTGAAAATGGTACAAAGGGACCTCTTATTATGCTTTCTAGAAAACATTATGGTTTTGTAAAAAGATTATTTGAACAAGAAATTCCAGAAATTATTAATGGAACAATTGAAATTTATCAAGTAGTAAGGGAAGCTGGAATAAGATGTAAAGTAGCCGTATTCTCTAATAGTGAAAAGATTGATCCTATCGGAGCTTGTATTGGTGAAAGAGGGTCACGTATTGCAGGTATCTTAAAAGAACTTGGTCAAGAAAGAATTGACTTAGTAGTATACTCTGAAAATGAAGAAGAATTTATTAAAAATTCATTAGCTCCTGCTAAAGATGTAATTGTAAATATTCTTGATCCAGAAAAGAAAGAAGCATTAGCAATTGTAACTGATGATAATTTATCACTAGCAATTGGTAAAAAAGGAAGTAACATAAAACTTGCTAGTCGTTTAACTCACTATCATATTGAAATTAAAACTTTATCTCAAATTAACGAAGAAGGTAATAAATAATGAAAAAAATTCCTTTAAGAACATGTATTGTCACTAAAGAAAAGTGTGAAAAACGTGAACTTTTAAGGGTAGTTAGAACGCCGGAAGGTCAAATTGTTTTTGATGCCTCTGGTAAAGCTAACGGAAAAGGAGCTTATTTAAAAAAAGATTCAGATGTAATCTTAAAAGCTCAAAAAAATAAAATATTAGATCGGATTTTTGAGATGGAAGTTCCAACAGAGATATATACTGAGTTATTAGGAGTAGTAAATGAATAGACCAAGTAGAGAAGAATATTATATGTCAATTGCCGAGCTAGCTTCGATGAGATCAACATGTTTGTCAAGAAGAGTTGGGGCAATTATAGTTAAAGAAGATAATCCGATTTCTTTTGGATTTAATGGACCTGCCCGGGGTGTAAAGCATTGTTCTGAATTAGGTGGATGTCGAAGAAGAGCAATGCCAGATTATAAAAGTGGAGCGTATTTAGAACTTTGTCCAGCATCACATGCTGAGCAAAATGCTATTGCCTTTGCTGCAAGGCATGGTATTTCGACTGTTGGGGCAACTGTATATGTTAATACGTTTCCTTGTAAAGATTGTATGAATTCATTAATAAATGCAGGTATTTCTACAATAATTTATGATAGTGATTATAATGCTGAATTATCTTCAAATATTGTTAAAGATACAGAAATTAATATCCGTCGTTATGAAGGTAGAAATATTAAAAACATTTTAAACGATTTTAACTATGTGACATATAATGATTTTCTAGAAAACTTGGAAAAAGATGACAAAATTAAAATTATAAAAGAATTAGCTAAAGATTTATCAAAGGATGAACTTAGTAAGATAATAAAATAAAACAAGAAAGGGTGGATGAATATGAATATCAAAGAATATGCAAATGATGTAAACTTATCAGTAGCAGAAATTCTAAAAAAATGTGAGGAATTAGGAATTAAAGCTGATGCTAATTCAGTACTTAGTGAAGATGATATTATTATTTTAGATAATACACTAAACTTAATTAGTACCGCTACTGAAGCAACATATGAAGATATGGATGCTATTGATGATGTTGTTCAACAAGTATTAGAAAGTGAAAATATTGATAAAACTACATCAAATACCACAAGTAAACAAAAATTAAAAAAGAAAGATAGTATTAAAGAATCTAAAGACTTTAAACATCTAAAGAAAGAAATGTACAAACATAAGACAAAGCTTATGGGTAATAGTAAGGATGAAAATGTTGTATTATATACAACTGGTATGACAGTAAGTGAACTTGCTACTGCTTTAGGTGTTTCTGCGCAAGATGTAATTAAAAAGTTAATTGGACTAGGCTTAATGCTTAATTTAAACCAATCAATCGATTTTGAAAATGCAGAAATATTAGCTTTAGATTATGGTAAAACTCTTAAAAAAGAAGAAAGCCAAGATGTTTCTAATTTTGAAAACTATGAAATAGTAGATAAAGATGAAGATTTAGTAGCTCGTCCACCAATTATTACAATTATGGGACACGTTGACCATGGTAAAACTACCCTATTAGATTATATTCGTAATTCTCATGTTGTAGATACTGAATTTGGTGGAATTACTCAAGCAATTGGGGCTTATCAAATTGATTATGAAGGATCAAAATTAACTTTTATTGATACACCTGGTCACGCTGCATTTACACAAATGCGTGCTCGCGGTGCCAGTGTAACAGATATAGTAATTATTATAGTAGCTGCAGATGATGGTGTTATGCCTCAAACTAAGGAAGCTGTAGAACATGCACTATCTGCTAAAGTACCAATTGTTGTAGCAGTTAATAAAATTGATAAACCAGATGCTAATATTGATCGAATTTATACTGAGATGGCTGAACTTAATATTACTCCAGAAGCTTGGGGTGGAGATGTTCCATTTATAAATATTTCAGCGAAAACAGGTGAAGGAATTGATAATCTACTAAATACACTTCTTGCCATTGCTGAGGTTAGTGATTTAAAAGCAAATCCTAATCGTTATGCATTAGGTGCTGTAATTGAAGAAAGACTTGATAAAAATATTGGTGGTGTTGCTTCATTCTTAATTCAAAATGGTACTCTTAGAATTGGTGATCCAATTGCCGTAGGTACTACTTGGGGTAAGATTAGAACTATGAAAAATGACATGGGAGTAAGTATTGTTGAAGCTGGACCATCAACTCCGGTAGAAATTACAGGTTTAAATGATAATCCTAAAGCTGGTGATAAATTTATGGCGTTTGAAACTTTAGAGGAAGTAAAAGAAGTTGCTGCAAAACGTCAAGAACAAGCTTTAAAAAATCGTGAAAAGAAAAGTAGTGTAACTTTAGATGATTTATTTAACTCAATTAGTGAAGGTCAAAAAGAAGTTGCAGTAGTATTAAAAACAGATGTACGTGGTTCAGAAGAAGCTGTAAAAAGTGCACTTGAAAAAATTAAAGTGGGCGACGTTAAAGTTAAAGTAATTCGTAGTGGTATAGGTCCAATTAGTGAAAGCGACGTTGTACTTGCTAGTGCCTCTAAAGCGATTGTTATTGGTTTTAATGTCGTGGCTAGTACTGGTGCTAAAGATATGGCTAAAGAATATGATATTGATATTCGCCTATATACAATTATTTATAAATTAGTTGAAGAAATGGAACTTGCTCTTCAAGGAATGCTTGATCCAGAATTCGAAGAAAAAGTAATTGGTACAGTAGAAGTTAGACAATTATTCAAATTTTCAAAAATTGGTAATATAGCAGGTGTTTATGTAACTGATGGTATCGTTAAATCTTCTGCTAATGCACGTGTTATTCGTGATGGTGTTGTTTTAACTGATGCTAAAATTGCCTCTGTTCAAAGAGGAAAAGATAATGTAAAAGAAGTAAAAAAAGGTTTCGAATGTGGAATTACTCTTGAAAAATACGATGATTTTAGAGAAAGAGATATCATTGAAATTTATGAATTACAAGAGGTAAAACGTGGCTAATTATAATCTAAAAAGAATTGAAAGAGATATTGAAAAATATTTGCCGGTTATTATTCAAAGAGAAACTACAGATGAATTATTAAAAACAATCACAATTACCGGGTGTGAACTTACTCATGATTTAAGTTTTTGTAAAGTTTTTTTTACATCATTTAGTAACATGGATAAAAAGGCATTAGAAAAAGAAGTTAATGAAGCTAGTCCTTTTATAAGAGGAAAATTAGCTAAAGTAATGGAGATTAGAAATACTCCAACGCTTCGATTTGAATACGATGAATCAATTGCTTATGCTGATCGTATAGAAAAAGTAATTGAAAAACTACATAAGTAGGGGGAAATATGGAAATTAAATTGCAAAAGCCAAACCAAAATTTAAGAGGAAGGCTTGCTAGTGATTATTATTTTTATAATGAATCACAATATGGTAAAACAATATATAGATCATTATCATTACCAAAATGCAAAGTGGGAGATGTTTCTTCCCCTTTATTGCTTACACTTGATCAAAATTATCGAAGAACAGCTGATATGGTTGATGAAGTTTATAATGAAATTTTTTCGAATTTTATAGGGCTTTATGCAGATAATGGTCATCTAATTGCACATACAAATATTATGTTTGCACCTGAAGTAGATGGTAAACTAGTTGCTCAAGTATCTGAAATCTTAATTCAAAAGAAAGAAGAATTAAGTGGTCAAGAGCAAGAATTCAGTTTAAATTGGGTATTAGGAATCTATCGAGAAATGATTAAATATATTGAGGACTTGGTGGGCAAAATAATGCCTTCAGTAGATAGAATAGACTTAATCGCTGATGTTTATGATGCTAATATCTGGGAAGTTACAGAATACTTAGGTTATGATTTAGATAATAGTGGTGATCTAGATGGTAATAAATGTCGTTTTTCAAAATATATAAATGAAAGGGCCCAAAAGTATGAACGGCGTAATACTGATCAACAAGAGTAAAAATAAAACAAGTAGAGATATGGTTAATGAACTTAACCATATTTTTGATATGAAGAAAATTGGTCATACTGGTACACTTGATCCTCTTGCTACAGGAGTACTTGTGATGTGTTTAGGTAAATATACAAAATTAGTAGAAGAATTATCATCTTTAGAAAAAGAATATATTGCTAAAATTAAAGTCGGATTGAAAACTGATACCTTGGATATTACAGGTAATATTTTAGAAGAAAGAGATTGTGAATTTTTTAAGGAAGATGTTCAAAATGTTATAAATGCATTAAAAGGAAAATTAATTCAAACGATTCCGATTTATTCTGCGAAAAAAATAAATGGTAAGAAATTGTATGAATATGCTCGCAGTGGAAAGAAAGTGGAATTACCTAAAAATGAAATAGAAATTTTTAATATTGAGTTACTTGAAGTATCCAAAGATTCTATTACATTTAAAGCGTTAGTAAGCAAAGGAACTTATATTCGTAGTTTAATTGAACAAATTTGTGATAAATTAAATATTATTGGCACTATGAGTGAACTTACTAGAACTAAACAAGGAAAATTTTCTTTAGAAGATGCTTTTTCAATTGAGGATATTAAAAATGGTAAATATAAATTACTAACTGCAAAGGATTTATTACCATACCAAGTATATAAACTTAATGAAGAAGAATATGCAAGAGTTAAAAATGGTAACAAAATGTTTTTTGATATGAATGATAAAAAAATTATTTTAGAATATGATAATAAAGAAATAGCAATTTACGAACGCGAAAATGATGTCTATCGTGTTAGCATAATGCTAATATAATAATTGCATTTTAAATTTTCTCATGTTAAAATTATAAAAGAATAAAGAGGTGTTTTTAGGTGAAAGATTTTGTTATTAGATTATATGCTAATGAAAATTTTCCTATTTATCTAGGGGCTATAATAATAGTTTTATTAATTGCTTTTTTTGTAGTGTTTTTCTTAGGTAGAAAAGATAAGAAAAAGATAGAAATGACTCAAAGATTAGAAGCGATTAATGCCGATGCATTTAAAGAAGTGTCTACTCCTATAGATGCAAGTATAGATACTGTAGAAACACCTAATCCTGTAGAACAACCTAATAGTGTGGTTCCGGATACTTCTACTGTAAATATAGCAGAAACTATTCCTGAAGTTCCTACAAGTAATGTAGAAATTACTACGGAAGAAGTTCAACCAAAAACTATGCCAGTAGAACCTAATATTGAAATTTCAGTTCCACCGGTTATTGCTTCCCCAGTTGAACATCCAGTAGTAGATGTGCAACCTGATACTCAATTGGAGCAAATTATAGATGAAAAACCGGTTCTAAACTTTAATCAAGAACCAATTATCAAACCATATGTGCCTGAACCTGATATAAGTAACTTTAATACGCTTGCATCTTCAATTGAAAATGAATTAAATGAATTAGAAAAACAACAAGAAATTGCTAAGCCTTATATGGAAAATACTTCAAGAACTACGCCAGTAGTTGAAACAATTCCAATTATTGAAATGCCTGTAGTACCTAACTTATCAGAAACAGTTCCACCTGCGGTTATGCCTGTTGTTGAAAATCAAAAACCGATATTAGAACCAGTGCAAACAGATCCAATTAATATTGCACCTGCTGAAGTAAAACCTACGAAAGTGATGACAGATGTCTTTAGTTCAGTATATGCTCCAAAGAAAACAGTTGATCCTTTTTTGGAAGAAACAATGGCTATAGAGCTACCTAGATTAAAAGATGCACCAGAAATAAATGATGAAAATTAAGCAGTTATAAACTGCTTTTTTTATGCAAAAGTTTGACATTTTATAAAGGTAGAGTATAATTGAATTTACTGAAAGAGGTATTTATATTTATGAAAAAAAATAATGGTAAACCAGCCTCCGTTATGTTAGTTGCTGGAGCACTAATCTTTGGATTAGTTGGGTGTTCAGAGGGACTAACAGAAACTGGATCGTTTACCGGAACAGTAAGTTCCACGTTGCCAAAAGAATTAATAGGGGTAGAAATAAAAGCTGAAGATATATTTAAACCAGAAGAAACCGTTAGCCTTGAGGAAAACATAAATATAGGAGCCTTAGGCGAAGAAGAACCTACTAATAATGAGTCACCAAAAGACTTATCTTCATATATTAATTATTTAGAAGATTTAGGTTTAATAAACGATTATTTTAATATTTTATTACATCCTGAAAAACATACTTCAAAAGAATTAGAATTAGCGGCTTATTTAAATTTGAAGGCACACAATCTTAGTATTAACGATGTTCAAAATGAATTACATAATATTTTAGTATATTCACAGTATCCTACTTGCTGTGATAATCAAACATTTGAACTTTTGGTAGGAAAATTACATAAAACTTTAAATTATATAGCCAATCCATTTGCAAGTTATTATGTTTTAAGTCAAAAAGTTCATGAACTTACATGTGATTTAAAGCATACCCACGAATATGGCATTTATACCTGCGAAACTTTACAAATCCTTGGTGAAGAAGTCCGCCCTTTATCTTTAGAAGAGTATTTAGATAAAACAATGGGGGATAACTATGGCTACCAAAAGATTAAAAAGGCTTTAATACAAAATCCACAGCATACATTAGATGATTATCTAATAGAATTAAATAATTTACTTGTAGGTCAATTACACCCTAGCTGTGTTCCCGAAGATTTATGGTATTCCTTATTTGGTAAATTAGTAGCTACTTTAGAAGGTTATGAATCTTTACATGAAACATTTATTGAACTTGCTGTATATATTCATAATACATTAAATCCTGATGATCAATTAACTCAAGATGAATTTGGAATATATACATCACGGACATTAAAATACCCTGATGCCTATTAAAACCTAGAAAAAACGTCAAGAAGATTGCAAAAATCTTCTTTTTTCATTATAATGATTATGGTGATAGTATGGCAAAATATGATGAAACATCAATAAAAATTCTTGAAGGATTGGAAGCAGTTAGAAAAAGACCTGGAATGTATATTGGGTCTACTGATAAAAGAGGACTTCACCATTTAGTTTGGGAAATTGTAGATAATGCAATTGACGAAGTGATTAATGGTTATGGAGATCATATCAAAGTAATTTTAAATAAAAATGGTAGTGTTACAGTAAGTGATAATGGTCGTGGTGTGCCAATTGGTATGCATGAAAGTGGAAAAAGTACTCCCGAAGTAATTTATACAATTTTGCATGCTGGCGGTAAATTTGAAGAAGGTGGTTATAAAGTATCCGGTGGTCTTCATGGAGTCGGAGCTTCAGTAGTTAATGCTTTAAGTAATTACATGGATGTTGTAATTTATAAGGAAGGTAAAATATCTAATATTCGTTTTGAAGACGGAGGAAAGGTTGCAATTCCTTTAAAGCAAGTTGGTGAAACAAAGAAAACAGGAACAACTGTAACATTTTATCCTAACCCGGAAATTTTTAAAAATTGTAATTTTTCATATACGACAATTTGTGAAAGAATGCAAGAAAGTGCATTTTTAATTTCTGGACTTACTATTGAAGTAATTGATGAAGAAGATGAACGTAGTGAAAAATTTTATTATGAAAATGGATTAAATAGTTTTATTGATTATATTAACGAAGATAAAAAAACACTTTGTAATACTTTAAATTTTAATAGTACAAAAAATGGTATTGAAGTAAGTGTTGCCCTTCAATATACTGAAACATATAATGAAAATATTTTATCGTTTGTAAATAATGTTAAAACTCCAGATGGTGGGTCGCATGAAGTAGGTTTTAAAACGGGGTTAACTAAAGCTTTTAATGACTATGCTAAGAATAATAATTTAGTAAAAGGTAAAGATTCATTGTTTGATGGAACTGACGTTAGAGAAGGTTTATCTGCTGTTATCAGTTTGAAAATCCCAGAAAATTTATTACAATTTGAAGGACAAACTAAATCTAAATTAGGGACTCCGGAAGCAAGAAGTATTACTGAAAGTATTACATATGAACAAATTAAATTCTTTTTAGAAGAAAATAGAGAAGTTGCATTAACGATAATTGATAAAGCTACTAAGAGTATGGAAGCTAGAGATGCAGCTCGTAAAGCAAGAGAACTTGTTCGAAATGGTAAAGGTAAAGAAAAGAAGGATAAAATTTTAAGTGGTAAACTTGCTAAGGCTACAGGAAAAAATAGTAACTTAAATGAACTGTTCTTAGTCGAAGGTGATTCTGCCGGCGGTTCAGCGAAAACAGGTCGTAATCGTGAAACTCAAGCAATCTTACCTTTAAGAGGTAAAGTATTAAACTGTGAAAAAGCGTCTAATAACGATATTCACGCTAATGAAGAATTAAATACGCTTATTTATGCAATTGGTGCAGGTGTAGGTAATGATTTTGATCCTAAAGATAGTAATTATGCTAAAGTTATTATTATGACCGATGCTGACGATGATGGTGCTCATATCCAAACTTTGTTATTAACATTTTTTTATCGTTTTATGCGTCCACTTATTGAAAATGGTATGCTTTATATAGCAAGTCCTCCATTATATGCACTAGATTTTGGAAAATATAAAGAATATGTTGCTACTGATGAAGAACTTGAAGAACGTAAAAAAACGGTTAAAGGTACATATAAAGTTCAACGTTTTAAAGGTCTTGGAGAAATGAACTCAGATGAACTTTACGATACCACTATGAATCCTGAAACTAGAAGTTTAATAAAAGTAAGTATTACTGATGCAGCTCTTGCAGAAAAAAGAGTATCAGTTCTTATGGGAGATAAAGTTGAACCTCGTAAAGAATGGATAGAAGAAAATGTAGATTTTACATTAGAAGATAGTTTTAGGAGGTAATCATGGCAAAGAAAATTGAAGAAAAAAATATTATTGAAAAAATTTATGATTATACTCTTGAAGATATTATGGGAGAACGTTTTGGAAGATATGCTAAAAGTATTATTCAAGACCGAGCACTTCCCGATGTTCGTGATGGTTTAAAACCGGTTCAACGAAGAATTTTATATACGATGTGGGAAGATAAAAATACTTTTGATCGTCCATATCGTAAATGTGCTAAAGCGGTCGGAGATGTTATGGGGAAATACCATCCCCATGGCGATTCATCAATTTATGGTGCAATGATTTATATGTCACAACCATGGAAAATGCGAGAAATTTTCATTGATATTCATGGTAATAATGGCTCAATTGATGGTGATGGTCCCGCTGCATATCGTTATACGGAAACTAGACTTACTAAAATAGCACAAATAATGCTTAAAGATATAAATCGTAATGCCGTAGAAATGACACTTAACTATAGTGATGAAGAGTTAGAACCTACTGTGCTTCCAGCGAATTTTCCTAATCTTTTAGTTAATGGTTCAACCGGAATATCTGCAGGTTATGCGACAAATATTCCACCACATAATTTAGGAGAAATTATCGAAGCAACTGTGCATCGAATCAATAATCCTAATTGCCGTTTAGAAACAATTATGGATATTGTTAAAGGGCCTGATTTTCCAACTGGTGGTGTAGTTGAGGGTAAAGCAGGTTTAATACAAGCATATGAAACCGG
This sequence comes from Bacillota bacterium, assembly GCA_015059305.1. Next base: position 178,040 of record SVAQ01000001.1, on the reverse strand, counting down.
ACGTGGAAGAGTAGTTGTTAAAGCTAAAACGGAGATTATTAAAGAAAAAAGTACACATCAAATAATTATTCATGAAATACCATATGATGTTTTAAAAGAAGGATTACGTAAAAAAATCGAAGATATTAAAATTGATAAAAAAGTTGAAGGTATAGTCGATGTTCGTGATGAATCTGATAAAGAAAATATGGCTAAAATTATTATTGACCTTAAGAAAGATGCTAATGCTGAATTTATTTTAAATTATCTATTAAAGAATACTGAATTACAAATTAACTATAACTTTAATATGGTTGCTATAGTTAATCGAAGACCTAAACAACTTGGTATCTTAGCTATTTTAGATGCATTTATTGCTCATCAAAAAGACGTTATCTTAAGAAGAACTAGATTTGATTTAGAACACGCTAAAGCAAGACTGCATATTGTTGAAGGTCTATTAAAAGCTGTTGATATTTTAGATGAAATTATTAAAATTATTAGGGCATCGAAAAACAAAGCAGATTCTATTGCTAATTTAATGAAAGAATTTGATTTTACTGAGGAACAAGCAACAGCAATTGTAACAATGCAACTTTATCGTTTATCTAATACAGATATAACCCAACTTACAAACGAAAAAAATGATTTAGTTCGTATGATTGAATTCTTAAATTTAATTTTAAATGATGAAGAAATTCTCAAAAAGCAAATGAAGCTTGAGTTAAATGAAGTAAAAAAGATGTATGCAACGCCAAGAAGAACGGAAATTCGTGATGAAATAACAGATATTAAACTTGATATGAAAGATATGATTCCAAAGGAAAAGACTGTTGTAATTATTACTAACGAAGGTTATATTAAAAGAGTTTCTCCGAAATCCTTTGCGGCAGCAGATGATGATATGACTTTAAAACCTGGAGATTATATTCGAAATATTTATAATGTTAATACTCAAAATACAGTTATATTATTTACTAATTTGGGAAATTATTTATATATTCCAGTACATGTAATTCCAGAAGGAAAATGGAAAGAATTAGGTAAACATGTTAATAATATCGTTATGATGAGTAGTGAGGAAAAAGTTGTAGATAGTATTGTTTTTGATAGTAAAGATAAAGATGTAACAATCACTACGAAGTTAGGTATGGTAAAAAGAGTTAAAATCGCAGACTTCGAAGTAACTAGATATTCAAAACCAATAACAGCGATGAAATTAAAGGAAGATGATGAAGTAGTTACTGCTAAAATTACTGGCCAAGAGATTTTATTAGTTACTTTAAACGGATATTATTTAAGATATGCAACTGAAGAGATTCCAATTATAGGTCCAAAAGCATCAGGAGTAAAAGCAATTAATCTAAAAGATGATTATGTAGTTAGTGCTGATCAAATTTTTGAAAATAGTGAGTATTTAAATATTGTTACAAATAATAATACTGCCAAAAGAATTAGATTAGATGATTTAGTGGTTATTTCAAGAGCTAAAAAAGGAAATCTTGTTATGAAGAAACCTAAATCAAAAGATTATACTGTTGCATTTGCCTATGTAAGTGAGGCGCGAACAATTAATCTTATGAAATGTGATAGTGAAATAACAGAAATAAAAAATGCTGATATTCCAATAATGGATTTATCTAGCACTGGTAGTTTAATTACTAAAAATAAAGTTGATGAAATTAGACCAAAGTGGGATATTTATACATTAACTGAAGAAAAGGTAGTTGAACAAGAACCTATTATTAAAGAAAAACAAGAAGAACAATTATCTTTTGATGATTTTATAAATGATTTTAAAATTTAAAGTGGATTAAATTCCACTTTTTTCATATAATTTAATGGTGATTTTAATGTCCAAAAAAGATGAATTTAAAACTTTTGTATCAAGTAAACCAGAACTTGTCAGTTATATTGAAAATGGTCAAATGACTTGGCAAAAATTTTATGAATTATATGATATCTATGGAAATGACTCTAGTATTTGGGATAATTATGTGCGTAATACACCTAAAGCTACTGCGCAAGGAATAAGTAAAATAAATGACATCTTTAAAAATGTCGATATTAATTCTATTAAAGAACATATTTCTACAGCTCAAAAAGCTTTAGATTTTGTGCAAGAATTAACTAATAAAGGATCTGATACTATTCCGAAAACACCAATTACTCCGCGACCTTTAAATAAATTTTTTGAGGATTAAAATGCATTATAAAGTAAATAATCAGTTATTAGATAATCCTAAGTTATTAAGTCATTTTATGGAACATTCGTATTGGATTAAGGAGTTAAATCGTCGTCCTGAAGCTTTTAAGGAATTTCAAAAACAAATGAAGATTATTTATAAAGAAAGGCCGACTGATAAAATAAATAGCGCTATTGATAATGTAGAAATGATAGCGTCAATAATTGATGCAACAAAATAAAAATATCTTGAATTCCATATTTCGTTGTGATAATATTAAATCATAGAGGAGAGTGGAAATAGTGAGATTAAATAAAAAAGGGTTCACATTAGTAGAATTATTAGCTGTTATCGTTATTTTAGCAGTAGTTATGTTAATTGCTGTAACTGCTGTTGGACCGTTAATGACTAAATCTAGAAAGAGTGCATTAGGTACTGAAGGTGTTGGTATGGTTGATGCTGCGAAAACAGCATATCAAGCAGAACAATTAAATAATAATTCAAAAATTAAACCTACTTCAGATGTATGCTTCGATTTAAAATGGTTATATAATAAGAATTATTTTGAAAAAGGATCATCTACAGATGGATATACTGGTTCTGTACTTGTAGATTACAATTCAGGAAAATATACGTATAACTTCTGGATTAGTAATAAAGTTTATGTTTTTGGTAAAGCTGGTAGTGGTGCTTCTGTTGGAACTGGAGTTAGCCCAAATGGTTATGATGTAGAAAGTAATTTAGTAGTATCTGATGGAACTACTGCATCTGCATTATGTGGAAGATCTTCAGCTAGCTATTTAACTAGTGCGGGTATAGTTTATTGTACTGGATCTTCGTGTAGCTAATTAATAAATTAACCGATAGTCATATCGGTTTTTTTATGCTACAATTTATTTGAGGTAATGAAAATGATTATTGGATCACATGTAAGTTTTAATAGTAAAGGGTTATTAGGTAGTGTTGAGGAAGCTTTAAGTTATGGGGCAAATACTTTTATGTTTTATACTGGAGCCCCTCAAAATACTCGCAGAAAAGATATTGATAATGATATAGTAGATAAAGCACATGCTTTAATGAAAGATAAAGGAATAGATATTCAAAAAGTAATATGTCATGCTCCATACATAATTAATTTAGCAAATAAAAGTAAACCTGAAGCGTGGGAGTTTAGCATTAATTTTTTAAAGCAAGAATTAAAAAGATGTGAAGCATTAGGAATTAAATATATTGTTTTACATCCAGGTAGTGCAGTAGTTCACACTAGGGAAGAAGCAATAGAAAATATTTGTGATGCTCTAAACGAAGTAATTAATATTGATACTAAAGTTATGATTATCTTAGAAACTATGGCAGGCAAAGGGACCGAATGTGGGAAAGATTTGAATGAATTAAAAATGATTTTAGATAAAGTTATTTTTAAAGATAAAATAGGAGTATGTTTAGATACTTGTCATTTAAATGATTCTGGTATTGCTATTAGTAATTTTGATAGTTATTTAGAAAATTTTGATAATGTAATTGGAATAGATAAAATTAAATGTGTACATATTAATGATAGTCTTAATCCTGTTGGTGCTCATAAAGATCGACATGCTAATATAGGTTATGGAACAATCGGTTTTGAAAACTTAATTAATGTTATTTATAATGAAAAATTAAAAGATGTTCCTAAAATACTAGAAACACCTTATATTGGCGATTATCCTCCATATAAATTTGAAATTGAATCTATTAAAAATAAAGTTTTTGATCAAAATTTAGCTAATAGAGTTGAAGAGTATTATAAAAATCTTTGATATTTAGAAAAGTATTCAGTGAATACTTTTTTTATTTTTATAAAATTTTCGGGAGTGTATCTACTTTCGTATCGATCAATATTAAATAGTTTTGGATTTTGTAATATTTCTTTATAATTCTTTTTTATAAAAGTAAAAGTAAATTCTAATTCTTCGGGAGATAAATTAATATTTTTCTTTTTGGCAAAATTATCAATATCACTAATACCAATATTTCGCATATATTTATCCACTATATTAAACATAATATCACCTTGATATATTGTATGATTTAATATTTAATATGAATACTATTAATGGTGATATTTATCAAATTAAAAGTTACATTTATTGTTGTTTTTTCTAGTATTATAGCTTATATGATTTTTTATTATGCTATAAATCATAATGAATATCGACTAAAACTAGAAAGTAAAACCAATTTAATCGTAGAGGGATTTAGTGCCCCACGAGGTAGAATTTTAGATAAAAATGGAATCGTTTTAGTGGATAACATAGCTATTAATAATTTAGTTTTTCATTATGTTAAAGGGATAGATATAGTTGAAGTGGCAAAAAAATTAGCTTCTTTATTAACTTTTGAAACTCCTACAGATAAAGAACTAATTAATTGGTATAAAGCTTATAATAATATTAATAATTTACTTACCGATGAAGAAAAAAGGCTTATAAAAGAACGTAAACTTGAAAAAGATGTAGTTATTGATAATAAAATCATGCAATTAATTAAAAGCTTTTCTGATTATGATCAAAATTGTGCGAAAGTATATAGTCTTTTGAATAAAGGCTATTTATATAGTCCCAAGATTATTTTAAAAAAATTAAGTAATGAACAAATCGCCAAATTAATAGATAATTTACCTAAGGGAATTACAATAGAAGCTTCATTTGAAAGACATTATCCCTATGGAGATGTATTAAAATATATTTTTGGTACAGTTGGTAAAATACCTGAAGAAAATAAAAATGACTACTTATCGTCAGGATATAACTTAGATGATGAAGTTGGACTAAGTTATCTTGAAAAATATTATGATGAGTATTTACGTGGAACTAAAGCAACTTACAAAGTAAATGATGATTATTCTCTAACTATATTAAAAAGTGAAGTAAGGGGAAATGATTTATATTTATCTATTGATATTAGCTTACAACTTAAAATTGAACAAATTGTCGAAAATAATTTGAAAAAAGCCAAAAAGTACCCTAATACTGACTATTTAAGTGATTCATATGTTATTATGTCAAATCCTAAAACTGGAGAAATTAGGGCTATAGTGGGGAAACGGTATTTAAAAGAGGAGGAATTTAACGATATAGTTATTAATAATATTTCTTCATCATTTACAATGGGATCAGTGGTTAAGGGGGCAACAATTACTGTTGGTTATCAAAATGATTTGATTGATCCAAATAAAAAAATATATGATTCATGTGTAAAATTGCATAACCTGACACAAAAATGTTCTTGGAAAGAACTAGGATATTTAAATTCGGTAACTGCTTTAGAACACAGCTCTAATTATTATCAATTTTTAATTGCGATTGGCTTAACCGGTCAAACATATACTCCGAATATGGACTTATCAGTTGGTGAAGAAGAGTTTAATACTTACCGAAATACTCTTGCTTCTTATGGATTGGGGATAAAAACTGGTATTGATTTGCCGAATGAAACAATTGGTCTTATTGGTAATACTATTTCTTCGGATTTACTTTTAAATCTTTCGATAGGTCAATACGATACCTATACGCCAATTGAACTATTAACTTATATTAATACATTAGCAGATTATGGACAAAGAAGAAGTCCTAGTTTAGTTTCCAATATAAAAGATCCCGAGGGGAAAGTAATTTATCAAAATTCTTATGCAGTAATTGATAAAGTCCGAATCGATAAAGAGGATATGGCTCTTATCCATGAAGGGTTTTATTATGTTATGAACCGAGGAACAGGTCTAGGATTTATGAATCGCAAATTAAATCCTGCGGGCAAAACAGGAACAAGCGAATCTTTTATAGATACTAATAGTGATGGTAAAATTGATACTAAAACACTATCACTTACTTTAGCTGGTTTCTTTCCATATAAAAATCCAGAATATAGTATAGTGGTAATTTGCCCAAATGCTTCACATAATAATGGAACAAAAGACTATATTTATTACTTAACCAGTCGAATAAGCCGTGAAATAACCGATTTTATGTTTGAAAATATAGTAATTCCTTGATATAATAAGTTAGGTTTAAAAAAGGAGGCAAAATCATGGCTAAAAATGAAAATAGACTACACGTTATTAATAAATGTAGTGAATGTGGAAAAGAACTTCGTCCAATTTGCAAAAATAAGAAAAATAATCCTGAACGTTTAGAACTTAAAAGATTCTGTTCTAACTGTCGTAAACATGTTGTAGCAAAAGAAAAAAAATAGGAAGGTAGTAACTAATGCAAATCAATATAAATGATATTAAAAATGGAATGACTATTGTAATGGATGGCAACTTATATGTTATCCAAGAATTCCAACATGTAAAACCTGGTAAGGGACCTGCATTTGTAAGAATTAAATTAAAAAACTTAAGAACAGGTTCTACTACTGAAGATACTTTTAATACAAATATCAAAATTCAAAGAGCACATATTGATAAAGTAAATGTTCAATTCTTATATTCTGCAGGAGATTCATATACATTTATGAATAATGAAACTTATGAACAATTTGAAGTTGATACAAAAACTCTTGGAGAAAATGTAAACTTTATTAAAGAAGGATTAGATATTACAATTGATTTCTATGAAGGAGAAATTATTGGTATTACTTTACCAGAAAAAGTTGAATATGAAGTAATTGAAACAGAACCAGCTGTAAAAGGTAATACAACTAATAATGCAAATAAAGATGCTAAAATTGAAACTGGTTATGTAGTAAAAGTACCTTTATTTATTACACAAGGAGAAAAAATTATAGTTTCAACAAGTGATGGTAAATACTCATCAAGAGCATAATTTGCTCTTTTTTTATTGAAATTTAAAATTAATAAATTATTTGCAATATTAATAAAATTTAGTTATAATGAATTTGTTGGAGCAAAGGAAAATTTACAACTTTCCATTTCAAAACGTAGATGGCGTTAACATGAAAGCGTATGATAATCTCATAAAGTAAGGTGGTACCGCGGGTATATCTCGTCCTTATATTTTATGAGTTTTTTTATTTTTAGGAGGAATTTATGACTTTATATGAAGAATTAAAATGGAGAGGGCTTATTCAAGATATAAGTAGCCCAGAATTAATTGAAAAACTAAATGAAGGGGGATTAACTTTCTATATTGGAACTGATCCAACAGCAGATTCTATGCACATTGGCCATTATTCATCTTTTTTAATATCTAAAAGATTAGCTAAGGCTGGCCATCATCCGCTTTTATTAGTCGGAGGGGCAACTGGTTTAATTGGTGATCCTAAACCTACTGCAGAAAGACCAATGATTACAAAAGAAGAAGTTGAACATAATATAAAAGGATTAAAAAAACAAGCTGAAGAAATTTTTGGTTTTGAAGTAGTAAATAATTATGATTGGACAAAAGATATTAATGTAATTGATTTTTTAAGAGATTATGGTAAATATTTTAATGTAAATTATATGCTTGCCAAAGACAAAGTAAAGTCTAGATTAGAAACAGGTATAACATATGCAGAATTTTCTTACATGATTTTACAAGCTTTAGATTTTTTATATTTATATGAAACTCGTAATTGTGTTTTACAAGTTGCAGGTTCAGATCAATGGGGAAATATTACATCTGGAATTGAATTAATTAGAAAAAAAATAGATAAAGAAGCATATGGTATGGTTATGCCACTTGTTACTGATTCGCAAGGAAAGAAATTTGGTAAAACTGAAGGAAATGCCTTATGGCTTGATAAAAATAAAACAAGTAGCTATGAATTATATCAATATTTAATTAATCTTGAAGATTCAATGATTATACAGTATTTAAAAATGTTAACATTCTTAACTAAAGAAGAAATTGAAGCAATTGAAATAGAACATAATGTTGCTCCAGAAAAGAGAATTGGTCAAAAAGCGTTAGCTAAAGAAATTATTACTGATTTACATGGCTCTTGTGAATATGAACAAGCTGTAAAGCAAGCAGAAGCCTTATTTAGTGGAAATGTTAAAGATTTAAGTAGCGACTTTATTCTAAGTGAATTTAAAGATGTAGAATCATTTAAAGTACAAGAAAATGAAATGTTATTAGACTTTCTTGTAGTAAACAAAGTTTGTTCTTCGAAAAGAGAAGCTAGAGAAATGATAACAGGTAATGCAATTAGTATTAATGGTGAAAAAATAAATGACTTAGATAAAATTTTAAATAGTAATGATTTTATTGATGGAAAAGTAATGCTTCTTAAAAAAGGGAAAAAGAGTTATTATTTAGGAATATATGAATAAAATGCCTATATGGCATTTTTTTGTTGCAATAATAATTAATTTATGATACGATTATAGCCTTGCGCAAAAAAAAGAAAGGGGAAATGAATATGACAGCAACAGCGATATTTATTTTAAATTTAGTAGTAATTTTTTTAATAAAAGTATTTGATAATATCCTTACAACCAGTAAAACAATTTTAATTCAAAAGAATAAAGCTTTTTTAGCAGGCCTTTCGGTTGTAGTAAGTCAAGTTATTTTTTATAAACTTATTGATGCTGTATCCGCAAATGGGGATTTAACGATGTATGTTATTTCTGTTGCCAGTGGTATAGGTACAATTCTAGCGGTTATGATAAGTAATCGCTTTTCAAAAGAAAGAACATACGTTAATGTTTTACTATGTGATGATAAAAAAACTATGAAAAAGCTAAGAGATTTTTTAAAGGAACATCATATTACTAATTTAGCGACTGACGGATATACAAAAGAGTGGAAAAAAAGTATTGCCATTACGGCTTATGCTGAAACTAAATCACAAAGTAAAATAATTGATGAATATTTAAATTCTTTAGATGTTAAAATAAAAAGAATTATTAGTAAAAATTAGGCAAATTAATTAAATGGAATTTTAATAAGGCATATTTTAAAAGTGAAGGGTGATAAAATATGCTAAATTATCCAAATAATAAAATATATCCATCTCCAATGGGAAGACCAGGAAATGATCGATTTATTTTTCCGTTTCTTCTTGGAGGCTTAGCTGGAGGTGCTGCAGTGGGACTTACAAGACCTCGTCCAATTTATAATGTAGCTCCACCATACCCACCGTATCCACCATACCCACCTTTTAGACCTTATAGTGGTTACTCTTATTCTTACTCTTCTGGCGGTTATAATAATTATCCTTACTAGTTAGATTAAAAATTAGAGCAAGGTAAATAAAACATACTAGGATACTACTGCCACCATATGAAAGAAAAGGTAGTGTAATACCAACAATCGGTATTATTCCCAAATTCATGGATATGTTAATGACAACTTGGAAAAATAATATTAAAAGAAAACTAATTACTAAATAGTTAGTTTTTTTATTTTGTTTAGATTTAATTTTCTTTAAAAGTCCCCAAAGGATAAGTGCGTAACATCCGATTATTAAAATGCCAATACTTAACCCAAAATTTCCTATACAAAAAGCAAAAATAAAATCTGTAGCACCTTCGGGAATGTAAATTAAAATATTATTAAAGCCATTTTTAAATATAAGACCACCAAAAATTGATAATAAAGAAAGATCTAATTGATAGTTATTAGCTTTAAAATTTATAATTCTGTCAACGCGATAAAAAAATGATGTGCCAATTAATTTTATTAGTAAATCTTGATTATTAAAATAACAGTAAAAGAAAACTATCACCAAAGCTATCATAGTAATAATAAAGATAAGATAGTAATACCATTTAATTTTTTTAGTAGATAAAATAAAAAAATAGATAATAACAAAGAAGATAATTGCTCCAGTATCGGGTTCTAAAAAGACTAGAAGCGAGGGTATTAAAGTTAAAATAGTAAGTTTGCAAATATTTAAAAGTTTTTTCTCTTTCTTTTGACTTTGTTCAATTAAATATAAAGTTAAAGTAATTTTCATAAATTCACTTGGTTGAAAATTAAAAAATTTTAAATCAATCCATGCTCTAGTGCCATTAATTTCATCACCAATAAATAATACAAGTATCAAAAGAAATATATTTATTATATATAGATGCTTACTGTATTTAAAAATCGCTTTAAGATTTATTTTCCTAGTAATTAGAATAATTAAAATACCAAAAATATACCAAATAATTTGTTTGAGATAATAATAATTATAAAAACTATTTAAATATTTGGCGTTATATAAATTAATAATACTTATTAGAAATAATATTAATATTGGTATACTTATTAAATAGTTTTCATTTCTTTTCATATATATATTATGCTCATTTTTAGGCTATTTATCATATACTATTTTAGGTGATAATATGAAAGATTTACCAAGTGTAAGTGCATTTCCAATAGACAAGAAATTAGATAATTCCCAAGAGAGATTTTATGGAACAGATAATATTTTGATGCCTAAAAAGCCCGTAAATGTTATAAGTAAGATAAATGAAATTTTTGCATCAAATAACCATGTTTATAAAAGTAGAGTTAGAATAAAATTTAAAGATGATATTCAAGAAAGAACGATAGTAGGAAAAACAACTACTCAGTTACTTACTTTAACTGGTGAAAAAATTAAAATAACTGATATTGTAGATATTGAAAAAATTTAAGTTTTATTCTTTGTATGTTATAATTTCTAGTATGAAAGAGGCAGAAAATGAATTTTGAAGATGTAGTAGTTATAGTTACTGGTGCCAGCAAAGGAATTGGACATTGTTTAGCAAATATATTAAGTCAATACGGTGCAAATGTAATTGGTATTTATAATAATACTAAAATTAAAGATACTGTTTTTGAAAGTTATAAATGTAATATAGGTAGCGAAAAAGAAATTGAAAGATTAATCAAATACGTAGAAAATAAATATGGTAAAATTGATGTTTTAATTAATTGTGCTGCTTTATGCCGTGATGATGATATTTATGTTAAAAGTGGTAAAGATTTTTTAGAAGTTTTAAATGTTAATTTAGTGGCCCCGTTTTTACTTTGTAAATATGCTTCGAAAATTATGAGTAAAGGTGTAATTATTAATATTTCGTCCACTGATGCACAAGATACTTATGATCCTTATTCAATGGATTATGCCGCATCGAAAGCGGGACTTGAAAATTTGACCAAAAACTTAGCGCTACGTTTTCCTAATTTAAAAGTTTGTGCATTAGCTCCGGGCTGGGTAAATACAGAAACGGTGAGCCAAATGGATCCAAAGTATTTAAAAGAAGCTTTAGAAAAAAGTGGTCAAAAGGAGCTTTTAAGAAAAGAAGATATTGCTGTAAAGATTATCGAAATGATTATCAATAATGATGATTATATAAGTGGTGATATTGTAAGAATGGATGGAAGATATGAATAAGTTATTAGAAAATCTAAAAATAGATCAAATTGTTTATCAAAAGGTAATTGAGGCAGAGAAAACTCTTACAAAAGTTTATAATGAAATAGATCATCAGGCTTTTATTAATAGTTTAAAAGTAATTAATGCCTTTAAAAAAGAAAATATTTCCGAAAGTGATTTTGCTTCTTCAACAGGGTATGGTTATAACGATGTAGGTCGAGATAAAATTGAAAGAGTCTTTGCACATATTTTAAATGCTGAAGATGCACTAGTTAGAACGCAAATTATTTCTGGAACTCATGCTTTAACTGTAGCACTTTTTGGTATGCTTAGACCTGGCGATACACTTTTAAGTATTACAGGCCTTCCTTATGATACTTTGCATGAAGTAATTGGAATAAGAGAAAATCCAAGTAGTTTAAAATCATTTGGTGTGAATTATGAACAAATTAATTTAATAAATAATGATTTTGATTATGAAATGATTGAAAAAGTATTAAAATCTCAAAAGGTAAAATTAATTGAAATCCAAAGAAGTAAAGGTTATTCTACGAGAAAAAGTATTGATATAAGTAAAATTGAAAAGATTATTAAATTTATTAAAGAAATATCTTCAGATACAATTGTGATGATTGATAATTGTTATTGTGAATTTGTGGAAGAAAAATCACCGTTAGAAGTGGGTGCTGATTTAATTGTTGGTTCTTTAATTAAAAATTTAGGTGGGGGTATCTCTCCAAATGGTGGTTATATTGCGGGAAGAAAAGATCTAGTTCAGTTAACAGCTGAAAGATTAACGGTTCCTGGCGAAGGTAAAGATGTTGGCCCGACGCTTGGGCAAAATAAAAATATTTTAATGGGACTTTATCACGCTCCTTTAGCAGTTGCTTCAAGTTTGAAAACAGCAATATTAACTAGTAAAGTTTTAGAGGATTTAAATTATAAAGTTGAACCAAAATATAATGATAAAAGAGTGGATATTGTCCAAAACATTTTCTTTGTAAATAAAGAAGACTTAATTAAATATTGTGAGGGTATTCAAAGTGCATCAGCAATTGATAATAATGCGATGCCAGTTCCGACAAGTATGCCAGGATATGATGATGAAATTATTATGGCTTCAGGTTCTTTTACACAAGGCTCAAGTATTGAAATATCTTGTGATGGACCACTTAGAGATCCGTTTATTGCCTATCAACAAGGCGGTCTTACATATGAATATGGACGCATAGCACTTATGGTAGCAGTCTCAAGAATGCTTAATAAATAAAAAATACATTAGACAATTTGACTAAAAAAGCAAATATTAGATGTTATTAAAGCTTATTATATAGTGATAAATTATCGTTATAAAATAATATATAAATAATAAGATTTATTAAAAAATAGTATATCTCTACAACTTTTTGCCACTTGTTTTGCCACTTTTCATATAGGTGCCCTGACTCCCTCTGTGATATTTGATTTATAATAGGTTACGTGTAAACGTATAAAAAACAAATTTTTATAATTTGTTTTTTATTTGTCAGTATATATAATTAAAAAATAGTTTTTATCAATTTAATAGTTTTTAGCAAATTTAAGAGAAGATATTGTTGGAAACGATAAAATACCTTTGAAAGTTATTTATTGTTGTGAAAATTAGATTTATTTGTGTTTTAAGAGTAATGTACTTCGCTGTTCATGTTAAAGTTTAGTTAATAGAAATGAAATTTATAAATTGCAAGTGATTTATGATATAATTGATGTAACGATAGAGAGGTTGGTTAAAATATGAAAAGAGTTAGTGGAACTTTAATTTTTTGTGGTATAGTTCTAATAATAGGTCCCTTTTTTGGTTTTACAATTCGTGGTCAGCAAGATTTAGATTATGGTAGCAGTTTTTTATTAGGAATAATTTCACTAGTTGTGGGGCTACTTTTAAAAAAATTATGCATAAATAAACAAAAAAATGTTGATGAGGAACCTCGCAAAACAGAAGAACGGCTTAAAAATGAAAAAGTTGGCGGAGAATTAACAAAAGAAGAGATAATGCTACCAATGTTAATTGCAACAATTATGGAAGAAAATCCTGAATATTTTTTGAATTCTTATTATTATTTCTATGCAAACGATAGTAGTGTGTTAATTTCAGATGTTGAAGGAGTTTTCGAAGACGTGTCTCCACAGCTTTTGTGTTTAAAATTAGTTCATAATATTGCTATGATGAGTGCATTTTCATTAAATTTTATTCAAAATACGGGAGCAACCATTGAAAACCCTTCATCAAGAGAAAAAAAATTATTTTTGAAATTAGCAATTAGACCTGAAAATGTAGATATACTAGAAAGAGAAGGCTTTGGATTGTTAGAATATAACAATGATGATATGGCATATGCTTTAAGTACCTTTTATTTAGCAATTCAAAAGTATCTTGAAGGTTTATCTGAAGAAAAAACTTTCTTAGAAAGAGTTTTAAAAGAGTGTAGAGATATGCGATTAATAACAATGGATATTAATACTGCAATGATGGAATTTATTAAAAATAATACAGATTTTTATGAAAAAGAAATTAATAAAGTTGAACAAATATTAGCAGAAGAAGAAATGTAGTATATAATAAAAGTATAAGTAACAATACAATTTGTTCAAATAAAAAACACTTTTATATGTTTAAAGCGCTTTTTTATGATTATCATTTATAAATATTTCAATTGCATTTTGCTGACTTGACTTTTACTTCGTACTGGTATGTATAGTCATATGTACTTAATCTGACATCGTATGTTTCGGAAGGCTCAATTGTAACATTTAAATCAAATGTTTTAATTTCTTTTATACTGCCACTAGTAAATTGTAATTTTATTGTAGGGTTTTTACAATCTGTGTGCCCGTCGTTTTTTAAACTTCCTACAATATAACTAGAATATAATGAAGGTTCAATTGCGAAGTTGCCAGCCTTCAAATCGTGTGAGTCAAATTCTATGTTTCCAAGGACACTAATAATTCCATATAAAGCTATTGATATAAAAAATACTCCTAATAATATACTTGCAGTTTTTTGCTTCTTATTCATTTTTAATTACTCCTTTTATAATTTAAATAATTTTTCAATTTAATATATTTTTGATTACAATAAGTACAGAGCACAGTGTTCTCTAATATTTCGTTTTGACATTTTAAACACTTCATTATAAATACACCTCGTTACTTTAATTTAATTATACGATTTAGATTTTAAAAACGCAACTATACACTGACACTTTCTACCACTCGTTATTGATAAAATTATTATAGAAGTATTGGTTAAGCATGAGAAAAAGTGACGATATTAGCTACATATATGATATTGCTTCTAAAAGAATTAAACTTTTTAGAAAATATCGAAAATTAACACAAGAACAATTGAGTGCGGGCTCCACTTTTTCAAGAGGGTTTATTGCTAATATTGAGTTAGCAAAAACTAGTCAAACGTTTTCTTTAGGCGTTTTATATTATTTGTCAATAAAGCTTAATATACCAATAGAATTATTTGTAAAAAAGGATATTTCTAAAGAATTAAAAGAAATGGGGATAAAAGAAAATTAAAAATACAATCCACTTATATTAGAGATTGTATTTTATTTACTATATATAATATTTATTATATTATTATATTATTATATTATTATATTATTATATATATAATTATTATAGTAATATATATGTATTATTTAATTACTAACAAGCATACTTTTTTTTAAAAGCTTTTTTTAGCGAGAAGAATAGAGTTATTATAGCGAAATTTTGTGACTAAAAGTACACCTGTACTTCCAGATGTGCGTACATTGTTTTAATAAATAATTAGTAGCGCGTTCGATATTATCGTTTGATGTTTTGTTTACAGAAAATCCCATCTTTTTTAAATGAAATTTAGCGTCTTCACAAAAACTTGCTGGAGAACCATTCTTTTTAAAAATATAAATATGTAGGTGATGTTTTATTTTTTTGCCTAATATAATTTTTTGGGGTCTTCCGGTTGCATAGTTATTGACATAGCCGATTTTAGCACTGTGGCTATCAGTATTTGAAATTCCCATAATAAAATATATATCTTTGTAATTGGGATTTTTTACTGCAAGTCTTTTTAATAACTGATAAATGTTTTTGTGTGCTTTTGAGATTACCTTTTCATCGTCGAATTTATCGACAATATTTAATGCATAGCACTTAATTTCTTTTTTCATTTTTAGACACCCATTCCTCAATACTGGTTAATCGAAAGTAGTATTTGACTCCTATTCTAAAATAAGGGATATCATGATTTTTAATCATGTTTCTAATTGTAGATACCGAACATTTTAAGTAGTGTGATACATCAACAATGTTCATGATTTCTTCTTTTTTAATATTATTCATTATTTTTTCCTTTCTTTTAATAATAAATCTATAACTAGTTATTGAAATTTTGCAATTGCGTAATTATAATATCAACTTAACACTTAACTTTTAATAGTTAAAGTGGGGTCAAATATAGGGGGAGGACAAAAAATGCAAAATGATATTGATTATAGACGGATATCAGAGTTTTACTTATTACAAAGGAGGAGATTAAAAAATTTAAAAAAAGTAGAAATTAAAGCAAATGGTATGATATTAAGTGGGTATGATTTACAAAATTCATTAGTTCCGTTTGCTTCCGATTTAATGGTTTCAAATAATGAAGTTGTTATTCCAAAGGATAATAACATGTTGAAAGCATGTCTTGATTTAGGCAGTTATATTTCGGCTAATCCAAATTTAATCAGTGATTTTGCAGAATGGTTTATTAGATGGAAAAACGAACAATCACAAATCATAGAGTACAAAGTTAACAAGAACATTACATCTGATAAAAAATTATTAGAAGCTTATCCAGATGTAAATGAGTCAGTTAAAACTACTTATGAAATTGAAGCTAAATATGCAAATGATAAAAAGTTAGAACGATTACTTAAAAATTGGTTTGAAGAAGTCGGTATTGATATTGATGATATTAAAGAGTATGAAGAACAACCAATAATTGATATGCGTATTATGCTTGATATTTTTAAATTTTGTAAAGATAATTATGAATTTTATCTACAAGTTCAAAATAATGAGTTTCTTCCATTTACAATTCATGTAGGGTTACATGTATCTTTTGAAAATGGTAAAAAGATTATAAAAAGTACGGCTGATGACCTTGATAATGCAATTAAATTTTTAATTTTATCAAATTATGATAATTTAAAACGTTGCGAATATTGTAGTTATTTTTTTCAAGGCCGACGCGATAGAAATTGTTGTTCTACCAGATGTAGAGATTTAAGAAATAAAAAGTACGAAAAACGGAAGGAAAGAGAAAAGAGGAGTGATACAATATGTTGATAAGAACAAATATAAAATCACGCTTGATTGTGGTTTTATAAACGGAAAACGTAAAAGGATATCACGAATTATAATAGGTACTAAAGCTGAAGCAAAAATAAGAGAAGCGGAATTGATAAAGCAAATAAAAGCAGGGAAATATCAGAACAAAGAAAGTAATTTATTTGTTAAATCACGATTTGTAAAAAAGGAAAATTTAACATTTAAAGATTTAACTAATATTTTTTTGGAAGATTTTTGCAAAAATAGTTTAAAACAAAATACAATTAGTAGTTACAAATTTTTATTGAAAATTATTCTGAAAGAAATAGGCGATTTTAAGATTAAAGATATAACACCTTATATATTACAATGTTTTTATAATAAGTTAAAAAATGAATATAAGTTTACACCAAATTATTGTAGGCATTATTATATTCTTATAAATAACATTTTTGAAAAAAATATTAAATGGCAAATTATTGATGTAAACGTTAATAAATGCATTGATAAACCCAAAATAATAAAGCAAGAAGCAAATATTTATAATTATGAAGAAATAGGTAAATTGCTTGAAGCGTTAAGTTGTGAACCAATTAAGCGAAGTGCTCCAATAATGTTATGTATTGACACGGGAATGCGTAGGGAAGAGCTTAATGGATTAAAATGGGAAAATGTGAATTTTGAAACAAACGAGATAAACATTGAGCAAGTTCGTATTGCTGTTGATAAGGAAATAATTGTTGAAACACCTAAAACTTTTACATCAAAAAGAAGAATAGTTGCAACTGATAAATCTATAGAATATTTAAAAAGACTAAAAGAATATCAAAATGAAACTGCTAAAAAATTAAACAACAAATGGAGTGATACGGGATATGTTTTTGTAAAGGACACAGGACTTCCATATCACCCAAACACGATATCATATATTTTTAAAAATATACAAAGAAAATATAATTTACCTAAACTAACGCTTCATCAGTTAAGGCATACATCTGCAAGTATTTTAATTGATAATAATGAAGATGTTTCATCAGTAAGTGCAAGACTTGGGCATGCTAATATATATACAACTTTAAATATGTATACGCATGCTGTTGATAAACTAGGAAAAAAGCCAGCGCAAACGATGAATAATGTATTACAAAATCTTTAATGCCACTTTTTTGCCACTTTTAGATAAATTAGAACATAAATTATTATTGATTTTTATTATTAAAAGCCCTTAAAATAAGGGAAATTAAAAATTGTTACAAATAAAAATACATTAGACAATTTGACTAATGTATTTTTTTAATACTCTTGCATCTTTACCAAAAATTATTTTTAATTGATTATCAATCTCAACAATTCCTTTAGCTCCTAGTTTTTGGATCCCATCTTTATCAACAATTGAAACATCTTTTAAAATAACTTTAAATCTACTCATGTTACATTCAGCGTTAATAATATTATCTTTTCCACCTAGATAAGTAATTAATTTATTAGCTTCAATATTAAAATCTTTCCGATTTATTTTAAGTACTACTAGTACAATGATCGTTAATATTATTGCTACTGCAATATATGTAATTGCTGTTTCCATTTTTATCACCTGTAATTATTATACTATAAAACTTATGAAATTTATAGCACGATTTACTTTAAGAATCATAAATTATAATGAGATATAAGAAAGGGTGAATAAAATGAACAATAACGCAAACGGATGCGGTAACTGCATTAATGAAATTTTATCAGTTATCTTAGTTCTACAAGAAAATGCATGCCCAGATAATTGTTTAGATACGTGCGATAGACCTATGCTTGGTGGTGGAGCAAATTGTTTAATTTGTAATACAAGACCAGTAATGCTTTATACTTGTTGTGGAAATGGTGTTCCTTGGAGTATGCCTATCAGTAAAGATATTACTACCAATTGTAGTGGTGAACCTATTGGTGATACATGTTCTACTGTTTTTAGAGTAGAAAAGGTGGAAGGTAACTGTTGTACATTTAGAGTTTTGGCTCCTAATCCAGATGAAACTTCATTAAATCCATTTGTTACAACAAATTCTTTCTTCACAATGGATTGTAGTTGTCTATGTAGTATTAGATGCTTATCTGATACATATGTAGATTGTGTTTGTTAAATATTCTATTGATTTAAATCAAGGTATAAGTCCTTGATTTTTTTAGGCACATAAAAAAGCAGTTGGTTATAAAATCAACTGCTTTAATCTCTAGTATGTTCTGACCAACTTACAACTTTTGATTCATCTGGAGTTATTTCAAAAATAATTTTTTGAGTTTTGCTTGAATATTTGCCTGATTTATCAGTAATTGTATATTTAATCCAATATTGATCTATATCTTTTCTTTTGTCCACTTCGTGATATACAATATGAGTAATTTCATAATCATCTTTATCATCCCAAACAATTAAATGATCATATTTAATATCGTCAATACTAACTACGTGATAATCATCTTCTTCAAATTTTATAATAGGAATTGCAACATCATTAGGATTATTGTTATCCTTAAGATAAGTACCGCTTGTATTATTAGCAATCCATCCAGTAGAACCATCTTTAAATTCTACTAAATACCAATATAAATTTGGATCATCTAAGTTAGTCTCAATTACTTCATAAACTTCTCCTTCTTTTACAGTCGAAGGAGAGTAAGAATATCGATCAGGTTTTTCACGAACATTAATGTACTCAGTTAATATTTCAACATGCCAACCTTTTTTTACTTCTTTAATTCTGTTTTCTTCGATCTTTTTGTCAATAACCTTTTTTATTCCGTATCCTACACCTGCTAGAGCAACAAGAATAAGAAATACTGTAAAAGCCTTCTTCATATCAACACCTCTTAGTAAAGATATCACATTTTTAATAATTATTCAATTAAGCAAATTGAATGTAAAATTTCTTTTTTTAGGATTCTATCTTTGATATAATAATGGAAGAAATGTAGGTGTAAAAATGGACTACTTAAATGGTTTGAATAAAGATCAATTAGAGGCTGCAACACATATTGAAGGCCCTTGCCTAGTTATTGCAGGTGCTGGTTCAGGTAAAACCAAAGTATTAACTACGCGTATTGCTAATTTAATTTCAAATGGTATAAAATCTAGTAATATATTGGCTATTACTTTTACAAATAAAGCTGCAAATGAGATGCGAGCAAGAGTAGAAAATTTGATAGGTACTCATTATGCTTTTGTTGGAACATTTCACTCATTTGGTCTACGCGTTATTAAAGAAAATTATGATGTGCTTGAAATTTCAAAAAACTTTACAATTATTGATACTGAAGATGTAAATAGTATTATAAAAAAAATATTAAAAGATTTAGGATTAGATCCTAAAGAATATTCCCCATCGTTTATTCGGAATAAAATTTCATTTATTAAAAATAATATGTTATCTGCATCTGAGGTAGAAAAATTTTTAACTGCTCCAGCTGAAAAAGTGGCAGCTAAAGTGTATTTTGAATATGAAAAAATATTAAAACGAAACAATACAATTGATTTTGATGATTTATTAAAAAAGCCGGTTGAATTATTTACATACCATAGCGATATTTTAGAACATTATCAAGAAAAATATCCATATATTTTAATTGATGAATATCAAGATACTAATGAAGTACAATATAAAATGGTAAAGTTACTTTCAAAAAAGTATGAAAATTTATTTGTAGTAGGTGATCCGTCACAATCTATTTATGCTTTCCGGGGTGCAAACTTCCAAAATATTTTAAATTTTGAAAAAGATTATGAAAATTGTAAAGTTATTAAGCTGCCACAAAATTATCGAAGTACACAAACAATATTAAGTGCTGCTAATGATGTTATTAGAAATAATTCGCAGCGTAAAGATATAGATTTATTTAGTGAACTTGGTGAAGGAGTGAAGATTAAATATGTTCGATCCTTTAATGATGAAGCTGAAGTAAGCAGAGTTGCAAGTGAAATAAAAGAATTAATATCACAAGGCTATCAAAGAAAAGATATTGCAGTGTTTTATCGTACAAATGCTCAATCACGTGGTATTGAAGATAAAATGGTAAAAGAAAATATTCCATATAAAGTATTTGGTAGTTATTATTTCTATAAAAGAAAAGAAATTAAAGATTTACTTGCTTATTTAAAATTAATAGCAAATCATAATGATGATATTTCTTTAAAAAGAGTAATTAATGAGCCAAAAAGAAAAATTGGTGAAAAGACAATTGAAAATCTTGAAAATTTGGCAAATATTAGCAATACTTCGATGTTTGATGTTATTGAATCTGGTAAAGAATTTGAATTTAAAAATTTAATTGTAGAACTTACTGAATTAAGTAAAGAATTATCATTAACAGAATTAATTGATAAAGTTTTAGAACTTACTAAAATTAAAGAAATGTATGAAAAAGAAAAATCGCTTGAAGGAGATTTAAGATTAGAAAACTTAATGGAATTTAAATCTGTTACAGAGAACTTTGAAAAAGTTACGGGAAGTGTTAATTTAAATGATTTCTTAGAAGAAGTAAGTTTAGTAGCGGATGCAGCGGAATATACTAAAGATAGTGATGCTGTAACATTAATGACAATTCATAGCGCTAAAGGACTAGAATTTAAAATTGTATTTATTATAGGTCTTGAGGAAAATATTTTGCCACATTCAAATAGTATATATGAAGAAGGTGGACTCGAAGAAGAAAGAAGACTTATGTATGTTGCAATTACTAGAGCAAAAGAAAAATTATATTTATTAAATGCCCAAAAAAGAATGCTTTATGGTAGATTAACAAGTAATCCACCAAGTCGTTTTATTACGGAAATAAGTGATAATTTGCTTGATGTTGAACAAAAGAAAGAAGGGCCTTCATTACTTCGAAGAACTCTTTTATATGATGAAGAAACAAGTGAAAAAAGTAGTGAATATAAAGCTGGAGATATTGTAATGCACATTACATTTGGTAAAGGTGTTATAACTTCTGTGGATGACAAATTTTTAACTATTGCATTTAGTCATCGATACGGAGTAAAAAAATTATTGAAAAACTATAAAGGTATAAGGAAGGTGTAAAAATGAAAAAAACTTTAGTAGTATTAGCGGCAGGAATGGGATCAAGATTTGGAGGATTAAAACAAATTGCTCCAGTTGGTCCAAATGGAGAATTTATTATTGATTATTCTGTTCATGATGCTTTAAAAGCAGGCTTTGAAAAGGTAGTCTTTATAATTCGTAAACAAAATTTAAATGATTTTAAAGAAACGATTGGTAAAAGATTAGAAGATAAAATTGAAGTAGCATATGCATTTCAAGAAACGAATATTTTACCAAGAGAAATAACTGTTGAAAGAGAAAAACAATTTGGTACTGGTCATGCCCTATATTGTGCAAAAGACGAAGTTGAAGGCGCATTTGCTGTAATCTCTGCTGATGACTTTTATGGTCCAGGCGCATTTGCAACATTAGGTAATTGGATTGATAATAATACTGGGGTAGCAGTTGTTGGCTACAAAATCGGAGACACTATTATAGGCGAAGAAGAAGTTAAGCGTGGAGTTATTCTTGAAGATAATGGAACAATCAAAAAAATTAAAGAAAGTAAAGTAAGAAAAGATAATGAAAAAGTAACTTGTGAACCGCTTAATGGAGATGATGCATTTACAATGCCATTAGATGGCTGCGCAAGTATGTTGATGTATGGATTTAATGTTAACTTTTTTGAGCGTCTAGAAAATATGTTAAATGACTTTTTAGATAATGCTGATTTAACTAAAGATGAATTTTTCTTGCCTGATGTAGTAGATTCAATGATTCAAGATGGGTTAGTATATTTAGTTAAAACTGATGAAACTTGGATGGGAATGACTTATAAAGAGGATTTAATAGAAGTTCAAAATAAAATTAATAGTTTAATAGAAAAAGGAATATATCATAACAATTTATGGGAGGAATAATGAAAGAAAGAGTAGATGAATTAATCAAGATTTTACAAGAAGCTAATTATAATTACTATGTTCTTGATAATCCTACGATTACTGACCAAGAATATGACAAGTATTTAAGAGAATTAATTACAATTGAAAATCAATACCCTGAATTAAAAAGGGAAGATTCACCAACTGTTAAAGTTGGCGGTGAAGTAGTCGATAAATTTGATAAAATTCGTCATGCTCTGCCAATGCTTTCATTACCAAATGTTTTTAATGAAGAAGAAATTTCTAATTTTATAGATAAAATAGAAGAAAAAGGATTCAAACCAACTTATGTGTGTGAGCAAAAATTTGATGGCTTATCAGTGTCTTTAGTTTATAAAAATGGACGTCTTATAAGTGGTGCAACTCGTGGGGATGGAATTACTGGTGAGGATATTACTCATAATGTTAAAACAATTAAATGTATACCTATAGTATTAAAAAGAAATATAGATATTGAGGTACGTGGGGAAATAATTATGAGTAAAGCTACTTTAGAAAATATTAACAAGCAAAGATATAAAGAAGGTCTTCCATTATTTCAAAATTGTCGTAATGCTGCAGCGGGTTCTGCGAGACAATTGGATTCTAAAATCGCCGCTAAACGTAATTTAGATAATTTTATATACCATTTACCTAATCCTAAAGATTATGGATTAAAAACTCATTATGAGGCATTAGAATTTATGCGTGAATTAGGCTTTAAAGTAAGTGCTAACTTTGTTTTAGCTCATAATAAGGAAGAAATAATATCTTACATCGATAAATTAGCTACAAAAAGGCCAGACTTACCATATGATATTGATGGAGTTGTTATTAAAGTTAATGAACTAGATATTCAAGATAAAGTTGGCTTTACTTCTAAGTATCCAAAGTGGGCAACCGCATATAAATTTCCTTCTGAAGAAGTATATACTAAATTAAAAGATATTATTTTTACGGTTGGTAGGACGGGACAAATCACCCCAAATGCGGTTTTAGAGCCGGTAATAGTAATGGGATCGACAATAGCAAGAGCCACTTTACACAATGAAGATTACGTAAGAAATTTAGATTTGAAAATTGGTGATATTGTAGCTATTCATAAAGCAGGTGATGTTATACCTGAAGTTCTTAAACCGATAATTGAAAGAAGAACTGGAGAAGAAACTGAATTTGAAATGATTACTAATTGTCCAATTTGTTCTTCGCCATTATCTAAGAAAGAAGGATTAACTGATTATTTTTGTTTTAATCCAGAATGTCCTGCGCGCAATATTGAAGGACTTATTCATTTTGCTTCACGTAATGCTATGAATATAGATGGTCTAGGAGATCAAATTATTGAAGACTTATATAATCTTGGCTTTATAAAAAATATATTAGATATATATAGTCTTAAAAATCATACTTTAGAACTTAAAGAATTAGAGGGGTTAGGAACTAAAAAAATCCAAAAAATTGTTGATGCGATTGAGGAAAGTAAAAATAATAGTTTAGAAAGATTGATTTTTGGGCTAGGAATCCCTGGTATCGGGGATAAGACTGCAAAAGTTCTTGCAAGAAGGTATGAAAATCTTGATGCTCTTTCTTATGCAAGTGGAGAAGAATTAAGAGAAATAAAAGATATTGGTGATATTCTAGCAAATAATTTAAATACTTTCTTTAATAAAAATCGCGAATTAATTGAAGAAATTAAAAAAATAGGTATTAATACTAAATATCTTGGAAAGCCACTTTCATATAATGAATATATAACAGGTAAAAAGTTTGTTATAACTGGTACCATTGATGGTTTAACTCGTGATGATATCAAAGCCTTTATCGAAAAAAATAATGGTACTGTGAGTGAATCGGTATCTAAGAACACTGATATAGTTATAGTTGGAGCAAATCCCGGCAGTAAATATCAAAAGGCACTAGATTTAAATATTATGATTTATGATGAAGAAAAAATCAAAAAAGTTATGGAATTTGAATAAATAAATATTATGTAGTATAATGTTTATGCTTATGAGGTGAGTAATGAAAAAATTGTGGAAAAATAATAGGGTTTTGTTCATGCTTATTTTAATTTTGTTTATATGTTTTATTGCTATTGTTGTAGTAGCTTTAACTTTTTTCTATTCAAAGGATGTTGATAGTTACGGAAGTAGACTAGCAGATATTGAAAAATATCCTATAACTAGTAAAGTAAAAAGCAGTTATAAAGAAACTGTATTAGAAAATGAAGGTGTATCAAAAGTATCACTTAATATTAAAGGTCGTATTTTATATGTACATCTTGAATTTGATGAAAATGTTAGTTTAGAAGATGCAAAAGCTATTGCAAATAACTCAATAGAATTATTTGGAGAAGATAATCTTTCATATTATGATATTGAATTTGTTTTAAAAAGTGATAATTTTACAATTTTAGGTGCAAAAAATGCTATAATAGATCATGTTTCTTGGAATAATAACCGGGAAGTAGAAGAGGAAGAAGTAACTAATGAAAAATAAGAAGTATTTAATAATCGGCATAGTTTTAGCCGTATTGTTAATTGTAGGTGTAAGTGGAGGAATTTATTTTTATCTAAATTCTAATCATTTAACAATTTCTGAAAAGAATTGGATTGATGAAAACCACTCAACAGCGCAAGTTATTAATATTAATGTTATTAATGACGCCTACGTTTTTGGTAATAATGGTAGTGGTGTATTTTATGATTTTATTAATGATTTTAAAGGAAAATATGATTTAAATATTAATGAAATAACTTATAATTATGGTGCAACAACTTCTGGAGTTACTTTTGGTGCAAAAACCTCAACTACGGAAAATGATATAGTCTTTTTTACTGATCACTATGTTTTAATTGGTAAAGAGTACGAAATTATTGGTAGCATTGATGAATTAGTTAACAAGGATATTGCTATTTTAGGAAGAGATGTATCTTATGTTTCTAATTATATTAGTAATACTAATTTGAACTATAAAAGTTATGATACTCTAGATGATTTATTAGCATCAATGAATGAAGAAAATAAATATGCTATTTTACCTTTACATTTATATTTAGGAAATATTGTCAAAAGTAATTATAGTATTGTTTATCATTTTAGCGATATTAATATGTATTACACAATGTCCATTATAGATGACACTTTAAGTAGTGTATTAAATAAATATTTTAATGATTGGCAAGAAGACTTTAATGAATGCTATAATGATAATTTATTTAATTTGATGGTTAGTACCCTAGGGCTTTCTGATACCGAAATTGATGCCATGCAAAGTGTCACTTATGAATATGGATATTTAAATAATTCCCCTTATGAAGTTATTTCTAACGGAAATTATGGTGGTATTGCTGCCGTATATTTAAGTGGTTTTATGGATTTTGCAGATATTGAATTTAATTTTACTAAATATCGTAATTTTAATAAATTTAATAAAGCAATAACTAAAGGTGAAGTAGATATTTACTTTGGTTATTATAATATGATTAATGATTTTGCAAAGACATTAAGTGGTATAAATGTTGAATATGCAGTAATCGCAAATAGTAAGAATGACATTGTAATAAATTCTGTTAATTCATTAGTAGGTAAAGATGTTTATGTAGATGAAAATTCTATTTTATATACATATTTAAAAAATGTAGCGGGTATAAAAATTAAAACTTATAGTAATACTAAGGAATTATTAAGACTAAATCGTAAAGATGTAATAGTTTTTATTGATAGTAATATTTTTGAGTACTATCGTTCACATGGTCTTGAAAACTATACCCTAAGATATCAAAATGATATGAATTATGTTTATGGTTTCAATGTGAAAAATAGTAGTGCAATGTATAAATTATTAAACGAATATATGAATATTACTGATTCAAGAAGAATTTTAAATGAGGGTATTTATAACCACGAAAGGACAGTAAGTTCTGGTTTAATTTTAAGTTTGCTTGCTAAATATTTTATTTATTTCTTAGTGGCTTTTGTTATAGTGGCAATTATAGTAATTCGTAAGACAAGAAAAATAACTATTGCTAAGAAGATAAAAAAGGATGATAAATTAAGATTTATCGATCAGTTAACATTACTTAAAAATCGAAATTATTTATCGGAAAATATTAAAGAATGGAGCAATAATACAATATATCCTCAGACTATTTTAATTATAGATTTAAATAGATTACAACGTATTAATGATATTGAAGGATACGAAGAAGGGGATAAACAAATTAAGGCTGCTGCTAATGCCTTAATTAAAACTCAACTTGATAATTCTGATATAATACGTACCAATGGAAATGAATTTGTGGTGTATATGGTAGGTTATTCACAAAAACAAGTAACAAACTATATTCATAAACTAAATAAAGAGTTTAAAAAATTACCTTATGATTACGGAGCTGAATTTGGTTATTCGATGATACTAGATGATATTAAAACAATCGAAGATGCATTAAATGAAGCTACAAAAGCATTAAAACAACAAAAGGAATTAAATGAAAACAAAAATTAAAGAATTTTTTCAAAGGATTTATAAAGTGCTTAAACGCCCAGACATGATATTATTGCCTGGGCAACTTGCATTTTTCTTGGTTTTAGCTATAATTCCTACAATGACATTAATTACATATGGGGCCTCAGTTTTAAATTTATCAATTGATTTTCTCTATGATTTTTTAGCTAAAGCCTTTTCTTCTGAGATTGCAGAATTAATGCTTAGTACTTCTTCGGGTACTAATATTGGTTTAAAATTAACAGTGGTTATTATCGTTTGTTATTATTTATCCAGTAATGGAGCAGCCTCAGTTATAGTTACATCAAATACTATTTATGGAGTAAAAAATGGTAACTGGTTTCAAAGAAGATTTAAAGCAATTGTAATATCAATAATCTTTGTTTTCTTGTTAGTATGTCTACTTATAGTACCTATTTTTGGGGATCAAATTGTTGGCTTAATAAAAGCGGTAAATTTAAATACTCAAATTACTAATATTATTGTTCAAATTTTTAAATTATTAAAAAATCCAGTTATGTGGATATTCTTATTTTTCCTAATTAAGATAATATATGTGCTTTCTCCGGATCGCAAAATTGTTGCACATAATGCAAATTATGGTGCGATATTTACTACGATTGCTTGGATAATTATGACGGAATTATATTCTTTCTATATTAATAATTTAGCAGACTATACTGCCTTTTATGGAGGACTTACAAGTATATGTGTGCTAATGATGTGGTTTTATTTTTTAGCATATTTCTTCGTTGTGGGCATGAGTTTAAATTATCAAAAAGAAGCTGATGAATTGGAAAAAACTGGTGTTATAAAAACTAATAAATAGAAAATAATATTAATGTGCTATTACAGGTATTACTTATATAGTACGTTAATTTCTTGAATATCAATCTAACGTTTATGTTAACGATATTCAGGAGTAATATCTAAAAGAGGTGAGTTGTTCATCTCTTTTTTATTGGCAAATAAAATAAATTATGTTATATTAGACTTGTAATCGTTGATGAAAGATTATATATCTAAGTATTTTTAAAGAGAATTCTTGGTTGGTGAAAAAGAATAAAAGAAAAGATATATTTGCTACTTTCTAAGATTAATCGGTGTGGATCGTTAAAACTAATTAAGTTAAATAAAAGGATGGTACCGTGCGAGAAGCACTCCTTGGTATTATTCTTTTTTATTTTGAAAGAAAGGAAAAGTTATGAGAATATTTTTAGTAGCAGGAAAAGCTGGAAGTGGAAAAAATGAGGTAGCAAGACTAATTAAGGAGTTTTATATTTACAAGCATGAAGAATGTGCAATTACACATTATAGTAAATATATAAAAAACTTTGCATTAGAACTTACAGATTGGGATGGAACAGATGCCAATAAACCAAGAGACTTTATGCAAAAAATCGGAGACAAAATAAGAGAAAGTGATCCTAATTATTTTACAAGTAATATGATTCGCGATATTGAAATATACGATGATTATGTTCAAAATTTAGTAGTTAGTGATGTAAGAATGCCAGAAGAAATCGAAGAGATTAAAGAAAATTTTGATGAAGTATATGCAATTTATGTTGTAAATCAATTTGGTGCAAGCAGTCTTACAATCGAACAACAATCACATGTTACAGAAACAGCGCTAGAAAGTTATGGCGAGTTTGATTATACACTTGCTAATGATACTCTGGATGCATTAAGAGAAAAAGTATTTAAATATTTGGAAGGGTTAAGGTAAAATGAAAAAAATTAGTGCAGATGAATTAAGAGAGTTATATCAATCTTTTTTTGAAAGTAAGGGCCACAAAAGAATTGCATCGGCATCATTAATTCCTGAAAATGATCCAACTGTCTTATTTACTACCGCTGGTATGCATCCTTTGGTACCATATTTATTAGGAGAAGAACATCCTGAAGGAAAAAGACTTACTGATGTTCAAAAGTGTATTAGAACGGGTGATATTGATGATGTTGGAGATAATTCGCATCTAACATTTTTTGAAATGTTAGGTAATTGGTCTTTAGGCGACTATTTTAAAGAAGAAGCAATCAAAATGAGTTTTGAATTTTTAACTGATGAAAAATGGTTAGGAATTCCAAAAGATAAATTATATTTTTCTTGCTTTGCAGGAGATGAAACAGCTCCAAAAGACGAAGTTAGTTATAGTGCTTGGATAAAAGCTGGTGTCGATCCATCACATATTTACTTTTTACCTAAAGAGAATAATTTTTGGATTTTAGGTAGCGGTGTAGGTCCTTGCGGTCCAGATACGGAAATGTTTTATGACACTGGAAAAGAAAAATGTTGTGAAGAATGTAATCCTTCTTGTAGCTGTGGTAAATTTCTTGAAATATGGAATGACGTGTTCATGGAATTTTATAAAGGCGAAGATGGTGCTTTAACTAAACTTGCTCATCATAATGTTGATACAGGAATGGGACTTGAAAGAGTTATTTGCGTTTTAAATGGTTATGAATCTGTTTATGATAGTGAATTATTTGCTGGAACTCGTCGAAAATTAGAAGAGCTTTCAGGTAAGAACTATGAAGAATATAAACGTAGCTTTAGAATTATTATGGATCATATTCGTACGGCAACATTTATTTTAGGAGATGACCATGGTGTTGTTCCTTCGAATGTGGGCGCTGGCTATGTTTTAAGAAGAATTTTAAGAAGAATGATTAGGGAAATGCGAAAACTTGAAGTATCAGCTTCTTTATGTGAACTTGCAAAAATAGTTATTGAAAATTATTCGCACGTATATCCAGAATTAAAACGTAATGAAAGTTTTATTTTAGATGAAATTTTAAAAGAAGAAACTAAGTTTAGTAAAACGTTAAAAGATGGAGAAAAATTATTTTATAAAACAATTAAATATCTAGAAGGTACAGTTATAAGTGGTGCCGATGCATTTAAATTATTTGATACATTTGGTTTCCCTTTAGAAATGACTTTAGAGCTTGCAAAAGAAAATGGCTTAACTGTAGATGAACAAGGATTCCATGATAAATTTAAAGAACATCAAGATAAATCAAGAACATTAGATGCAGGAGTATTTAAAGGTGGCCTTGCAGATCAATCATATGAAACAACAAAATATCATACGTTAGCTCACTTGATGTTAGCTTCATTAAGAGAAATGTATGGCGAAGAAGTTTTCCAAAAAGGATCAAATATTACATCTGAAAGATTAAGATTCGACTTTAATTTAGATCATAAAATGACTGATGAAGAAAAAGAAAAATTAACACAAAGAGTTAATGAAATGATTAAAACTAATACGGAAGTAGTTTGCGAAAATATGACATACGAAGAAGCTAAAGAATCTGGAGCTTTAGGTAGTTTTGAAAATAAATATGGTCAAATTGTAAAAGTATATACTATAGGTAATTTATCTAAAGAAATATGTGGTGGACCACACGTAAAAAACACATCTGAATTAGGAACTTTTGTTATCCAAAAGGAAGAAAGTTCTTCTGCGGGAGTAAGAAGAATCAAAGCAATATTAAAGTAATTTAATATTGTTTTTTTATTGCATAAAATTTCTAAAAAAGATATAATTTAATTATTATAAGGGGCTGATTAATATGAATGAAAAGGAATATTTTCAAGCGAATGATGATGGAATAGGCCTTGATCCAACGATGATGCCAGTTATTGAATCGTTAGATGATTTACCAGCTGATGCGCCATCTGATAAGAAAAATAAAAAAGAAAACAATAAAAAAGGCAATAAACCAAAATCTAAAACACCAGATCCTAATAAAAAATCAGGTGATTTATTAAAAAAAATATTATTTACCGTAGTAGTATTACTTTTAATGGCTGGAGTATCATTTGGAGTTTATTATTATTTAAGTCTAGGTACTAAATCTGGTGGTAAATCAAAATTTACCCTTGAGGATAAATTAGTTTTTGTCGGAGAAACATTACCTACGAGTGTTATGGAATATGGTGATTTTAGTACAGTAGATGTTTCTGAGTGTTCATTAAATATCTTAGATGTTAATGTAAATGAACCTGGTGAGTATAATTATTCCATAGTATGTGGTAAGGCTAAGTATACTGCCAAAATAATAGTTCAAGAAAGAGTATCATTTGATATTGCGACTAAGCTTGTATATAAACAGTTAGGTGATGAAGTTGAAGCTTCTGAATTTATAACGACAGAACGTGAAGATTATAATATTTCATTTGTATCAGAAGAAGCAGTAAAAGATTATTTAACTGCTATGGGTGGACCACATGTAGTAGAAATTAAAGTTGTAAATAGCGAAGGCCAAGAAACTATTGTAAGTTCATTATTATATGTATTAAGTGAGCAAGCAAATATGTATTTAACTTGTAATAGTAGCAAGCAAAGTGTTGGTGATTACAATTTCACAATTATAGATAAAATAGCTTTTGATTCCTCACGAAATGATATGGGGGCATCAATAAGGTCTTATAATTATAGTTTTGACAGTGATGCTGAATACGAAAATATGAAAAAGCAAATAATAGAAGGTAAAATAATTATTAATAATCATGAAGGATATGTTTTAATAGATAATGTTAATAAAAAGATTCAACTAGTCAATTTATTAACGATGGAAACTCTTGAGGAAGAATATGGTTCGCAGTTTCCAACAACATATACTGAAATTAATGGATTTTACCGAAATACTAAGAGATATTCTTGCTCAATTTAAAGATGCGCTAAGCATCTTTTTTTCTTGTTTTATTATCTATTTTATTATATAATTTTTTATAGAATAGGGTGGAAGTGTGAAGGTCAAATTAATAGGTAAAACCCAAATAGTAAGTTTAACATTACCACAAAGAGTATATGGTAACTATTGGATTACTAGCGAAAATAAAGAAAATTTAATAAATATTGAAGCTGTAAATAATGAATGGATAATTAAAAGTAATTCCGATATCAAAATTATTGAAGAAGAAAGTGTAATAGATTCTACTAAACTTATTCAAAATCATTTTTACCATTTTTTTGATGTGACAAACGAAGAAAGATATCGTGTATTTGTAGGTGAAACCTTTGATAGTAAAATGCTTTTGTTAGACTTTGTAGACAAAGATAATATGTCTTTTACAATTGGTAATTCAACGTCTTCCGAAGGAGGAATGGCCAATTATATTTCCTATGAAAACCCAAATGTTCATTATAATCAAATAGAAATAACAAGAAATAACAATATATATCATTTGCGAAATTTAAACCCAGATGTTAGTGTTTATGTAAATAACTATTTAACTAATGAATGCTATTTACGTAATGGAGACGTTATCTTTCTTGAAGGACTAACATTTTCAATCGTAGGAAATGTTCTAATGCTGGGAACAATAGATAATAAAGTAAAATATGTTACAAATAAATTTGTTCCTCATCAAACAACCAAACTAGATTATTCTTTAGTTAATAAAGTTGCTGATCAAAATCTTGAAATGTATAATAAACAAGATTATTTTATTAGACCACCTAGGTTTAGTGAAGTGATTGAAACAAAAGACTTTGCTGTAGATAGTCCTCCATCAAAACAAGATCCCGAATCAGTTCCTATTTTTTTAACGTTAGGACCAATGGTTGTTATGGGAATGAGTTCATCAATTTCTGGCGTTACAGCATTAATTAAAGTAATAAATGGTGAATCTACTTTAAAAGATAGCTTTGGTTCTATTCTTACTGCTTTTTGTATGGTTATTGCAATGCTTGTGTTCCCAACAATTAATAAAGCATATCAAAAAAATCGCAGTAAGAAAAAAGAAGCTTTAAGACAAGAAAAATATAAAGAGTATTTAGTTAATTTAGATAGTAAAATTAAAGACGAATGTACAAGACAAAAAAGAATTTTAATAGAAAATAATGTTGATTTAAAAGGTGCTGGCGATATTATTTTATATCGTAAAAGAAACTTATGGGAAAGAAAAATTAGTCATAAAGATTTCTTAGAGTTGCGTTTGGGAATAGGGGATGTAAAGCCTAAGATTAAAGTTAATTACCCAAGTGAACATTTTACTTTGGAAGAAGATAATCTAGAACAAGAATTAAGAACTATAATTAATCAAAATAATCTTCTTACAGATGTGCCTGTAATGCATTCTTTTAGAGAAAAATATATAACCGCATTAATAGGTAAATATAATGTTTTAAGAAGGTTTGTTGATGGTTTAATACTTCAAATGCTTGCTTACCATTCATATGATGAGTTAAAGATTGTTATTTTGACAAATTCCCGTAATAAGGTTTTTTGGGAAAAATTCAAAAATTTACCATATTGTTGGAATGTAGATAAAACTATAAGATATTATGCAACTAATGCTGATGAAATTTCGAGAGTATCTGCAGCGCTAGAACAAGAATTTCAAGAAAGAGTAGCTCAAAATGCAGATGGAAAAAATGCAGTTGTATATCAACCTCATTATATCGTTATTACTGACGATGTATATATGACTAATAAAGTAGGAATCGTAAATGATGTTTTAAAAGCTGGCCATTCTTGTGGTTTTAGTTTATTATATTTAACTGATAAATTAAATTCATTACCTAGTGAATGTTCATCATTTATAAGCATTGATCCTTCCGTTGGTGGCGTTTTTGAAAACGAATTAGTAAATAAAAAACAAGAATTTAAACCGGATTTTACTGCTACGACAATTGATTCTTATATCTATGCAGTATCAAATATTCCTATTGAAGTAGGTGGTGGTGCATATGAGCTTCCTAGTGTGTACTCATTCTTAGAAATGTATGATGCAGGTAAGGTAGAACAATTAAATTCATTTAATAGATGGCAAAAAAATGATCCAACAACATCCCTATCTTGTCCAGTTGGCGTAGATGAAAACGGTGAGTTGTTTAAATTAGACCTTCATGAGAAGGTTCATGGTCCTCATGGATTAATAGCTGGTATGACTGGTTCAGGAAAATCAGAATTTATTATTACGTACATTTTGTCAATGGCTGTAAATTATGATCCAAAAGAAGTTCAATTTGTTTTAATCGACTACAAAGGTGGTGGATTAGCAGGAGCATTTGAAAATAAGGAAACTGGTGTTAAGTTACCGCATTTAGCAGGAACGATTACTAACCTAGATGTCACAGAGATTAATCGTAGTTTATCATCTTTACAAAGTGAGCTTAAACGTCGCCAAAGAATGTTTAATGAAGCTAGAGATGCATGTAATGAAAGTACAATTGACATTTATAAATATCAAAAATTATATCGTGAGGGTAAAGTTAGTGAACCTATTGCACATTTATTAATTATTTCAGACGAATTTGCAGAACTTAAAAGTCAACAACCAGAGTTCATGGATGAATTAATATCAACTGCTAGAATCGGGCGATCACTTGGTGTTCACTTAATATTAGCAACTCAAAAACCAAGTGGTGTAGTAGATGATCAAATTTGGTCAAACTCCAAATTTAGAGTTTGTTTAAAGGTTCAAGATAAATCAGATAGTAATGATATGATTAGATCTCCTCAAGCGGCTTATATTAAGGAGACCGGACGTTTCTATTTACAAGTTGGTTTTAATGAATTTTTTGCTAAAGGACAATCAGCTTGGTGTGGAGCACCATATTATGAAGCTGACAAAAGAAAAAAGACAGTTGATAATTCAATGAATTTTGTGGATAATACTGGTTCTAGAATTAAAGATGTAGATAATGATAAACAAAATTTAAGAGGTATTCACAAAGGTGAAGAAATATCGAATGTATTAAAGTACTTACAAGAAATAGGTAATTCAGAACAAATTGAAGTTCGTCAGTTATGGTTAGATGCTATTCCGGCGATGATTTTTGTAGATGATTTAAAACAAAAATATCAATATCAAAAAGAACCATTTGTTATAAACCCGGTTATCGGAGAATATGACGCTCCGAAAGAACAAAAACAAAATTTACTTACTGCACCGCTTTCTAGAGAAGGAAATTTATTAATATATGGTGCTGTAGGTAGTGGTAAAGAAAATTTAATTTCAACTATAATTTATTCTATTATTACTACATATACCGTTGAAGAAGTAAATTTATATGTATTAGATTTTGGTTCTGAAGCGTTAAGAATTTATTCTAAAGCCCCTCATGTAGGTGGTATTGTATCTTCAAGTGAAAAAGATAAGATTACCACTTTGATGCGCTTAATTCGTAAAAAAATCGATGAACGAAAAAAATTGTTTGCAGATTATAATGGTAGTTATGAATACTATTGTAAAAATAGTGGTAAGACTGTACCGACAATAGTAACAATTATTAATGGATTTGAATCGTTTAACGAAATGTATCCAGAATTTGCAGATGAATTAATTCTTCTTACTCGTGAAGGCCAAAAATATGGCATAATTTTTATAACTACTGTAAGTGCTACTAATAATATTAGAATGAAAGTTGCCCAAAACTTTAATGAAAAGATAATGCTTCAAATGAATGATGAATTTGATTATCGTCAAATTTTAGGAAGGACAGAACTTCTGCCAAATAAAATTTCTGGACGTGGACTTATTAAAAGAGAAAATATTTATGAATTTCAAAGTGCTTATCCAGTAGAACCTAGTGATTTAACACCATTTATAAATGAAAAAATCAATTTATTAAATGCAAGTACGCCAAAAAGAGCTCAAAAAATTCCGACTCTTCCAGAAAAAGTTACAACTTCTTTTGTGGCATCTGAACTTGAAGGCTTGTATAAAGTGCCAATTGGTGTAAGCAAGGAAGATTTAAATATTCTATCTGTGGATGTTAAAAATAATCCTTCGTTATTAGTTTCTGCTCAAAGAGTTGCAAATACATCGAAATTTATGAATTCATTTATTTATGAAATGGCTGGAATTAAGGATACTGCAGTTTATGTTATTGATGCTGAAAGAATATTAACAGAAAGTTCTTCATATGCTCGTTACTTTAACTCAGGATTTGATAAAGTGTTTGAAAGTTTCAAAAAAGTAATTGATGATTTAAATGAAGTATATGTAAATAGCGGTTATGATAGTGAATCGCTAAATAACTATGGTGATATGGTTTTAGTAATAACTGGTATTAATAAAATCAAAACTATTTTAGGAGCTAATTTTGATCCTCTTGTAGGACAACCAATGATGAATGCAAAGAAATTGTCCAAATTAACGTATATATTAGTTGAAACGTTTGACAACCTAAAAAAATTAGAGTATGATTTATGGTATAAGGATATTGTAAATAGTACAAGGGGTATTTGGATAGGAAATGGACTAGCAGAACAAAGTATATTTAAGCTATTTTCAAGCACAAGGTCTATTTCTAATAATATTCCGAATAGCTTTGGGTATAACATTGTTTCTGGCATGCCAACACTATTTAAATACATCGAAAGTTATAATGCCGAAGATGATGAAGTATTGTAGGTGCTGAATATGAAAAATAAAGTTAATGTAGACGTTATGGTTCCCGCACTAGAAGAACAATATAATGTATTTATTCCGGTAAATAAAAGAACTATTGAAATTATATTCTTATTAAACAAAGCAATTAATGAATTAAGTTCAGGGAGTTTTCCGATAAGTGAAGAACTGTCATTAGTTGATGGATTTACTGGATCTATTTATGATACGAACAAGACGATTAAAGAGAACAAAATATTAAATGGATCGAAAATTATTTTAATGTAAGGGAGGTGAAATAATGGCTGACTTTAATATGTATACTGCTAAAGTTCAAGATTTAGGAGATGATATTGCAACTCAATCACAAAATTATCTTGATAAAATCGGTGAACTTACATCTACAATCAATGGACTATCTTCAGTTTGGGGTGGACCTACTTATGACACATTTAAAGCTTCTTACGATAGTAATTTAGCTAATTTAGAAGAATTAAATACACTTCTAAATCAAATGTCAGGTAACGTTCAAGAAACAGCTTCTGCTGGAGAAGAAATGATTACTACAATCAATACAATGATGGAATAATTAATAAATAAAGGAGGATTATAATGGCAACAAATTTACGTTTAGATTATGAAGCAGCTTCTTCTCAAGCTAGAATTGTTGAAGGTCTTGCTGATTCAATCGATGGTATTTTAAAAGATCTAGTAAGTAATGTTGAAGCTAATGTTAATAATAATAGTGTTTGGTCTGGTGTTTCTGCTGGAAGCTTTATGACTAAATGGAATGAATGTGCTGATAATTTCAATTCATTCGTAAATCATGTAAAAACTATTCAACAAAAAATAGATTATACTGCTTCTGAAGTTTCTACATTCGATAATATTTAATATACTAAATGTACTGTTTATACAGTACATTCTAAATGGATAAGCCTTTTATCTATTTGGAATGTATTGAATAAAAAAGGAGTGATAAAATGGCGATAACAAGTACCAGTCAAATACTTAGTACTTCCAAAGTAGCAACAGCAACAAGTTTTATTGATGATGCAATTGGGTATTTAAATGCCGCAAAAGAAAATTTAAAAACTGCTGGAGGCTATGCTTCGTATGATAATTTTCATACTGATCAAGGAAGTGTTTTTCCAGACAATACGCAAGCTTTGATTGAGGCAATTGAGACAATTGTTGGATCATTAACTGAATTAAAAACTAATGTGACAAATAAAGCTGCAAGTATCAATAGAAGTGAATGGCGGGAATATAATGAGTATGTAGAGAGTCAAAATAATAATAATGACCCTTATACAGGCGGTCCTGTAAGAGTATAGAAGGGAGTTAAAAGAAATGACAAATAGTATGATTCATATTGTTCCAGAAAGTTTTAAGCAAGCTCCGGATCATTATAATACTGCTGCAACTAATATTAATAGAGCATTACAAAGTTTATCTTCCTATAAAACACAACTATATTATTCTGGTTTTGAAAGTCGGTGTACAGCTTATACTTCTAAATATAATTCTATTAGAGGTAATATAAATTCAACCTATACTTATACAGGCTATTTGAATACTACAGCAGAGTCAATTATTACTCAATATGAAACTTTTGAGGCAAATAATACTGCTGCGGATGTTGGTGTTCCAGATACTGGTAGTTTTGTTGATGACAACGATTATGCTCACACTAATGCTACTACAGGTGAAACAACAGAAGAAAATACAGTTTGGGAAAATATTTGGGGATGGATTTGTGAAGTCGGAAATAAGATTGTAGAATTTATTGAAGGCTTAGTTGCAACATTCTTAGATTTAGTAGCAAGTTTATTACAAGGTTTATGTAAATTAGTAGAAGCTATTATTGATGCCGCAGTACTTTTAGTAGGAACCGTTGTTGGATGGGTTTGTTCCGCTATTAATTTCCTATTTGGAACTGAAATAGATGTTGAAGGTATTAAAGCATGGATTCAAGGATTTGTTGCAACTGATTGGGTTGGTTCCGCATTTCAATGGTTTTATAATAACACTGGCTTTGGACAATGGATGGCTAACAATAGTATTATCCACGACACTTTTATTCAAGATATTATTGTAGGTGCAGGAAAGTGGATTGGAATTATTGGTGTAGGTGCAGTTATTGCATATTTCACTGGTGGTACGGCTTTAGCTCCATATGTTGCATTAGTAGCAGGAACTTATGGCTTTGGTAGTGGCGCTGAAACATCATATGCAAATGGTGGTGGATACTATGAAGGTATTGGCTGGGGGGCTTTAAAAGGTGTCTTTAATGCAATTATAGGTTATGGTGTTGGAAATGTAGTACAAGCTTTAAGCGGTACATTAACTACACTTCTTGCAAAAGATGGTACAATGTTTGCTTTAAGAAGGGTTGGAACTACTTGGCAATGGGTAGCGATGCAAGCAGGTCAAACTGCGAGTACTTCTTTAATCCCAATTAGTGGTGGTATGTCACTAATACCTTATGTTGGTGCAATAGGTCCTTACACTGCTGCAGGGATCTTACCACAAATATTAGGTTGGGGTACATTTGGACTAGGTACTGTTTTAACAGGTCCTGCATTGTTAGGTTTACTTGATGCAGTTCAACCAGGTGGTGGACTAATTGCAGATTGGGCTTTACCTGGTGGTACACCTGGAGCTGACACTGTAGTAACCCCAGGATTAGATGACGAAGAATTCCCTGGTGGAGATAATCCAGATAATGATTTCCCTGGAATCGACGACGATCTAGATGAAGATCCTAGTGATAATCCTGGTGATGAACCTGATGATGAGCCTGATAATGATCCTGATGATGAACCTGATGATGAACCTGATGATGATCCTGATGATGATCCTGATGATGAACCTGATGATGATCCTGATGATGATCCTGATGATGATCCTGATGATGAACCTGATGATGATCCTGATGATGATCCTGATGATGATCCTGATGATGATCCTGATGATGATCCTGATGATGATCCTGATGATGAACCTGATGATGATCCTGATGATGAACCTGATGATGAACCTGATGATGATCCTGATGATGATCCTGATGATGATCCTGATGATGAACCTGATGATGATCCTGATGATGATCCTGATGATGATCCTGATGATGAACCTGATGATGATCCTGATGATGATCCTGATGATGATCCTGGTAGAGAACCAAATATTACATTTATTAACAAAGGTCCAGCTACAGTTGATGTTCAACCGTCTGGCGGATATATAAATAATGGTGGAGGAAACGGCGTTAACCCTGACATTACTTATCCAAATAATGATCCAATAACTGGCGGGGATCCTCAATATGAAATACCAACACCTCCGGAACAAAATGAACCAGTTGTAGATCCAATCTATGAATTTGAAAGCATGGCTCCAACTGTGGAAAATCCAGATTTAGAAAACATCATTTTAGAATCAACTTCAAATACAGGATTTGAAAATATAACAACCACTGTTGGAAATTCAATGGAAAATATAAATGTAACTTCATATACAGATTTATCTCAACCAGCAAATACATCACTTGATTCATCAATGCTTGGTATGGGAGGAATTGCATTTGGTGCAG
The DNA here is from genome assembly GCA_015059305.1 of Bacillota bacterium. Next base: position 137,843 of record SVAQ01000001.1, on the reverse strand, counting down.
CTGCTGCATCTATGTATGGTGCAACTCATCGAAATACAAATACTTCAGAAAAAGATAAAGAAGAGTTTAAAAGAAAAACAGAAGAAGAAAAAAATAAATTTGAAGAAATTTAACCAATCAAAAAAATTGGATTAAATAAATATAAAAAGGAGGATATTATGGAAGAAAGATTTTTACCAATTGGTACAGTAGTACTATTAAAAGGTGGAAAGAAAAGAGTTATGATTATTGGTTTCTGTGCTATGGCTAAAGAAAAAGAAGGAAAAGTATTTGACTACAGTGGATGTATTTATCCAGAAGGATTAATGGCATCAAATCAAACATGTATGTTTGATCACAATCAAATTGAAAAAATCTTCTTTAAAGGCCTTGTAGACGAAGAAGAAACTGAATTCAAAAGTAAACTAAATGGTTTAATTAATCAATTAGGAGCAGTTAACGACTCAACTCCAAATGCCTAAAAGATATACAAAAAGACTAGCTTAACGCTAGTCTTTTTTATGTTGTTGATTCATTATTTATTGAATTTGTGTGATTACTAGATGAGCAGATACAGGTTCGGTTCCTCCTGCTGTCGGAGTAATTGTAAGTGCAGCTGCGTTATCTGCTGGATTTCGTACGGTTAATACCGAATTAATGCTAGTTGTGGTAACAAATGCCATACCAATAATTTCGCTAGTTCCTGTAGCTTTACCAACTACGGTATATTCTAATTCATCACCATTTAGTGTTAGTACTAGTTGACCAGCTTCGGTAACACTTACTTGGAATAGTACTTGATATGTTCCTATTAATCCTAGATTAAATTCACTGTCGCTAGTTCTAAAAATATCGCCACTACTTATTGCTCCATCTTGTGGGAAACTAACATCTGTACCTGGTGCAACCGTTGCGGCATTATCTGGTGGCATTAATGCATAAAAATCTGCATAATTTAAAACTCCACCAGCTGGTCCAGTCGGACCTTGAGGAATAGTAAAATCAAAAATGGCAGCTTCAGGAGTTCCTGAATTAATAACTGAAGCAGTAGTACCAGCATCTCCAGTAGTAGTAGTTCCAACATCAATAGTAGCAGCTATACCAGCAACACCAGCAGGTCCAGTAGGTCCTGTAGGTCCTGTAGCACCAGTAGGCCCAGTAGCGCCAGTTTCACCAGCTAAGCCTTGGATACCCTGAGGCCCAGTTGGTCCAGTTGGTCCCGTAGCGCCAGTAGGCCCAGTGGCACCAGTTAACCCTTGGATACCCTGAATACCTTGTGGTCCGGTAGCTCCGGTAGGCCCTGTCGGACCAGTTGCACCGGTAGCACCAGTTAAACCCTGAATCCCCTGAACTCCTTGAGGCCCCGTAGCTCCAATAGGCCCTGTCGGACCAGTAGCACCAGTAGCACCAGGAAAACCTTGAATTCCTTGAATACCTTGTGGGCCAATCGGACCTATTGGACCTGTAGCACCTGTCGGCCCCGTCGGACCTGTTGGACCACCAGCAGGTCCGGTAGGACCCATAGGGCCAGTTGGCCCGAAACAGCAACAACATGATGTAGGACAATTAGGCCTATTTTTATTTATATAGGTGATTGCTCTTTGAATGTTATTATTATTCATATTACCTCCATAATATTTTATGTTTTTATTATTTTTTGAATTAAGCTATTTGACCTAGGTTATCATAATAATCGCTATTTTAAATTAATCATAAAGTATATAAGAGGTGAATAAATGAAAATTTGCGTATATGCAATATGCAAAAATGAAGAAAAAAATGTTGAAGATTGGGTAGAGAGTATGAGTGAAGCTGATGAAATATATGTACTTGATACTGGGTCTACCGATAACACGGTCAATAAACTATTAGAAAAGGGTGTACATGTATTTACAGAAATAATTTCCCCATGGCGTTTTGATGTAGCAAGAAATAAATCGTTAGAATTAGTTCCTAAAGATACTGATTTATACGTTTGCACAGATTTAGATGAAAGGTTTAATTCAGGTTGGCGGAAGCTTTTAGAAGAAAATTATTCAAAGGATTATACTAGAGTGCGTTATAACTATAATTGGTCATTCGATGAAAATGGCAAACCCGCGACTGTATTTTATCTAAATAAAATCCATAATAAAGATTACAAATGGACGCATCCGGTGCATGAGGTACTAACCCCTCTTCAAGAAGAAAAGGAATTAGTTATTGATGATATTATTTTAAACCATTATCAGGATTTTACTAAGAGTAGGAGTAGTTACTTACCACTATTAGAATTAAGTGTAAAGGAAGATCCTTTCGACGATCGTAATGTACATTATTTAGGACGAGAGTATATGTATTATGAAATGCATGAAAAGTGTATAGAAATGTTACATCGTCATTTAAAATTAAAATCGGCAACTTGGAAAGATGAGCGAGCTGCTTCGATGCGATATATTGCAAGATCATATAAGTCTCTTGGTTATTTAGAGGAAGCAAATATGTGGTACGAACTAGCAAAAAAAGAAGCCCCATATTTGCGTGAAGGATACGTAGAACATGCTTTTTTATTTTATGAAAAGCATCTCTATCAAGAAGCAATAGAGAATTTAGATAAAGCTTTAGCAATTACTAATAAAAGTAAATCATATATTAATGAAAATTATGCTTGGGATTATCGAATTTATGATCTATATGCTTTATGTGCTTATTATCTCAATAAAAAAGATATCGCTAAAAAATATAATTTAATAGCAATATCTTTATGTCCTAATAATGAAAGGCTTTTAAATAATCAATTATTCTTCGATTAATACCCCATGGACCACTAATCTAGTGGTATCACTTTGGCATGTTGATAATGTAATAACTTTGCTATCTAAATCTAATTCAACGCCAAAGTCATATATACTTCGTGATTTTATAGTATTTAAGAAGTTCTTTTTAGCTTCGTCACTTAAGAAGTTCGTTGTTAAATAGTCAGTCGTTGTAACAACAGTATAGATTGAAAATATTTTATACTTGTAAGATCCATACATAGTATCATAGCGGATTATTTGATTTTCAGGATTAGTATACCAGTCCCGATATAAGGCTTTATTCAAAGTTCCAAACATAACTCCATTTACAAAACGATTATGTCCATAAATAATAGTATTATCATCAACTTGATCAGGATGGTTTTCATAATCCAAGAAAAGCCAACCATTAGGGTCTTTTTCATTATATATATTATAATTTAAATAATAATCATTATCATCAGTTTGTAAAATAGCATAATCAATGTTAGTATTATTTACTTTTAACCAACCAACTGCTTCAGGATTAATTGATGTAAGTGAAGCGATATAGTCATTTACAACAACTTTATTGCCGTTTTCACTTTCAATTTGCGTAATTATCTCCTCAGGATCAGTAGCAATTATCACATCCTGGATTTCTTCTTGGATTTTTGCAACTTGTTTCATAGATTTATAATTATCATAGAAAATAAGTGCTGAGGAAGTTAATGCAATTGCAAGCATCAAAAGTCCGCACATTCTTAAAATGTTATTATTAGTTTCTTTAGCAATATTATTTTGAATATATTTATCACTATATTTTAATTTTAATGTAATTTTATAACGTTTTTTGATAGCTTTATTATTTTTCTTAAGATATTCAATGACTTCAATGTCATGGACGTCCCCATGAATAATTATTTTAACATTTTTGTGTTTATATTCTTTTAATAAGAAGATTATTTCTTCAAGATTAAATTTATTAGGTATATTAATATGAACATTTTTTAAATGTCTGTTTATTTTACAAAAGGTTTTAAAATCATTTAAGTCTTCACTGGATAAAGGGAAATCTAAATAAACTGTGTATTTGTAAAAAAGTGAAGAGTAAGTTGATAATCCGTTTAATTCCATGAAATTTGAAGTGAATAAAATTTCATTTCGAGATTCTGGAATAATATCATATTTATCTAACATTTCAAACATGTATGGTGGGATATATTGAGCACTAACAAATTTAATGTTTTGACATTTTAATAATTTTTCACAAAATTTATAAGGAAGTATTTCATCTGATTCAAAATTAATAATTGATATATACTTAATTTTATTTATTATAGGGAAAAATAAAGTTGCGACTTCCATATTTTGAAATGATAGAGTAGTTAAACTATAAGTTTTGATAAGTTCACTTAAAAAAGTAGCAATAATCTTATAATTTTCTTTAATATATTGATCACTAAATACTAACTCATCATTACTAATAACATTGGTATTTAGCATATTTTTATATTCGGCATTTAATTTCTTTTTATTTAAAAACGTTAATTTATCGTCTTTAATTTTAACTAGAACCTTCATAGTTAACCACCTTACTTTATTATGATATCACACCTTTACAGCATTTAGTATAAATTTTTTAAAAATATATTGATTTTTAGAATTTTATGATATAATTAAGACATAATAAAGATAGGAGTGAGTTGATGATGAAGAAAGCTATGTTATACTTATTAGTTTTAGGACTACTTTTAGTTGCACCATTTAGTGTTAATGCTACAACTTCTGCAAGTATTTCTAATACACCTGTAGAATCTAAAAAGAGCGAAGATGGTACTACAGTTCAAAAAACTTATGAAGTATATATTACAACTACTGAAAATGAATCTTTAGATACAGTTGATTTTGGATTCAAGTATGGTGTTGCAATTACAAATTTTGAATGTGCTGATGCTGGTGAATTTGTTGTTGAAGACCAAACAGCAACTGCAGAAAATGCATTAACATGTAAATTCTCAGTTCCAAATGAAGGTTCAGCTTCTGGACAAAAGATTTTAGTAGGTAAAGTAGTGGTAACAGCTAAAATGGATGCTCCAGATGCGGACTGTACAATTGAATACGTATATGAAGGCGCAACTGGTAAAATCAATCCGCCAACTGGCGTAAATGTTCCTTATACAATCATAGCTGGTGGTATTGTTATAGCTGCTGGTGTATACTTTGTAACTAAGAGAAGAACAAAATTATACAAAATATAATTTTATCAAAAATCGCTGTTAGGTATTCCTAATAGCTTTTTTTTGTGATAAAATAGGCGCAGGTGAGAAAAATGAGAGAATTTACAGAACAAGAATTAGTTCGTAGAGAAAAAGCTGAAAATATTCGCTCACTTGGTATTGATCCTTTTGGGCATCGTTTCGACAGAACTGATTTTGCAAAGGATATTAAAGAAAAATATCAAGATGTTTCACATGATGATTTTGAAAATTTAAATGTACAAACTACAGTAGCAGGTAGAATTATGTTTATCCGAAAAATGGGTAAGGCATCATTCTTTACAATTAAAGATAAGACTGGAAATATCCAAATTTATATTTCGATTAATGATGTAGGTGAAGAAGTTTATACTTTATTTAAGTCTGCAGATATTGGTGATATTGTAGGTGTTACTGGAAAAGTAATGAAGACTAATTCAGGAGAAATAACAATTAAATGTTTAGAATATACACACTTAGTTAAAGCGTTAAGACCTCTTCCTGAAAAGTTTCATGGGCTTACTGATACAGAAGAAAGATATAGAAGACGTTATGTTGATTTAATTATGAATGAGGAAGCACGAAATGTTGCTTTTGTTCGACCAAAGATTATTAGATGTATTCAAAATTTTATGGATTCAAGAGGATTTACAGAAGTGGAAACTCCGATTCTAACAACTTTGTTAACCGGAGCATCAGCGCGTCCGTTTGTTACTCATCATAATACACAAGATATGGATATGTATTTACGTATAGCTTTAGAGCTTCCACTTAAAAGATTATTGGTTGGTGGTATGGAAGCTGTATATGAAATTGGCCGTGTATTTAGAAATGAAGGTATGGATCCAAAACATAATCCGGAATTTACATTAATGGAAGCATATCTTGCTTACTCTGATTTGGAAGGTATGATGGATTTAACTGAAAATATGTTCCAAACTATAGCTAGGGATGTTATTGGTAAAATGAATTATAACTGGTGTGGTTATGAAATCAATTTAGAAGGTCCTTGGAAAAGAGTAAGTATGACTGACGCAATCAAGGAACAAACAGGAATTGATTTTAAAAATATTACAGATATTGAGCAAGCATTACGTTTAGCAGAAGAACATCATATTCCAGTTGAAGAACATGAAAAAACAGTAGGTCATATTATTAATTTATTCTTTGAAAAATATGTAGAAGAAACATTAATTCAACCAACTTTCTTATATGGTCATCCAGTAGAAATATCTCCGCTTACTAAGAAAAATCCTGAAGATCCACGTTTCGTTGATCGTTTTGAATTATTTATTGGTGGTAAAGAATTTGCTAATGCTTATACCGAATTAAATGATCCAATTGACCAACTTGAAAGATTCGAAGAACAATTAAAAGAAAGAGATTTAGGAAATGATGAAGCCAATGATATTGATATGGATTTCATTGAGGCTTTAGAATATGGCATGCCTCCTGCTGGTGGAATAGGTTATGGAATAGATCGACTATGCATGTTGTTTACTGAACAAGAAACAATTAGAGAAGTTATTTTATTCCCAACAATGAAAACGCTAAAATAGCTTAATACAAGAGAAAAAAGCGACTTATGCTTTTTTTTTTATTGGGCTGATGTTATAATCTTGATAAGGAGGTAGAATATGGGAATTGTTATTGGCATTATTGTTGTGCTAGCTGTTGCAGCATTTCTTTCTGTTTTAACTTGTAAGTCAAAAAATAGTGATTTATTCAAATGGATTGGTATCGCAATTTTTATTGCAGTATGCTTAACTTGGGTTATTCCTTATGGTTATTTCCAAGAAGGTACTTTCTATGAATATGGAATGAAACGTTTAGGCTTAAATGATGTTCCAACAGTAATCTACTATGGTATTTATTTTTGCTTAACAACAGTTATTTATTTACTAGCAATTGGTGGTTTTTATGGTGTTATCTCTAAAACTAAAAGTTACCAAAGTTTAGTAAAAAAATCAGCTAAATTTGTTAAGGGTAAAGAAATTGCATTTGCTGTAGTTTTAATGGTTTTATTTATTGGATTAACTTCAATATTAAAAACACCAATGGTATTAGTAGTATTTGTTCCATTCTTAGTTTCAGTATTATTAAATGCAAAATTTGATAAAGTAACTACAATGGGATTAACATATGGTTCAATATTAGTTGGTACATTAGCAGCTACATATGGAACTGATGGACTATATTGGTTTAATAGTTACTTAGATGTAACTGAAATTACAGTAGGTATGACACATCGTATTATTATTGGTGCTTTTGCTTTAGTACTTTTTGTTGCTTATAATATTTATAGAATTGTAAAAAACAAAAAGAAAAAAGGTATCAATGATTTAGATGCAGACTTATATGCTATTGAAGAAACTAAAGAAAAAGATAAAGTTAGAACATGGCCTAGTATTATAATATTTGCATTCTTATTTATTGTACTTATTCTTGGATATGTACAATGGGAAGCAAGCTTTGGTATTGATGTATTCAGAAAATTCCATGAATGGTTAATTGATTTATCAATTGGTGAAGATTTTCATATCTTCAGTTACATTTTAGGAAGTAATGCTACAGCCTTAGGTGCTTATGAACTTTCTTCATTAATTACAATTTTATTAATTTTAACTTTAGTAGTTACTATTATGAATGGAATTAAAGGAAATGAATTTGCCAGCGCTTATGGTGAAGGTTTCATGAAAATGATTAAACCAGTATGTCTATTTGTGCTAACATATATTTTATTTATAGTATCTTATATGTCACCATTTATGGCAGCAGCATCAGATTGGGCATTTGGTTTAACTAAAAACTTCAATCCATTTATTACAACAATAACAGCATTTGTATCATCTGTTTTCCACGCTGATTTAGGTTATACAGCTTATATAGTAGGTTCACATTTAACTACAAATTATGCAAGTAATTTTGACTTAGTTCATACTTTATTTGTAAGTACATTTGGTTTAGTTCAATTATGTATGCCTACAAGTGGAATCTTATTAATTGGATTATCTACTTTGAAAATAGATTACAAATCATGGTTCAAATATATTTGGATTTTCTTTGTAGCTATGTTAGTGGTAATTTTAGTACTAGCAACAATAGTTACATATGTAATGTAGTAAAAGTTATGGTTAAAGAAAGATTCGAAAGAATCTTTTTTCTTTGCATATTTTTTTTGTTATATTAACATAATTAGATTAGAGGAAAATATATATGTTTGAAAATTTTGACATAGTAGTATGTGAAGTTTTTAAAGAAGCTGAAAGACAAAGGAATCAGTTGCGACACGAGTACGTTGGTACAGAACATTTATTGCTAGCAATTTTAAAAAAAGATACTGACTTAATTAAAAAAATTCAAAAATTCAATTTAACTTATGATAATTTTTTAGAGGAAGTTAAAAACACTTTACCTCCCACTAAGAAAAAAACAAAAGATAATATTTATACACCTCTTTTAAAAAGAGTAATTGCTCGTGCTCAAAATACAAATGAAAAAGTATCTCAAAGAAATTTGTTTTTTCACCTACTTGATGAAGGTGAAGGGGTTGCAATTCGCTTATTAATGTCAATGAATGTGGATGTTGATGCGTTATACAATTTTTTAAAGGGACAAAATGATAGTACCTCTAATCTTCAATTATTTAAAATTGGTAAAGTTTTAAATGAATATATTTCTATTGAAGACAAAGTCGTAGGTAGAGATAAAGAAATAGACATTTTAATCGAAACATTACTCCGTAAAAAGAAAAATAATCCTCTTTTAATTGGTGATGCTGGAGTTGGAAAAAGTGCTATTGTTGAGGAACTTGCTCGTAGAATTGTAAACAATAATGTTCCTGATAAACTTTTAAATACTAAAATAGTTATGTTAGAAATGGGTAGCTTAGTTTCTGGAACTAGATATCGAGGAGAATTCGAAGAAAGATTAACGACTATAATAAATGAAATTATCAATAATCCTAATATTATATTATTTATAGATGAAATTCACTCCATGGTTAACGCGGGAGCTGCCGAAGGTGCCATATCAGCATCAGACATTTTAAAACCATATCTTGCTAGGGGAGATATTAAATGTATTGGCGCTACAACTAAAATGGAATATGAGAAATTCATTCAAGTTGATAAAGCTTTATCTAGACGATTTGAACCAATTATAATTAATGAACCTAATGAAGAAGAGACGTTTAATATTTTAAAAAGCATCAAAGGAGAATATACAAATTTTCACAAAATAAATATAGATGATGAAACATTACAAGTTCTTGTTCACCTAGCTGGTACGTATTTTCCTAATCGGCGTAATCCTGATAAATCGCTTGAATTATTAGATTCTGTTATGAGTTATGTTAAATTAAGGGCGGGTAGTAATTTAATTAAAAATAAAGAGCTAGAATTAAAGAAAATAAATATTAATAAAATTAAAGAAATTGAAAAAGGCAATTACAAAGAAGCTTTAAAAAATAATATGCTCGAAAATAAATTAAAAAAAGAAATAAGTAACCTTAAAAATACAAATAAATTATGGATAAGCAAAGAGGATATTATTGATGTCTTAGAATATAAAAATAATATTATTATAAGTGACAAAAAAATTAATATAATTACAAAAAATATGCAAAATAATTATGATAAAAAGATTATTAATCAGATTACTAAGATGCTTCATAATAAATATCGAGCTTCGACATTATTATTAAATGGCGAATATGGTAATTTTATTAATGATTTAAGTAGTGCATTAAATTATGAAATAATTAAACTGATTGATGAAAGTAGTATTGATAAGATGTTTAATAAAATTAAATACTATCCGAGTAGTATCATCGTTGTATCTGATGATAAAAATTTTACAATTAATAATTTAATCAAAAAAATAACAAAAGATAATATTGTTGAATATAAAGATGAATATATAAGTTTTAATAATTCGATTATTATTCTTTTAGGAAAAAGTAATAACGTGGGATTTAATAATAGTGCTGGGATAAGTAATATTCCTATTGATGAAATTATCAGTTTTCAAAATTGTATTAATGCATAAAAAAAATTGCTAAGCTAGCAATTTTTTTATTTGAATGTGTTTTTAAATAAAGTTCTAAATCTATCTAAATCAAATGCGGTAGATAAGTAGATGTTGCTCTTGTTTGCAGGGGTAGCATAACTTTCTCCTTTAGCATCACCTTCGGTAATAATTTCGACATTAAAAGGTTCAAAGGTAATAATATCTTTATCGATAATAGAAGCAATAGTCAGTGGATCTGGAGTTCCTAAACCAATAGTTTTATAATGATCATAACTAAATTCTATATATTTTTCTCCAATTTGTGATACTAATCTAGAAATTGTATCATCAGAGTGTTTTAAATTTTGAATATAATCTTTTTCAATAAAAGCTTTAACACCGGCTTCATGAGTAATAGCTTTAATTTCTTCAAATGGAGATTCATAAACTATTTTAGCTGCCATAGGATCTACAGTAATATTAAATTCCTTATAGGCTTTAGTTGATTCAGGATTATATGTAGCAGACATTACTAATATTTTTTTTAGTCGTTGTGGCAAAGTAGCGTCTTTTTTAATTGCATTAGCTAAATTAGTAAGGGGACCTAAACAAATTACCATTAAATTATCTTTATATTTTTTTGAGGCTTTGATAATAAAATCTTCTGCAGACATTTTTTCAGTACGTCTAGTAATATTTTTCGGAAAGACTGCATAACCTAAACCATCTTTTCCATGTGCATATTCTGCAGTTTCTTTTGCATCGTTGATAATTGAGCCTTTATATATTGGAATATTAGTTACCATAAAATCTTCGATAATCTTTAAATTATTTTCACTTTTTTCTATAGGGATGTTGCCGCTTGCTAAGGTAAAACCTATAACATCTAGATTATTTCGAATTGCCAACATAATGGCAATTGCATCATCAATCCCTGGGTCGGTGTCGATTATATATTTCATATATATCCTCCTTAGTATAATAATATTATATAATATTTTACCTTTGTTTTAAATATGAAAGATGAATACATTTTGGAAATAATTAATATAATTAAATGGAGGGTATATGACTTCGGGACTAACAGATGAGCAAGTAGTAGAAAGTCGTAATAAATTTGGAAGTAATGAAATTAGTAAAAAGAAAAGTAATTCTTTTATAAAATTATTAATTGAGTCACTAGGAGATCCCATTATAAAAATTCTTTTAATTGCCTTAGCAATTAAGATTGTTTTTTTATTTAAGAACTTTGATTGGTATGAAACAATTGGTATTTTAATTGCTATTTTTTTAGCTTCTTTTATATCATCAATTTCTGAGTATGGATCCAATAAAGCCTTTGATCGACTCCAACAGGAAAGTCAAATGTTGAAAACAAAAGTTTATCGTAACGGGCAACTAAAAGAAATTTATACTAATGAAATTGTGGTTGGTGATGTAGTTAAACTTTCAAGCGGTGATAAGGTGCCTGCTGATGGGCTTATTTTGTCTGGCAACCTTTCCTTAGATGAATCATTTCTAACTGGTGAGACAAAAGAAGTATATAAAAAATTTGATGTTAACAATAAAAGTAATATTGTTTATGGCGGAAGCGTAATTTATAAAGGTGAAGCAAATGTTAAAATAACTAGCGTTGGTGATAAAACGTTTATGGGAAACATTTCTCAGCAGATGCAGGATAAAAATGAAGAAAGTCCCCTTAAGTCAAGGTTACATGTTTTAGCTAGTCAAATTAGTAAGTTAGGTTATGCTGGAGCGATACTTGCAAGTTTATCATATTTATTTATTCAAATAATTGTTAATAATAATTTTGATTTTTCTCTTATTATGCAAACAATAAAAGACTTTCATTTAATGATGGAATATTTTATTTATTCACTTACTTTATCTGTCACAATAATTATTATGGCTGTACCCGAAGGTTTACCTATGATGATAACTTTAGTCCTTTCTTCGAATATGAAAAAAATGTTAAAAGATAATGTTTTAGTCCGAAAACTTGTTGGTATAGAAACAAGTGGGTCGTTAAATGTTTTACTTTGTGATAAAACAGGAACTTTAACGGAAGGGAAATTAAGTGTTACAAAGTTAATTTCTAAGGATAATGTTACTTTTAACCATAAAAAAGATTTAAAGAAATATCCTCGATATGAAAAAATTGTGCACCAGTCTTTATATTTAAATAATGAAGCAACATATTCAAATGGAAATATCATTGGTGGTAATACCACAGATCGGGCAATTTTAAATTTTATTGGTGAAGATAAAAATGATATAGCGGTTCTTAAAAGAAAAGAATTTGATAGTGATACAAAATATAGTTATGTTAGTACATCTGATGGAAATTATTATTATAAGGGAGCTAGTGAAGTTCTACTTGATAAGTGTCAGAGATTTTTAAGTAAATTAGGAGATGTACTACCACTTTATGAAGTAAGTTATATAAAAACACTTATTGGGAAGTATACATCAAATGGTTATCGGGTTTTAGTTAATGCTTATAATGATCATGAAGGTTTAGATAATTTAATATTCATATCTTTGATTATTATTTCTGATACAATAAGAGCAGAAGCGAAAGAAAGTATTAATCTTATTCAAAAAGCAGGAATAAAAGTTATTATGATTACTGGAGATGCCAAAGAGACGGCTGTAAGTATTGGTAAAGAACTAGAAATTGTAAATTACGATAGTGTTATATTGACACACGAGGAACTTGAAAGGTTAACTGATGATCAATTAGCTAATATAGCTCCTAAAATAGCAATTATTGCTAGGGCGCTTCCTCAGGATAAAAGTAGATTGGTATCTATTTATAAAAAACAAAATTTAATAGTAGGTATGACGGGAGATGGAGTAAATGATGCTCTAGCATTAAAGAAAAGTGATGTAGGATTTGCATTAGGAAGCGGCTGTGAAGTTGCTAAAGAAGCTAGTGATATAGTTATTTTAGATAATAATATTAATTCAATTTGTAAAGCAATTTTATATGGTAGAACAATTTTCAAAAGTATTAGAAAATTTATTATATACCAACTGACAGTAAATACATGCGCACTTTTTTTATCAATTGTGGGTACTTTGATAGGGATTTCAACGCCTATTACAATTATTCAAATGTTATGGTTAAATATGATAATGGATACTTTTGCAGGGCTGGCCTTTTCGTATGAAGCACCATTAAAAGAATATATGGAAGAAGTTCCTAAAGCTAAAGATGAAAAAATCATGAATAAATATATGTTGAATCAGATTGTAGTTAATGGTTTATATAGTGCAATACTGTGTATTTTATTTTTTAAGGTACCTATTATTAGTAATATGTTTAGATATTCAAATAATAATTCGTATTTGATGACCGCATTTTTTGCTTTGTTCATTTTTTTAGGAATCTTAAATTCATTTTTATCAAGGACGCATCGTTTAAATTTCTTTGCTAATTTATCCAAAAATAAAGTATTTATAATAATTACATTATTTATTTTTATAACGCAAATATGTATTATATATTTTGGAGGAAATTTATTTAGGACATATGGTCTTACGTTAAAAGAAATTTTTATTGTACTTGGTTTATCGTTAACAATCTTGCCGATTGATTTGCTTCGAAAAAAATATTTAAAGTCAAAAAAAATCCCTATCGGAGTTTAACTACGAGTAGGGCTAATATATAATTCGTCCATATTAAGTTCAATAGTAGGATCAATTAGTAATTTTCTTAAAAATTTTTTAATATATTCAAATGTCGGTTCTATTTTACCTTCAGTTGTATAATTTGCTCTTACTAGTGCGGCCCTAAAGTAGGTCGCATTTTCTTTGAAGACATCATTATTAGTGGGAAACCCTAAAAAGTTTAAATATTTTTCCAAAAAAACTGAAGTAGTACGGGTATTTCCATCACAAAATGGATGGGCTTGCCAAATATTAGTAATAAATGGGGTAATTAAATTAATTACTTCTTCGGGACTTTTACCACGATAATTCTTTTTTCTTTCTTGCATAAAATCGTAATCTAAATATTCTTCGATATGTTGCATTGGTGAATAAATCACAGATTCGTCATTTAAGATAGGTTCTTTTTTCGAGATGTTTACGTTCCGCGTGTTACCAGCATCAGGAAATACTCCTTTAAAAATATAACGGTGTATAGCATAAAAAAATTCTTTTGATAGATCAAAATCCGAAATAGTTAGAAATCTTTTAATTCTAAGTATTACAACATCAGTACCATACTGTGGGCCGATCCCCATTTCCATATAATGTTTAGAAAGTAATTCTTCCGCCTGTTCATCCGAAATTAATCCAATAATATTGGCTTCTGCTAAACTCTGTAAAAAGACTGATGGTTTTTCATTATCAATTTCACTTAAACCAAAAGAAATCTGCCATTGATTAAATTTTTCTTCCATATTTATTTCCCTTTGACTAAAGTATATCAAATGTTTTATTAGTTGTCCCTTAAAAACATGCTTTTTTAGCGATTTTATTTACATCTTTTGATATTTTTGTTAAAATAGGAAAAATCTAAAATATATAATAAGATTTAAGAGAAAGGGTGTGAAGAAATGGAAAACAAAATTCTAGAATTGATAGTAAAGGAAGACTATCTTAATTTGAAAAAAGAACTAGAGAACATTAATGAGCAAGATTTGGCAGAACTAATTGGAGATTTAGATTCTAAGCAATTAGTTAAGATATTTAGATTGCTTTCTAAAACCATGGCAGCAGAGGTATTTTCGTATTTGCCTATTGAAACTGCCCAAGAATTGATCACTGTCATGAGCGCTAAGGATGCTGGGCAAATAATTGATTTAATGGCCAGTGATGATGCAACCGATTTATTTGATGAAATGCCTGCGAATGTAGTAACGAAGATCTTAGCAAGCACAACTAAGGAAACTCGAAGAGATATTAATGAGCTTTTAAAATATCCTGAAGATAGTGCTGGTAGTATAATGACTGTTGAATATTTAGATTTTAAAGAAAATATGACTATCCAAGAGTGTATTAGTAAAATAAGACGCGATGGTGCAGAAAAAGAAACAATTAATAATTGTTATGTTTTAGATAATAAACGTAAAATGCTAGGTAGTGTAGAAATTAAAGATTTATTATTATCCGCTCCAGATACTTTAGTAAAAGATATTATGGAAGATCAAGAAATTTATGCTGAAACATTAGAGGATCAGGAAGTAGTTGCAGAGAAATTTAAAAAATATGACTTACTTGCGATGCCCGTTGTAGATAGTGAGAAAAGAATGGTTGGAATTATTACCATTGATGATATTATTGATATTATGGAAGAAGAAACGAACGAGGACATTGCAAAAATGGCTGCGATTACACCATCGGATAAATCATATTTGTCGCTATCAGTTTGGGAAATTTGGAAAACAAGAATTCCATGGCTTCTTCTTTTGATGGTTTCTGCAACATTTACAAGTATGATTATTCAAAAATATGAAGCGGCGCTTGCAACAATGGTAATTTTAACTTCGTATATTCCAATGTTTATGGATACAGCTGGTAATGCTGGAAGTCAAGCATCAGTTACAATAATCCGTAGTTTAGCAATTAATGAAGTTGATTTTAGGGATTTTTTTAAAGTGATTTGGAAAGAATTAAGAGTTTCTTTGCTTTGTGGAGTAGTTTTAGCAGGTTGCAATTTTATTAAATTATTAATCTTAGACAAAGTAGGAATGATGGTTGCTTTAGTAGTGGCTTTGACATTATTAGTAACTGTTATTTTTGCCAAAATTATTGGTTCCACACTACCACTTTTAGCAAAAAAAATTGGCTTTGACCCAGCAGTGATGGCTAGTCCATTTATCACAACAATAGTAGATGCAATTGCTTTGGTTGTATACTTTAATATTGCTACTAGTTTACTGACTTTATAAATATTGACAAAAAAATAGATTTTTATATAATATAACTTACCTTAGGGGGAGTTTTTATGGATATAAAAGAAATATTAGGTGCTGAATTTGGAGAGGCCATTTCCTTTTTAGTTCAAAATAAAAAAGATATAATAAATGGATTTTATGGAATTAATAGCAGTTTAACTAAACCTATAACTGGGGCTTTTCTTCAAACGGAAATGAAGTCTGCTCTTGTTTTTGTAACAGCTTCAATATTAACAGCTATGTCAGCAGGATTAGAAATGCCTATTGCTGATGTTATATTAGATATTATTAGGATAGGATCTGGAGCAGTAACAGGCTTAACTGCAACAGGAACTTTAATAATCGAAATATTAAATTATGTAAGAGCTACTAAGGATTATAAATCACTATTAAATATGGCTAAATATTTTGAGACGCATAAAGATGAGCTTGTGCTGCCGATAATGTTTGCATCAATAGTAGTGACAGATGAAGAAAATGTTCAAGAAGAAAATACACTACGCTAATTTAAAAAAAGGGCTCTTGAAATGGAGTTCTTTTGCTTTAAATAAGGACTGTAGCATTTACTTTTATAAGTGATTATGGTAGAATTTATTAAAAATAAATAAGAAAGAAGGAGTAAGAAATGAGCGAAAAGAAATTCGTAGAGGCAATAACTGCAAGAGATGTAGATTTTGCTAAGTGGTATACTGACGTAGTTACAAAAGCTAAGTTATGTGAATACACAAGCATTAAAGGATGCATGGTTTATATGCCCAATGGGTATGCCTTGTGGGAAAATATTCAAAATAACCTTGATAGAAGATTTAAAGAAACTGGCGTAAAGAATGTTTATATGCCAATGCTTATTCCTGAATCTTTATTAGCTAAAGAATCAGAGCATGTTAATGGTTTTGCTCCGGAAGTAGCGTGGGTAACACATGGCGGATCAGAAAAGTTAGAAGAAAAATTATGTATTAGACCAACAAGTGAAGTTCTATTTTGTGAACATTGGCAAAAAAATGTTAATTCTTATAGAGATCTTCCGATGGTTTATAATCAATGGTGTTCTGTATTAAGATGGGAAAAAACAACAAGGCCATTTTTAAGAAGTAAAGAATTTTTATGGCAAGAAGGTCATACAATTCATGCTACTAAAGAAGAAGCTGAAGAAAGAACAAAAATGATGTTAAATATATATCATGATTTCGTTGAAGAGGATTTAGCGATTCCGGTTGTTTGGGGTAGAAAAACTGATAGTGAAAAGTTTGCGGGTGCTGAAGCAACTTATACAATTGAAGCTTTAATGCACGATGGTAAAGCGCTTCAATCAGGAACAAGCCACTATTTTGGCGATGGATTCTGTCGTGCCTTTGATGTAAAATTTATTAATAAAGAAAATAAATTTGAATATCCACATCAAACATCATGGGGACTATCAACAAGATTACTTGGAGCAATCATAATGGTTCATGGTGATGATGATGGATTAGTTTTACCACCACATGTAGCACCAACTCAAGCGATGATTATTCCAATAGCACATCAAAAAGAGGAAGTAGCTAATGCTGCATCGCAAATTTTTGAGAAACTAAACGCTGCAGGCATAAGAGTTCAAATAGATTTAACTGATAAGACTCCAGGATATAAATTTTCTAATCAAGAATTACTAGGAATACCAGTTAGAGTAGAAGTAGGTCCTCGTGATTTAGAAAATGGTGTAGTTACAATTGTAAGAAGAGATACAAGAGAAAAAGTTACTGTTGCACTTGATGAAGTAGCAACCCGTTTACCAGAAATTTTAGAAACTATGCAAAAAGATATGTATACTAAAGCTAAAGAGTTCTTAGATAGTCATATTACAAATGCTACGAGTATGGAAGAAATGCTTCAACGCTTTGAAGAACAAACAGGTCTTGTTAAAGCAATGTGGTGTGGCGAAGAAGCATGCGAAGATGAAATTAAGGCTCAAACTGGTGGAGCAACATCTAGATGTATTCCATTTGATGAAGAACAATTATCTAAAGTGTGTGTGTGTTGTGGAAAACCAGCTAAACACATGGTTTATTTTGGTAAGGCATATTAATAAAAAAGAACATTTGCTTAAAAGCAAATGTTTTTTTATGCCAAAAACTGACAAAATATTATAATAAGATATTGTAAAATACAGTCCTTATAAAGGAGAAAAGACATTATGGAATTTGTATTTAGTGAGTTAGAAAGTAAATTTGCGGAGATTTACAAAAAAGGATGGATAAAAAGTATAAATAAAAATTATAACGGGGTAGGTTTAACTTTTGAAGAATTATTAGGAAAAAATATTGATGATTTTGCTTATCCTGATTTTCAAGGGATTGAAATAAAAGCACAAAGAGTTAAGAGTGATTATTCAGTAACTCTATTTGGTGCTGCCCCTTGGGGTGAATCGTGGCCGGAAACAGAACGCTTGCGTGTAAAATATGGCTATTTTGATTATGATAAAGATGATGACAAAAAAATAAATATAGAATTATATTATTCCAAAAATGTACTGGTGTGTAATCGTTATTTTTTTAATCTAGAGATTAATCGTGAAGAAAAGAAAATATATTTAGTTATTAGAGATATTAATTATAATTTGTTAGAACGAAGTGTTTATTGGTTCTTTGATGATTTAGAGAGTAAACTTAAAGAAAAGTTACATATTTGGGTTTTATTCATGCTGCGTGTACAAAAAAAGATGAACATGAATATTTTAAATATTTTAAGTTAGAATGTTATGTTTATAAAAATTTTGAAACTTTTTTAGATTTACTTGAAAAGAACATTATATGTGTATCATTTACAACTGCGCCCATAAAATATGGTCCAAATTTTGGTGAAAATAAGGATAGTTGTTATTTTAGAATTGGCAAATTTGATTTAAATAAATTATTTGATACTGTAAAAGTAATAAATTATGGTAGTGATCAGCATTATTAGTATTCGAGAAGAATAAGCCTGGGAGTGGGGGGTGCAGGTTTTGAAACCACAAAAAAACTAGATAATTGATATCTAGTTAATTTCTCATGGTCGAGAAGACAGGATTTGAACCTGCGACCCCCACGTCCCAAGCGTGATGCACTACCAAACTGTGCTACTTCTCGAATACATATAAGTATTATATTACAATTTTATCAAATTGCCAATACTTTTTTTACCAAAATTGGTACGCCCAAAGGGATTCGAACCCCCAACCTTTAGATCCGTAGTCTAACGCTCTATCCAGTTGAGCTATGGGCGCATGTGCTTTATAAAAGCAATATCATTATATTATAAATATTGTAAAAAAGCAATAAAAATTCAAATGGAGTATTCAATAAATAAATATTTTATGTTAAAATTAAGATGCGAAGGGTGAGTAAAATGACTAGATCTACTTTTATGTTATTTGCTATAGGTTATTATTTCGTTACGATTCTAATTATCGTTGTTGTTTTACTTATTATTGGCCGTAAAACTAAAAAAAAATATCGTAATCAAATTAATGAATTAGAAAGAGAAAAGAATTTAATTATATCCGCCTCAATATTAAGTGAACTTAATAAGGTAGAAGCGCTTGTAAACAACGAAGATTTAAGAAAACAATATGAAAATTGGCAAAGAAGATTTAATCAGATTAAAGACGAAGATATCCCCAAAATTACTGATGCAATTAATGAGGTTCAACTTAATTTTGATGAGAGTGATTATAAGGCTTTAAAAGTATCTTTAATCAAAGCCGAAATGGATTTAAATTATTTAAAAACCAAAGCAGATTACTTGTTAGATGAAATTAGAGAAATTACACTAAGTGAAGAAAAAAATCGTGATAAAATAACAAAACTGAAGGCAGAATATCGTGCTATTGTAGGAACTTACAATGATAACGAAAAAGAATACGAAAAAGTAAAAGTACCAATTGAATTACAATTTGAAAATGTTGATAAATTATTTTCTTCGTTTGAAATTGCAATGGATCAAAACGCTTATACAGAAGTAGGTAAAATTGTTAAAGCCATTGATACCATTATTTCTAATTTGAAAGTGGTTGTCGATGAAACAAGAACTATCTGCCAATATGGAGAAACATTAATTCCAAAGAAAATAGATGATATTAGTTCTATCGCCAAAAAAATGACTCAAGATGGGTATAATCTTGAATATTTAAATATTGATTATAACATTGAAGAAGCTAATAAAAAAATTCAAGATATTTTCCAAAGATTAAATGTATTAGATGTTGAAGATTCTATTTTTGAATTAAAAACGATGTTAGATTATTTTGATTCGTTATATAGCGATTTTGATAAAGAAAGGGTTTCTAAAAGATTATTTGATGATTATTCAAGAAGTATCCTAATTAAATCTTCGAAGCTTGAAAAAATTAATAATGAGCTATATAAAAAGATTGGTGAACTAAAATATAGTTATGATTTAACCGACGAAGATATAGCTATTATCCAAGAGATAAAAGATGAACTAATTGATATAAGAACTGCATATGAAAAAACGATTAATATTTATCGCAATAAGACTTTAGCTTATTCAAAGTTAGGTAGAGAAATGGAAATAATTAATACTAAGCTATTAACTACTGAAGAAAAACTTAGTGTTACATTACGTAATTTAGGTAGTCTAAAAGATGATGAATTAAGGGCGCGGGAACAATTAGATGAAATTAGAGAAATCCTATTTCAATCTAAAGAAAAAACTAAAACTATTAAATTACCTTTAATACCTAAAAATTATTATATTGAGCTTTCTGAAGCTACTGAAGCAATTGGCGAAATGGTAAATGAGCTTGAAAAAAGACCAATATCAATCAAAACTTTGAATACAAGAGTAGATACTGCTAGAGATTTAGTTTTAAAAGTGTATAATACTATTAATGAAACGACGAAAACTGCTAAAATGGCAGAGATGGCAATTGTTTATGGTAATCGTTATCGTACAGTAAATAAAGATGTTGATTTTGGTTTAATTAAAGCTGAAAATGCTTTTTATAAAGGGAACTATAAAAATAGTCTAGAACAGGCAATTAGCGCTATTAACGTCGTTGAACCAGGCATTTATAAAAAACTTTTAGAAGAATATAAAGACTAGGAGGGTTAATATGATTTATCTTGATTATTCCGCAACAACGCCAGTATCTTTAGAGGTATTAGAGACTATGAATCGTACTACTAAGGAATTTATCGGTAATGCTAATTCCATTAATGCATTAGGAATTAAATCTAAGGAACTATTAAATTCTGCAACTAAACAAATTGCAGATCTTTTTTCTGTTTTAGAAAGTGAAATCACTTATACTACGTCGGCAACCGAAAGTAATAATATGGCATTAATTGGTGTAGCTATGGCTAACTTTAAAAAAGGAAAGCACATTATTGTTTCAAAATTAGAACATCCATCCATTTATGCAATATGTGAATATTTAACTTCAATAGGATTTGAAGTTAGTTATGTAAATAATGATAATGAGGGTTTAATTGATTTTGATCATTTAAAATCATTAATAAGACCGGATACTATTTTAGTAAGTGTATGTGCAGTTAATAGTGAAATAGGAATAAGACAACCTTTAAAGATGATAAGACAAATAATAAAAAAAGAAAATTCTATGACACTTTTGCATAGTGATATGACACAAGCAATTGGTAAAATTACTGTATCATTACATGATGTTGATTTGGCAAGTATATCTTCACATAAAATATATGGTCCAAAGGGGATTGCTTTATTTTACAAAAGTAGTCAAGTTAACATTAAGCCACTTATGTATGGAAGTGGAAAATCAAATGATTTAAAACCGGGAACACCAGCTTTACCTCTTATCGCAGGTTTTTCTAAAGCATTACGTTTATCACAAGTTGATCTTGAAAAGAAAGAAAAATATATAAATTTATTAAACGAAAGATTATGTAAAAAATTTAGTAATCTACCAGATGTAGCGATTAATAAGACTAAATATTCAATTCCACATATATTGAATATTTCACTTTTAAATATTAAACCAGAAACTTTTATTCACGCTTTAGATAATGAAGAAATATATATATCAACGAATACTGCTTGTTCATCTGGAGAACTTTCAAGTAGTGTAATGGCAGTTTTTAATGATCTTAATAGAGCTACACATACAATAAGGATTAGTATTTCTAGTCAAACGACCTCTGAAGAAATCTCTAAATTTATTGAGGCATTTGAAAAGAATTATCATATGTTAAATAGTTTAGTAGTAAAGGAATAAACATGGAAAAAGTAATTATTATAAAATATGGGGAACTTTCGACTAAGAGTGATAATATAAACTTTTTTTTAAAAACTTTAAAAAACAATGTGTCTGCTAAATTAAGTGGTATTAATCATGAAATAAAATATGATCACGGAAGAATGATAGTGTATACCGAAAAAATTGAAGAAGCAATAGAAAAAGTAAAATTAGTATTTGGGATTCATGAAATATGCCTTGGCTATAAATATCAGGATAAAAATATAAATAATATTTTAGAAAAAGTTTATGAATTAGTTAAAGATATAGATTTTAATACTTTCAAAATTGTTACCAAAAGAAGCGATAAAAATTATCCAGGAACAAGTACTGAAATATCAAAGCAAATCGGGGGATATTTATTAAGTCGCTTATCAAATAAAAAAGTTTTAATGCATGATGCTGATTTAATAATTAATATAGAAATTCGCTTAACTGAAGTATTAATTTATTTCAATGGTGAAAAAGGATTAGGCGGTTATCCTGTGTCTACGTTAGGTAAGGGACTTTTGATGTTAAGTGGAGGGATTGATTCTCCGGTAGCTGGATACCTTGCTATTAAACGTGGAGTAAGAATTGAAGCTATCTATTTTGATTCTCCGCCTCACACAAGTCCAATGGCATTAAAAAAAGTAGAAGATTTAGCTAGAATATTATCTAAATATAATGGTGAGATTCGTCTGCATGTCATTAATTTTACTAAGATACAAGAAGAAATTATAAAAAATATACCTAATTATTATCTTATTACCATCATGAGGAGAATGATGTATCAAATAAGTGCAATACTAGCAAGCAATATAAATGCTCATATCATAATTAATGGTGAAAGCATTGGCCAAGTAGCTAGCCAAACACTTAAAAGTATGCAAGTTATCAATGAAGCAATTAAATTACCTGTTATAAGACCAGTATGCACATATGATAAACTTGAAATAATTGATGTTGCTAAGAAAATAGGAACATATGAAAAAAGTATTGAGCCATATGAGGATTGTTGTACAATCTTTGTTCCAGATCATCCAGTTATTCATCCGGACATTAAATTAGTTCGCGAATATGAATCTTTAGTGGATTTTAAATTCTTAATTTTCGAAGCAATAAAAACGCGAAAGATTATTAAAATAAGTGAAATAGAGGAAAAAAATTATAGCGATTTGTTATAATTTTTTTAATTTTTACTATCATAATAATATGATAAAGAAAGAATATTATAAAGCATGTGATTTGTTTATTGAAAATGTAAGAGAAAAAAGGAAAAGTGAATATTTTAATGAATTTGGATATAATATTTATTCTAGTCGAAGAAAGCCTATAAATCACTTTAAAATGTTTAGTTATACAAATCAAAATAATGTAAAAATAAAGCCAAAAAGATAGTCAAAAGGGCTTTTTTTTTGTATAATAAGAGCGAGGTGAAAGAATGAAAATATTATGTGTAAACGCTGGTAGTTCTTCATTAAAATTTCAAATGTATGAAATGCCAGAAGAAAAAGCATTAATCAATGGTTATATCGAAAAAATTGGTTTAGAAGATTCTTTTTATACAATCAAAATTAATGGCGAAAAAATTAAAAAAACAAAATTAATTAGTAATCATACTGAAGCTGTTCAAGTATTGATTGATGAATTATTTGAAAACAAGGTAATTGATTCTTTAGATGAAATTAAAGCTGTAGGTCATCGTGTATTACATGGTGGTGAAAAATATGCTGATTCAGTAATTATTACTGATGAAGTAATTCAAGATATCAAAGATTTAACAAAATTAGGACCACTTCATCATCCTGGTAATTTAGCCGGTATTGAGGCTATGATGAAAGTTATTGATGTGCCAAATGTTGCTGTGTTTGATACTGCATTCCATCAAACTATGCCAAAGAAAAACTATATTTATCCAGTTCCATATTCTTGGTATGAAAAATATGGTGTAAGAAAATATGGTTTCCATGGAACAAGTCATAAATATATTACTAAAAAAATGCAAGAAAAATTAGGTAAAAAAGATATTAATATTATAAGTTGTCATATTGGTAGTGGTTCAAGTATTGCTGTTATTAAAGACGGTAAATGTTTAAATACTACAATGGGAATTACACCACTTGACGGATTAATGATGGGTACAAGATCAGGAGCTATTGATCCATCTATTATTGAATATGTTTGCAAAGAATCTGGTATGAGTGTCGAAGAAGTTACTAATGCTTTAAATAAGCAAAGTGGCTGTATTGGTGTTTCAGGATTCTCAGATAATAGAGATATGGAAAATGCCATGAATGAAGGTAGTGAACTTGCAGCATTATCATTCGAAATGTTTACTGATCGTATAGCTAAATATATAGCAGAATATTTTCTAGAACTTAAAGGTAATGTCGATGCAATTATATTTACCGCTGGAGTAGGTGAAAATGGAGCTCTTGCTCGAAAAATGGTAATGGATAAATTAAATCCGCTAGGTATTTATACTGACGAAGAAGCAAATAATAATATTTTAGGTTTTAAAGAAACTAATGAAGGTATTATTTCAAGTAGTGAATCAAAAATTCCTGTTATGGTAGTTCCTACTAATGAAGAAATAATGATTGTAAAAGATACTTATAATTTTATTGCTTAAAAATGAATGTTAAAAAAACTGGAAAAGAAGGTGACTATTATAAACAAGGAATTATTTAGACAAATTTTTAAATTAATTAAATCTTATGATGAGATTGTTATAGCTAGACATATTGGCCCTGATCCAGATGCTATTGGTAGTCAAATTGCACTAAGAGAATCAATAAAATTAACATTCCCTGAAAAAAGGGTATATGCAGTTGGAGCGGGAGTAAGCAAATTTAAATACTTAGGTAGTTTAGATAGAGTTGATTATAATAGTCTTACAAATGCACTTCTCATTGTTGTTGACGTTCCAAATTTTATACGGATTGATGGAATTGAAGGTTTAACATATAAAGATATTATTAAGATAGATCATCATCCAAAAGAAGACATTGAAGGAACCGCTGATTTTACATCAAGTGAATATTCCTCAACAGCAGAAATGGTAGCAGATTTAATCTTTAATACAAAATTAATGATGGATAAAAATATTGCAGAAAATTTATTTTTAGGTATTGTTTCTGATAGTGAAAGGTTTTTATTTAAGAATACTCAACCACATACTTTTGAAGTAGTAGTAAAATTAATTAAAAATTATAGTCTTGATTTTGTAGCTTTATATGATCATATTTATGATAAAAGCTTTAATGAATGTCGTTTTGAAGCTTATATTATTAATAATTTAACAATTACCGATAATAAATTTGGATATATTTTAATAGATAATAAGACTATTGAAGAATATGGTGTAGATCATTCAACTCCATCGGTTATTATTAATAATTTTAATTATATTAAAGAATTAAATGCGTGGTGCTTTGTTACATATGATGAAAGAAATGAAATTTATAAAGTAAATATTCGTAGTCGTGGGCCAATAATTAATGAAGTTGCTAGCAAATATAACGGTGGTGGGCATAAATATGCTTCTGGTGCTAGAATTGCTAAAAAAACAGATGTAGATAAAATAATAAGCGATCTTGATAGAGTATGTGCAGAATATTTAAATATTGAGGAAAGATGAAAACAATTACTAACATTAGACAAATTGGTAGTAATAAATATAGTTTAATTATTGAAGGTAAAAAGCATATCGTCTATGATGATGTGCTTTTAGAATATAATATTTTAAAAAAAGGGCAAATAAATGATGAAGTTTATGCAAATATAGTTAACTCTAATAATTATCATGAGGCTTATAATAAAATGATAAAGTTTATTACTGCGAAACTTCGAACAGAAAAAGAGATCCGTGATAAATTAGCAAAACTTTATATAAAAAAAGAAGATCAAGATAAAATTATTAAAAGACTTAGAGATGAACATTATATAGATGATGAAATTTATGTGAAATCTTATATTAATGATAGTGTATTACTAGGATTAAATGGTCCTAAAAAAATAAACTATGATTTGAAAAAATTAGGTTTTCAAGATAATTTAATTTATAAATATCTTAGTGATGTTGAAGATGTAATTTGGCATGAAAAAGCTGAAAAAATTTTAAATAAAAAGTTAAAAGGAAATCATAAATTATCTAAGAAGATGTTTATTATTAAATTAAAGAAAGATTATAATAACTTAGGTTATGATGAGAAATATTATAATAATTTGTTAGAGTCTATAGAAGTAGATGATTCTATACAAATGGCAAAAGATTTTGAAAAATTATATAATAAATTATCAAAAAAATATACAGATACTAAGCTTTTAATGGTAATTAAACAGAAAATGTATCAATTAGGTTATGATCTAGAACAAATTGATACACTTATAAATAGTAAATAGGAGAGTATTATGGATGAATTAATAGAAACGATAGCTTCGTTCCCAAGAGATGAAGGTATTAGATATTTTTATCACATTACATCTGCAACCGCAGAAGAATTATTAGAACAAGGAATAATTGTAGCTAATCCTAGATGGCAACAATCTTTTTTAGAATTTACTGATGAGGAGTTAGATGATGCTAGTTTAGTTATTGATGAAAATAAATCTACTTTAGCAAAACAAAACAATACAATTATTATTGCAGCGGTTTATGAAGATGAAATGGATAGGTTTATAAGACCAATTATGGAAGGTGAAGTAAGTACAGTAGATTGGGAAGGTGTTGGAGCTCCGAACTATATTGTTGATCCGTTTCATATTTTAGGATATATTGATATAGAATCATTATCATTTACATTTAATAGTCAAGCTAATGTTGATTTTAGTTATTATCGGATATAATGATCTTAAATTAGATAATAAAAAAACGAGTAATTTTTTACTCGTTTTCATTTGCGTTATTTCCAGCAGTTATACTAGATAATTGATTTTGAATGTAATAAGCATATTGCGTTTTTAATTCATCATCTTGAATTTCCATGCCTAATTCTTTACGATAATGTGTTAAAGAATTAACATAGATTGTTGTATCAGTAAGTAATACTTTTTTTGATAAATTATTAACAATGTTTTCTTTTGAATCTTCTAAAGAAGGTTTATCATAAGATTTAGTACGATATACAATATGGTATCCTAATTCAGTTGTAATAACTTTTGTTGAATAAGTACCATCTTTTAATTCGTAAGCGGCATCTACTAATTCATCATAATCATTACTTAGGGTATCTTTATTAATTTTTCCTAGCGAACCACCATTTTCTTTAGTTGCTTGATCCTTAGAGTGTTCTTTAGCAAGTTCGGCAAATTTGTTTGCTATCTCATCTTTTTTAGTATTTTTTAATTCCTTAATTAAATTTTCAACTTTTTTCTTAGCAACATCTTCAGCAGCTTTAACTTCATCATCAGTCATTTTATCATTTGTTTCAGGTGTAATTAAAATATGGCTAATTTCAATATCTCCTAAGATGTTATTGTCATAGTATTTTTCAATTTCTTTATCAGACACTTGAAGTTTTGCATATTCTTCAGCGGCATGTGATTGCATATAATTTAGATAAATTAATTCTTTATAAGTTTCTATTGAAGAAATTCCAGAATCATATAATGCTTGTAGTAGTTTTTCTTCGGTTTCATATTCTTCTTCTAAAGATTTATAATAATTTTCTGCATAGTCCTTTGCTGTGTCTATATAATCTGGAAAGTTTTTTTCTAATACATAAGTATCAATTAAAATAACTAAACTTGATAATGCATATGTATCTTTAACTTTCGCATATAATTCATCAACACTAATTTTATCCCCGTTTTCAAATGTAACAACTGCTTCTTCGCCGTTTGAGAGTGTCGGAATTTTACCGCATCCTGTAGCAAGAAGAGCAATTGCAAATAAACAACATACTTTCTTTTTCATATATCCTCCATAACTTTTATTATAGCAACTTCACCTTTAAAAAACAATTAAAATACGAACAATATTAGAAATTTAGCATTTAATATTATGAAAAGACAAAAGGAGGAATAAAATTTATGAATCATTGTTCAAACGGCCTAGGTGCTGCGATTATATTAGTATTATTTATTTTATTAATTATCATCGTTGGAGCATATATTTAGGAGGCCTATATGAATTGTTGTAAAAAAAATAATACGCCAGTATGTGAAAATGAATGCAATAATAATACTGGTTTTCAAAGTTACTTCTTCATTGTATTAATAATATTTATTCTACTTGCAATTATTATGGGAGGAGCAACATATTAGTAAGGAAAGCCTTGTGCTTTCTTTTTTTATATTTTATACTATTATTATAGTAGGTGAGTAAATGAAAAAAATTCTGAAAAACAACGCTATATTTATTCTATCTTTCTTAATTTTATTGGGGTTTGGAATATTTAATTATGCTAAAGAAGTTGAAAGGGTTAATCAAAATAATCAACTTATTGAAAAACATAAATTGATGTGCCAAAATGGTGAAATAAGTAATCAAGATTATTGTGATACGCTTTTACAAGCAGATAATAATTCAACTGATTTTTATTACACGTTTAACGAAGTATCATCATTTGGATATACTAGACAGATAATTTTCTTATTAGTATTATTTATAGTCGTTCCAGCGCTTTATTATCCAAGTAAATATTTGAAAAACAAGGCAATTAATAAGAAAAATTTCGAAGAATTAAAACAAATTATTTTTAAATCTTCTTATAAAAGTTCTTTTATTATTCTTGGTGTTAATCTAGTTTTATTTGTCTTGTGCTACATCTATTTAGGTACCTTTGAAATAACGGTTTCTAATGAAGCTTATGTAAATGGCGTTCCTAATAATTTGTTTTTAGCTTTTCTAGTTCAATTTATTTCAATTTATCTTCAAAGTATAGTTTGTCTTAATTTAGGTTTGATTGTTTTAAGTAAAATAAAAAATTATTTTGGAGCAATTATTTTTACATATGCTTCCTACTGGTTAATAGAGTTTATTCTTGAAATATTTATCGAAGGTATTTTAATAAATAATATTTTGAAAATTCAATATTTTGGCCGCCTATGTTCCTTAGTTAATGGTTTCGTAGTTCCGGTTGATGCTTTATCTTTAATTTGTCCATTTATTATAGTTCTTTTAACAGGTATTATAGTTTATAAAAAATATAGTACTTATAATTATTTTTTAGGTAAAGTAAATACCAAATAAAAAAGAATGCAAAGCAAGCATTCTTTTTGTTTGCTATAAATTACTACCAAGTGGAGCAATTGTAATATTTTGATTTAAGCTAGTTAATACTGCGGAGTAGTCAGCGTATAACTGTTCATAATTACTTGCATAATCACTAGTCATTTTGCTAAATGGGACTACTACATAACCTTTACTTGCAGCTTTATTTTCTTCGTGAGTATATATTAAATCAGCGCCAATATTATCAATAGTTATCTGACTTGTTCCATCTTCATATAAAGTTTTAGTTATATCCATACTAGCAAGGGCGCCAATAATTCCCTTGTAACCAATTGATGATATTAAATCATTTTGATTAGAAATAAAATTTCCTAATGAATAAAATACAACGGTATCATTAACAATATCAAATGGTTGTAAGCAATGTGAATAAGTTCCAAGAACAATATCTACTCCTAAAGATGATAAATATTCAGTTATTTGTTTGTTTTTTTCAGTAGGAGTAAAAGTATATTCTGCGCCAGTGTGCCAGTGCATTGCTACGATTAATACATCAACTTTATCTCTTACTTCTTCGATATCTTGTTTAACTTTAACTTCATCATATGTGTCTACTAAATAAGGATCATTTGCTATATAACCATCTAAACCATTAAGAGTAGTAGTGTAGTTTAACATTGTATACTTAATACCATTTTTTTCTTTAATAATATAATTGTTTGTCTTATCTATTGTTGGATTAAATCCATCAAAAACAACATCTTTACTTTGCCAATAATTATAAGCATTAACAATACATTCTTTTGAATTCCAAGTGCAGTCTGCACTGTGATTTGATGCAAGTGATACCATATTAAATCCAGCTTCAAGCATTGCATCACCATATTCACTAGGACTATTAAAAAATGGATAGGATGAGTAACCGGGTATTTGATATGTCGCATCGGTAAATACTTTTTCTTGTTTGCCTCCGAAAAGAGTTTCCTGATTATAATAAGCAATATCATAAGAAGATATGATATCTTTTACTAGTCTAAATTGGTGTGAGTAATCGAAAGTTCCCGTAGAACTATTATAACCATCTTTATATACAGAATTATGAAGTAGGGCATCTCCAGTAGCTACCAAAGATAATTTGGAAACCTTAGGCCAAGCTTCCTCTTTTTTATTTTTTTTAGAACTTGAAATTTTATTTTTGATAGTTATTGCAGAATTAGATAAGATGTCTTTGCTAATGTATATAGCCCCACAGATGATTGTTAATAATAACAGACTATTAATTATTATTCTTACTTTCTTTTTTAGTTTTCTTTTCATAATTAATCTTCCATTAATAATTTATATACATCTTCAACACTTTTAGAAGCTTTTACTTCAAAGTTAGGCATAATATGCATGTGTACGTGTTTAATAGCTTGCTTATCACCATAATTAAATGCAATAGTTGCACCTTTTTCATTAAGTTTATCCATTACTTTGTGTGTCATATCATTTGCGATTTTATACATGTGTTCTAATACATCAGTAGGAACATCAAATACAGTATCATAGTGTTTTTTAGGAATAATTAACAAGTGTCCATCGCATATTGGATAAAGATCCATAATTACCATGACTATTTCATCTTCATATAGCAAATTACTTTCTATTTCTTTATTTGCAATTTTACAAAAAATACAGTCCATTTTATTACCACCTCATATGAATATTATATCAGTAAAAAATTATTTACTCAAACCATATACTACTTATTTTGCAATTATCACTATTTGGAGCGGGATTAGGCATATTAAATTTAACTAAAGTAGGAATGTTTAGCGCATTTCCAAAAGCAATACAATATCCCGGTTTAACAGTTTTTATTCTTTCAATTATTTCATTTGTTATATTTGGAACTACTTTTAATACATAGTCAATATCATACGGATGGGTCATTTTAAATAGTAGAAAGTTATTACATTGACTTAAACAAGTTTCCGATAACTCACAAGGTCTTTGAGAAATAAGGCCAAGTAGAACACCATATTTTCTACCTTCCTTGGCAATTCTTTCAAAGATATTATACCCAAGTATATCGACGTCGCTATCGTTTTGAACATAACGATGGGCTTCTTCAAGAAAAATATTAAAAGGCATTGAACCACGAATTTCTAATGATTTAGCGTATGTAAAAAATAATTTTGAAAACATTTTAACAATTGTTTTTGCAAATCGATCATCTAATGAATCAATACTGAAATTAATGATTTGTGCTTTTTTACCGTCCAAAGTGGTTAATAATTTTTCGATATAGGCTTTTTTACTTACATAGATAGGGTATTCAAAATACTTTCGATTGTCACTATTTAAAAGGGAATTTAAGCGAACACTTAAAATATTAGCATCATCAAATATCTTTTCACTTTTCCAGATTCCTTCATCAATTAATGCAAATTCTAATCCATCAGAAAAATCCTGTAATGTAAATGCAAAGCTACCATCAGGCATTTGACTACAAACTTCATCAGTAAGAAATTGTTGTAAAAATTCTGTAATTAATTCAATTGCATTAATTTTATTATTATCATCAATTAATAAGCATTGTCTAAGTGTTCGATTATAACCAGGTTGAGATATTGTACTTTCTAAATTTAAATCTTTAGTGTTAAATTTAGACAAAGCTGAAAAAATTTGGTCTCTTATTTGTGGGGCAGGGCGACCACTTAATAGAATATCTAAAATTGCATTAGCAATAATACTATTTTTATATTTTATAACTTCTTCTTCTGGTCTTTTAAATAAATTAACATTTCTTAATGCTTTTTCAATAATTGTAACTTGTGAACGTTTTTGAACTTCAAGAAGTAGAGCAAAGTCATCTACATCTAAAAGCCAGGCTGGGATACATAAATTATCTTGGCCTGCAGTGTTACTTGAACTATAAGCTTTAAATGCATATTTATGGGTATCATTTAAAAATTTAAATGCATTATAATATTCACCATAAGCATCAAAAATAATTAAATTCATTTTCGGAGATAAATTTTGTTTATCCATTAAATTTTGAAGTAGACTAGCAAAACCGCAAGATTTACCTGAACCTGTAGATCCAAAAATAGCTAAATGTGAGCCGAAAAGGGAATTAATGTTAGCATTAATAGTTACGTTGTCATAAAATGGTGATTCTCCAAGTTTAACACTTATATTAGGATCTGTAGAACTGATTAGTGAACTTACAAAATTCGGAGAAATTAAATCGACTTTAGCATTGAACGCTGGTTTTTTTATAAAGCCATATATTAAATTATTGTTTTTATATTCACCGACTAAACTAATAATAGCTATACCATCTTCAATATTATTGATTTCACCGACATACATACCATTATTATCCTGTAATATTACATATAAATTAATCAGATTTTGAACTGCATTAATATCAATTGTTAACCGTAAATAAATTTTATTGTCGATAATTTTTTCTATTTTTCCTAACATCACTAACACCCTTTACCATATATGTATATTTTATCATAAAAAAAACATTAAAACTATTATTTTAATGTTCTTAAATAAACAAAATAGTCACCGCGACTTAAATCTCTTAAATCCTCTAAAGATTCATAAGGATTAACGTTAGAGTCTAAACTATATATTTTTTTAAAAGCCTCCATTAATTCAGAAGGATATCCTAAATCCTCTAGATAATAAATATAATCCATTAATTCACTAGGTGATAATATTCTCGTATTGGTTTGTGAAATTAAATTTAAAATCATTGTCATATATGCATAAATTTCTGTATCATCAGAGGGTTTAACGTATCTTCCATAATAACTTTCTTGCATAATAGGATATTTACTTTCTAAGCCATGAAATTTGTTAAGTGGTTTTAAATACATTGAACGATCTGGAGTTAGTCCAGCAATAACTGCGCTATCTAAATCAACGTATTTAATAGATCCTGTTTTTTTATCAACTACAAAATTACCTTCATGGATATCATTTAAATAAAAATCTCGATATTCACCAGTTAAACGATATTTTCGCATTTCCTCAAGGAGCATTCCAATTTGTACTAAATATTTTTTCTTTTCTTCAAATGGAACTGTAGAACTTTTTAAAATAGTTCTTAAATTATATCCTTCAACATATGGCATGCTAAATCCTTCAATATTTTCGTTTATTGTAACAAGTCCATTGGGGTAAACAAGCTGAGGGAAGGCATGTTCTTTTTCTTGTTCCATTAAGTGAATAATTGTTTCTAGTTTATTTAAAAAATATTCTTGATCTGGTGTAATTATTCTTTTGAATAATAATTGAACCTCATCCATATCACGAGGCAAATAATAAATTTCGCCTTGCGTATTTGCGACACCTTTTGGAATTTTTAATTCCTCTAATTCTGAAAATTGTTTTAATGTTAAATCAAAAGCTTTCATTTTATCTTGCCCCCTTTAAGTAAGGGATATTATAACATATGATCGCTAATGTGTCAAAATGTGTAAATAAATAATGTGTACTTTTGCCCTTATTTTGCATAAATTAGATTAGGAAGGTGAAAAGATGACTAATTTCAGGGAGATTGTAACAAAAGCTATTATTGGAAAATGTAAAAAAACCACTACTGCGAATTTTGAAGTGGAATGCGAGGAAACCCCAAATACTGTTTTAGGTTGTTGGGTAATTAATCATGTTTTTAGTGGAAATAGTAACGGGGGAAGGGTTACATTAAATGGTTCATATGATGTAAATGTTTGGTATTCATATAATAATGATACTAAGACTGCGGTATGTACTAGAAAGTTCAATTATAATGATATAATGAATGTTAATTTAAAAAATGATACTAAATTAGATGATCATAGTGAAATAATTGTACAATGTTTAAAACAACCAACAGTAGTTGATGTAGGTATTAAAAATGGTATAGTAAATTTAAAAATAGAAAAAGAATTAGGCGTAGAAGTAATTGGCAATACTACGGTGAAAATAGCAGTTGAAGATGACTTTGATGACTATGAAGAAATATTTGATACAGAAAATGAAACAGAATTAAATATTAATATTGATAATCTAGATGATAATTATTTAGAAGATAGTGTCAACGAATAATTGTTGACACTTAACTTTTGTTATGGTATATTATTAATGCAAATGAAGGAGGAGAGAAAATGGCAGTTAAATTAAGATTAAAAAGAATGGGTAGTAAACAAAAACCATTTTATAGAATTGTAGCATCAGATAGTAGAAGTCCTAGAGATGGTAAATTTATTGAACTTATTGGTACTTATAATCCAATTAAAGGACAAGAAGTTGTAACTGTAGATGAAGAAAAAGCATTAAAATGGTTAAATAATGGTGCTGAACCTACTGATACAGTTAGAAATATCCTTAGTAAACAAGGCATTATGAAAAAATATGCTGAAAGCAAGAACAAGAAGGCTTAATCTATGGACGTTATAGGATATACAGAATTTTTAGTAAGAAGTATTGTTAAAAATCCAGATATGGTTAAAGTTCAAGTTTTTGAAAGTGAAGAAGAAGATCCAATTGTTGAAATCATAGTTCATAGTGATGATATGGGAACAGTAATTGGTAGAAGTGGTAAAATGGCTTCTTCATTAAGAACTTTAGTTCAAGCTTATGCTTATGTTAATAATATGCCTAAGTTAAAAGTGAACATTGATTCATTTTAAGACATAAAAAAAGAATTCAAATTTATGAATTCTTTTTTTATATTTTTAAATATTGACTAAATAATTCTAATGCATCATCAAATTCTTCATCAGAATCTAGACTTTCAATAAATTCTTTTCCGTCCTTAATTACATTTTTACGTATACAGAAATCTTGAACGTTTTGAGGATTAACAAGTAATACATAATTTTCTAACTCATGTGCAACAGCGTATTCAACGCCATCTTCTAAAGTTATCATTTCATATTCTTTTAAATTATTTAACATTTTTATCTACCTCCCATTGTTGGTGCTTCATCTTCAGGTATATCCTGAATAGGTTCAGCGCCTTTAAGTATGATTCCTCGTTTAGCAAGCCATGCTTTTAAGAATGGCATTTTATTTTGAACCTCAGTTCTTCCAAATTCAATAAATGCCTCAACGCTTGGGTTTCCATGAACATCTACCCAGCCATTTTTTTGTAAATATTGTTCAAATGAATCACATCCGTGTATACGAGCATAGGCCATTGCATGCATTTCTGGATCAGCATACCAATTTAAATATTTAATTAATTCATCCAAGTTATTAACTGCTTGATTTTGACGATTAACACCCATTTCTTCATATGTCATATATATATAACTATCAAACGCTTCTGGTGGTAAATTAAGAATGTTTTGAGCTAATAAATCATGTCGATAAAAGAATTGATCTTTTGATTGACCTAATGGGAATGTCGCTCTTTCAAGAGGGGTTAAATCCATCTTATCAACATCCATCGGAATTGTAAAACCCCTTTCTCTTAAAACTTGTTCATCTACATAAGAAACAACTAGTGAGTAATCTTTTAAATTTCCTTTTGCTATCATTGTTTCTATTGCTTCAGAATTTACAATTCCTAAAGCTGCTAATAAACCTAATAAAAACGATATGAAAAGAGCTAAAGATAAGTATTTATATACTTTTTTACTTCTTTCTTGACTTTGTTTTTGTGGTGTTCTTGATTTACTACGTGCAAGTTGGTAAGTTTGGGTTTGTGCCATCCTGGTTGCTCGTCTTCTTCTTTGTCGTCCAGAGCTTGGTGGTGGAGTAGTAGGTTCATTTCTTGGGAAAAGCATGTTTAGTACGGCATCTGTATCTTGATTAAATTGACTTTCCGCAGCTTTTCTTTGTTCTTCATAAAGTAAATTTACTGCTAAATCTGGATCATCAAAAAAAGAAAATTGTTGTTTACCCTCTGCTTGAGTTTGTGCAGATGGTGTCACTGGTGTAGGTGATGAAACTGGTTTTTGTTCAATAAAACGAGGATCAGGAGGTAATTCTCTCATTGTACGAGTGTTAGCGTCCCATTCATATACAGCTCCTTTATTAGGCATATTTCTTACAAATCCATTTTCAAGTACTGCATGATTTGCACTCATGATTCCAATTTTTACACCATATAAAAGTTTTTGATCATGAGTTCTTAGTGATTCTTCTACAAGGTCATTTAAAACCTTTCCTGTTGCGCGATCATAATAAATTGTAGTTATTTCTTTCATAATTTGATTCTTCCTTTACTATAAAAATTTTACCATATAACTTAGGAAAATTTCAATTATAATGTTTTTTTGTTTTTGATAAATTCTTTTAAAATTTTAGTTAAAGCTCGTTTTTCAATTCGGGAAACATAACTGCGGGAAATGTGCATTTCTTTAGCAATTTCTTTTTGCGTTTTTTCTTCTTGGTTATTAAGGCCATATCTTTTAACTATGATTTTCTTTTCTCTGGGGGTAAGTAAAGTAAGATAGTTTTTTAAAAATGAGACATTGTCTTTTGTCGAAATAAATTCATCTAAATCAATCGATTTATCTTGAATTACATCAATTAAATTTATTTCATTTCCTTCCTTATCAAAGCCGATTGAATCGGATAAAGAAACATCATTATTACTTTTTTTATTAGCTCGAAAATACATTAAAATTTCATTTTGGATACATCTTGCGGCATAAGTAGTTATTTTGGTTTTTTTATTATTTTTATATGTGTCAATTCCTTTGATTAATCCAATCGTGCCAATTGATATTAAATCATCAGTCATATTATCTTTGGCATCAAATTTTTTTACAATATGAGCTACTAATCTTAAGTTATGTTCAATTAATTTATTACGGGCATCCATATCGCCGTTTAACATTAACTTGACATATTTTTCTTCGTCTTTTTCATCTAAGGGTTCTAAAAATACATTGTTAGAATAACTTCCTGTAAAAAAAATCATATCTTTTAAAATATTTAAAAATTCAAAAAACAATCATATCACATCCTTTTAAATTATATATCTTAAAAGGCTACTTTATGATATACTAAAGGCATGGAAACCAAGAGATTTAAAATGATAGATGAGTCTTTTA
This sequence comes from Bacillota bacterium, assembly GCA_015059305.1. The sequence goes on along the minus strand of SVAQ01000001.1, from coordinate 100,471 downwards.
TCTGCCAAGTGTGTAGTAAAGAAGTTCAACCTTTAAATTATAGTGCAAGAGACCATTGTCCTTATTGCTTATGTAGTATGCATGTTGATAATAACCCTGGTGATAGAGCAAATCTTTGTCATGGCATATTAAAGCCGTTTAGTATCGATAAATTCAAAGATACTTATAAAATTGTGTATAAATGTAATAAGTGTGGAGAAATAAAAAGAAACATCATGGCGAATGATGATGATTTTGATAAAATTATTGAAGTAATGAAAAATGTGAGGTAGTATTTATGAAAGTGCGAAAAGTAATATTTAGTTTGTTATTTTGCTTTATCTTAATTAGTGATAATACCCACAAACTTTTCGCTGATGATGAAATAACATTTGCTTTTTGTGAACAGTCGGGTGTTTTAAAAGCATTCAATATAGTAGGGAAAGTAATAACGATTATTAAAGTATTAATTCCTATTATTTTAATAATTACAAGTGGGATAAACTTATTTAAAGCAGTTTTAGATGAAGACGATGCCAAAATAAAAAAATCCGGCGAACTATTTATTGTTAAAATATGTGTCGGAGCATTTGTTTTTTTTATTCCTACGATAATGGGAACTTTTTTTTCAATCGTGCATAATTATGATAAAACGGTTTTAAAATTTTCTGAATGTGGATCTTGTTTAGTAGGATCTAGTAATTGTGTATCAATGATTGAGACTGCCAAAAAGAAAGAAGAACGTGAATTACTAAGTAAAGCTGAAGATTATGAAAAATTAGTTCAAGCCAATAAAAATGAAATAGAAATTGAAAATGAAAAACCTAATACTTCAACCCCGGTGACTCCAACAAATTCAATTAGTTATGGAAAAGGGTGCACAGGATATGTCTCATCAAATTCATATAACGCTACAATAGCTAAGCAAATTTTACAAAGAGCTAGTACGAAAGTAGGCGTAAGTTATAGCACTATGGACTGTTCTGATTTTGTTAGCTATGTTTATAAATCTTATGTTCCTGATAGTACAGCGGCAGGATTAGGTAAAACCACTAAAAATGAATGTGTTCGACCAGATGAAGTTCGTCCTGGAGATATTTTCTTTACAAGTAACTATAACCGCAGTGGTGCTTGTACCCATTGTAATGGTTCGACCTTTGGTAATCGTTGTAATCGTTACAACTGTATTATGCATGTAGGTATTGTTACGGAAGTAGTTAATGGTAAAATTACTAAGATAGTTCATTCATCAGGAAAAGGCGTTCACTATAAATCGCCAACTTATTTATATAGCCCTAATGGCTCTGGCTCTAGTTGGTACATTGGTTTTTCAAGACCGTATGCCTAGTTTTCCTTTACAAACCACTAGATTTATTATATGATTTATTTAGGGTAGTGGTTGTAAGATGAGTGAAAATAAACAAATATTAAAATTTTGTCCAAATTTTTATAAGATAATAAACTTTAATCCAATCATGGGTGATGAACTTACCGAAAGAATAATTCGCATGTATCAAGAATATATTTTTAGAATTAATATTCATAATGAAGATGAAGTAAACGAAATAAAAGAACTTGATGCTGCAGTTGCTAAATATATTGATGATTATTCTTTTAGAAAAGAAGTTCAAAGACAAATAATGTCTATCAAAGTAAAAAATGATTGCAAAGATATTATAAAATACTTTATCGATGCAATCATCCGAATTTTTTCAACTTATGAAGATTATACAACAAGAGTTATTTATATCTCTAGGTGGATATAATTAACTCTTTTTTAATGCACTAATTCCTAGGATTCCCATCATTATAAGGAGAATATATGGAGTATAGTGATATAGAAAAATAACGCGGTAATAATTATCAACAATGAAATAAGTAGTAAATAAAATTATTGTAAATATAACAGGATAATATATTATTTTCTTATTAATAATTCCATAAATTCTTTTTAAAATCATCGTAATAAAAACAAATAAATCAATATACCAAATTGCGGTTATAATATTTTCGATGTTTTCAATAAAACCAAATATTTTAATTCTTTTTAAAACCATATATTCTGGGAAGCTATACATTTTGGCAACGTTAGGAGTTAAGGCTCCCAAAGTTATAATGCAAACCAAAAGATGAATCAAAGAAGAAAATAAATAATATTTAATATGCTTTGAAAACTTGATGTTTTCCTCCTTTAATAAAATATTTGGTGCAGTAGATAGTGAAGCAAACACTAGTGCTGATTTGAAAATTGAACTTGTTGAGTGCGTAAATAATGGAGTTATATTATCAATGGTAAAGAAATTACCAAGTGATACAGCTGCGATTCCAAAGAAAGTTAAGCCTAGAAAAAGCAAAAGAAATGTAGTTCTCTTAATTGTTTTCATACTTTTAAAGGATGTATATAAACATAAAATTATAGATGGAGCAATGATCATTAACTTCGGAGTAGTTAATAAGAAAAAAGAACCTATAAAAGTCTCAAGGACAAGACAAGCTAAAATTAAAAAGTAAATATAAATAATTAATTGAATTAGTTTAAAATTGTCCGTCGAAAAATTCATTTTATTAATAAAATATAATAAACCAATTCCTAAAAGAGAACCTAAAAGACAGGCAATTATTGCATCGCTGCCACTTTGATTATATAAAAGGGAAAAGGCCAGTCCTAAAAAAAGAGGCCTAGTTAAAAAGTATACTAAACTAAAATTTTCCTTAGTCATTTTGCACCTCGTATATTAATCCTTTTTTATTAATTGTAACTTTAGCGTCAACTCTAATATCGCAATTTTGTAAAATATTTTTATTAGATTTACGATATTTTTTGTAATAACGATTCTCAAGACCTATGACATCTAAATTTTCTTGAACTAAATAATCAATCAATTTTTGAATATCATTAGTTAATTTCGTGGAAAAATCTTTTCCCAAATCGATATATGTTTTTTCTTTCCGTAGGTCAAAATTAGGTAAGTTTTCACTTATTTCTCCTTCGATTTGTATATCAATTTTAATTTTGTTTTTTGTTATTTCATATTTTACTTTACCATCATATAGGTTTATTGCTACAGTTTTATTTTTATAATTTTTGGTAGTTATTAGTGCTAAAGGCTGATCTAAAAGTAAGTTTAAATACGCAGAATTTTCATCTGATAAAACATCAATATATTTATATTCATCAAATAAACCAATTCCGATGGTTTGAATATTATCGCCCGACAAAGTTAAAACATTAACAATAGGATCGATTTTATCATTTAAAAATCTTTCTAAGATATCTTCGAAAGGTTTAGCAAATGTAATATTGAAATATTTAACATTTGAATCGATTAATTGAGTAATTTGATTGCCAACCACAGGGTTGCTTTTGGTGGTATTTTTCACAATATCACTTGCTTTAACATCTTTGGCAATAGTTAAGTAAAATTCGTTGCGAATTTCCGGGTTTCTTGTAACAAATTCAATTATTTCTTGCGTGTGTTTTTTTGCAACATCTTCGGAAAGGACTATTGCTTTTAAATGATAAAAGTAAGGCTTTTTAGCCATTTTTGTTGAAATGTTATCAAAAGCAGTAGCAAGTGTCTTGCCACTTCCTGAAATAGTAAAACCCTCTTGTGAAGATTGTTCTGATCCTTTTTGGGTATCGTTTAATATTTCGTATGTTAGTTTAAATTTATCATCTTCATAATCAATCCCAATACAGGAAATAAAATACAAATCATTAATTTCAACATAGTCATAGCAACCGGTTAAAAGCAAAATACATAGTAAGATAATTATTTTTTTCATTCTTGCTCCTTTGTTTTATTTTTTGACAGGATTGGACTTCTTGTTTTGTTTTTTCTTTTAAATAAAAATTCTTTAAAATAGCTTTTATCGTATGGTGAGGCAGGAAAAGTATAAGGGTATCCCAAAGACGAAGTATTAACTAAATTTACTAGGAAGAATAAAAGGGTAACAAATAGTCCGTATAATCCAAAAAATGCACTCATGACTAAAAATAAAAATCGATAATTTCTTAGAGCATTCCCAATTTCTGCTTCTGTAAATATTAAAGATGATATATAAGTAAATGCCGTTATAATAATCATAATTGGTGAAACTAATCCAGCGTTAACTGCTGCATCTCCTAAAACAAGAGCACCCAAAATGGAAATCGCGGACCCATATTTCGACGGAAATCTTAAATCACTTTCACGTAAAATTTCACAGATTACCAGCATAATAATACATTCGATAATTGCAGGGAAGGGGACGCCTTCTCTTTGAATGGCAAAGTTAATTATTAAACTTGTCGGTATTGCTTCTTGATTATAATTAATGATGGCAATATAAAATGCTGGTACCACTGCTGATAGAAAAAAACATAAGAAACGAATTAATTTTGTGAAATTAATATTTAGACTTTTTGCATATTTATCACTAAAGGGATTGATAAAATCGATGAGAAAAGCCGGGACGATTAGAGCAAATGGTGATTCATCGCAAATGATAACAATTTTCCCCTCGGCAAGCGCTTCAGCGCAACGATCAGGTCGCTCTGTCGTTATTACCGTTGGAAAATGCGACTTATCACCTAAATAACTTATTAAACTTTCGATGCTGCATAATAAATCAGTATCTATTTTTTTTAATTTGTCATAAACTTTTTGCACTAGTTCAGGTTTTGTAATATTATCAATATATAAAATACCTACGGGATTATTACTTAGTCTGCCTATATTTAAATTTTTAATTTTTAAATGACTAGAACGAATTCTTCTTTTAACAAGACCAATGTTAGTTTGGTAACTTTCTACAAAAGCGTTTTTAGGACCTTTTAATGCTGGCTCGGTTTCGTTCGTGGTTACACTACGTGTTAAATCGCCTTTGGTTTCAATTGCATAAATATCTTTACCATCTATTATTAAAGTAAAACCATTATAAAGAAAGCTTTCACACAAATCATATTTTGCTAACTTTATTACGTTACCACCAGGTATTTCACTTTCAATATTTTTTAATGTTTTTTTGTTTGTTAAGCTTTTTAGTACATAATCATTTATTTTATCTTGACTACATAATGTTTCTAAAAAAACTACATATATCTTATGTAAAGGATTGATCTTAAAATTTTTAATAATAAGATCTGGAGTATTAGCAAATTCTTTTTGTAATTTTTGAATATATTCTTTCATATTTTTAGTATTTACAAACAATTAAATAATTATGTCTTTTAAAGGTAAATATAGTATAATATTTTTGAAATAAGAGGTAATTTATGATTATTAAAATAGAAAGAATGGATCACTTAGGTAAAGGGATTGGATATCTAAATAATAAAATTATTTTTGTTCCTAAAACCGTTACCGGTGATGAAGTAAATATTATAAAGTTTAAAGAACATCAAAAATTTCTTGAAGCTACTAAATATGAAGTTATAACCCCTTCGAATAAAAGGTGCTTAGCATTTTGTCCATATTATGAAAAATGTGGTGGATGCCATTTGCAAAATTTAAGTTATGAAGATATGCTAGATTACAAAAAGGATCGAGTAGCAAATATTCTTAAAAAAGCAGGTATTACTAAGGATATAAAAGTTATTGCTAATGAAAAAGATAAAAACTATCGTAACAAGATTGAGTTAAAAGTAATTGATGGTAATATAGGTTTTTATGAAAGTAAGAGTCATAAGCTTATTCAAATAGATAAATGTATGATTACTAAAGAAGCAATTAATAATTTTATTCCTATGTTAAAAGATATGGAATTAAAAAATGGAGATGTAACTTTAAGGTGTAATTATAATGATGAACTACTTATTTGGATAAAAACTGAAGATCCACTTATAATAGATGAAAGATTATATCCAGAATTTAAAGTGGTGGGCATTATTAAAAATAATGAAAAGTTATATGGGGAAGATCATTTTTTAGATAAGATTGGTAATATGTTTTTTGAAGTATCCTATGATTCTTTTTTTCAAGTAAATAGTTATATTAATACAAAATTATTTGATTTAATTAAGGAAAACGTTGAAGGGGATACAGTTTTAGACTTGTATTCTGGAGTTGGAACACTTTCAATTATGGCAAGTAAAAGTGCCAAAAAAGTATATGCAATTGAAAATATTTCTAATGCAGTTATTAATGCTATAAAAAATGCTAAGATAAATAATGTATCAAATGTAAATTTCATTTTAGGGAATGTTGAAGATAAAATAAGATATATTGAAGATAAACTAGATACAGTTATAGTCGATCCTCCGCGAAAGGGATTAGATAAGGTAACAATAGATAAAATACTAGAGCTAAATCCCAATAAAATTATTTATATATCTTGTGAGACGCAAAAACTAGCAGAGGATTTAAAAGCTTTTACAAATACTTATGAAATAAATAAAGTTTATATTTTAGATATGTTTAGTTATACTTATCATGTTGAATGTGTATGTATATTAAGAAGGAAGATTGACTAAAATTAAAAAATATTAGATGATATTCTTAAGAGAATTAGCCAGTGAAATTTTGGGGATAAGGAGATATTAAAAATGAATAAACAAGATATTTACAATTTATTAAAAGACAATAATTTATGGCATGAAATTACTGAACATGGTGAAGTTTATACGATGAAAGATTTATCTGAAATAGAGCTTCCATATCCGCAGTGCGATGCAAAAAATATTTTAGTGAGAGATGACAAAAAAATAAATTATTATTTAATAACCGTCAAAAATGATAAAAGGGTTGATTTGAAAGATTTTCAAAATAAATATAATACAAGAAGGTTAAGCTTTGCGTCAGAAAATGATTTATTAAATATTTTAAATTTAACGCCAGGATCGGTAACTCCCTTTGGACTTTTAAACGATGAAGAAAGAAAAGTGCAATTTTATATTGATAAAGACTTTTGGGAAGGTAATCAAATTATAGGAGTACATCCAAATGAAAATACTGCTACAGTATGGATAAAAATAGATGATTTAATCCAAATTATTAGAACACATGGTGTTAAAATAGTTATTGGAGAATTTAATTAAGGAGAAAAAAAGATGGAAAAAGCAAAAGTTTATTTTAGTAAAGAAATTACACCAGAAAGTGTAGTTAAAATGTATGAAATTTTGGGTAGAAAATTAAAAGGCAATGTTGCAGTTAAAGTTCATTCAGGTGAAAAAGGAAATCAAAATTATTTAAAGCCTGAATTTATGGAAAAAATTATTAAACATGTAAATGGAACCGTTGTCGAATGTAATACAGCATATGAAGGCCAAAGAGATACTACTGAAAAACATCAAAAATTAATGGAAGACCATGGATGGAGAAAATATTTTGATGTTGATATTATGGATGCAGAGGGTAATGATTTAGTGCTAGAAATACCAAATGGTAAAGTAATAAAGAAAAACTATGTTGGTCGAAATGTTGAAAATTATGATTCAATGTTAGTACTATCACATTTTAAAGGTCATCCAATGGGGGGATATGGTGGAGCTTTAAAACAACTTTCGATAGGGGTGGCCTCAGGAAAAGGAAAAAGATATATCCATTGTATTGGTAAAGAAAATGGTACATATGAAAATATGTTTAATGTTGATCAAATAAAATTTTTAGAGGCTATGGCAGATGCCGCAAGTAGTATTACTAATTATTTTAAAGATAATATTTTATATATAAATGTAATGTGCAATATGAGTGTTGATTGTGATTGTTGCGCAACTGCTAAAGATCCATGCATGAAAGATATTGGAATTTTATCTTCGACAGATCCAGTAGCGCTTGATCAAGCGTGTATTGATTTAGTTTATAATTCTCAAGATGCAGGAAAAGATGCTTTAATTCAAAGAATTGAATCTAAAAGCGGAGTTCATACAATTGAATCTGCTTACGATTTAGGTATTGGAAATAGAGAATACGAATTAGTTAATTTAGATTAGGCAATGTGAAGTTGCCTTTTTTTATGTTTAAACATTTGGTATAATTGAATAAAAATTAGAAAGTAAGTCATTATTAAATTAGAAAGGGTAAGATATGAATAATAAGGTTGTAATAATTGGTTGTGGTAATGTTGGTATGAGTTATGCGTATGCGCTATTAAACCAACGGACATATGTAAATAAACTTTATTTAATTGATTTGGATGAACAAAGAGTAGAAGGAGAAGTGATGGATTTAAATCATTGTCTTTCTTATGCTCCGTCAAAAATAAGCATTAATAAGGGGTCTTATGCTGATTGTAAGGACGCTAGAATTGTAGTTATAGCTGCGGGAGCCAATCAAAAACCTGGTGAAACTAGAATGGATTTAATAAATAAAAATGCTGTCATTTTTAAAGATATAGTTAGCAAAGTAATGGCCTCAGGGTTTGAAGGTATTTTCTTAGTGGCAACTAATCCGGTAGATATCATGACGTATTTAACTTATAAGTACTCAGGTTTTCCGGCAGAAAGAGTTATTGGAACTGGTACAAGTCTTGATACCGCTAGATTACAATTAATAATTGGTAAAAAACTATGTATAAATCCCAAAAATATTCAAGCGTATGTTATTGGGGAACATGGAGATTCAGAATTTATTCCATGGAGCCACGCTAATATTAGTCTTCAAAATATTAAAGAATTTTTTGACTTTAATGACCTTGAGGAAATTGAAAATGAAGTTCGTAATGCTGCTTATGAAATAATTAATAAAAAAGGAGCTACGTATTATGGTATTGGTATGGCTATGGTTAGAATAACTAATGCAATATTAGGTAATGAAAATACAATTATAGCTCTATCTATTTATGAGGAAAATAGTGATGTCTATATTGGGATGCCGGCGATAGTAAATGAAAAAGGAGTTCAAAGAAGAATACCACTTAAACTAAATAGCGAAGAAGAAAAGAAGTTTCAAGCTTCAATTAATATTCTTAAAGAGAATATAGATAATATTTTATAAGAGCTAAAAGTTATAGAAAAGGAAGTAAAATGAAAGTATTTGTAATTTGTAGTAAAAAATTTTATTCAAAAATTGACAAAATAAAAGATTATTTAGAAAATAAAGGGCATGAAGTATATTTGCCTAATTGTTATGATAAGCCTGATACTGAAGCGCAAATGTGGGAATTAGGAAGAAAAGTTCATCAAGAATTTAAAGCGCAAATGTATAAACAAAGTGAAGATGTTATCGCTAGCGTGGATGCTGTCTTAGTTTTAAATTATGATAAAGTAACACCTGAAGTGACATATAAAAATTATATAGGTGGAGCGACATTTTTAGAAATGTATGATGCATTTCGACTTGGTAAGAAAATATATATGCTTAACGAAATTCCTAAAGGCCTTTTATATGATGAGATTGAAGGATTTGGGCCGATAATTTTAAATGGGAATATTGAAAATTTGGAGACTGATTTAGGATATTATTTTTAAATTTTTAGGTTTTAAGGTCAAACTTAAAATCTTTTTTTATGTTATAATAAAATAGAAAAACGGAGGAAGTTATGAAGAAAACGATCGTAATTGGCGCAGGCGCATCAGGCATGATGGCCGCGATTAAAGCATCTGAAGTAAGTGATGTAACTTTAATTGAAAGTAACGATAAATGTGGTAAAAAAATTTTATTAACCGGTAATGGCAAATGTAATTATTGGAATGATAATATTTGTTTAGATAATTATTTTACTGACGATGTTCAAAAATTAAAGGAAATATTAAAAATGCAAACTGAAGTTTTAGATTTTCTCTATAAGCTTGGTTTATATCCCAAAATAAAAAATGGTTATTACTATCCGTATTCTTCACAAGCCTCAAGTGTACGAGAAATTTTTGAATTAGAACTTCAAAGAAGAAAAATTAATATTTTATACAATTCAAAAGTGCATAGTATCAAAAAAGAAAATAATATATTTTATGTAACATTAGAAAATAAAACTCTCGAAGCTGATGTAGTTATTATAGCTACTGGTTCGAAAGCTTGCCCAAAAACAGGAAGCGATGGAAGTGGATATGATCTTGCAAGATCACTAGGTCATCAGATAAATCCAGTTATGCCAGCTTTAGTACAATTAAAAGCCAATGAATTTTTCTTAAAAGAATGGAACGGGGTTAGACAAGATGCTCATTTAACGTTATATATTAATGGTAAAGAAACAATGAGTGAAGAAGGCGAACTACAAATGACTCAAGATGGCATCAGTGGTATATGCACTTTTAATATTAGTTCTATGGCTTCACGGGCTTTAGGTGATGGCCAAGATGTTTTAGTTAAAATTAACTTTTCACCATTTTTAAATGAATCTTTTTATGATTTTTTTGATAAAAGAGCTAGTATAATTTCTAATCAAACAGTAGGTGAATTATTAGAAAGTATTCTAAATTATAAGCTAATTAATGTCATTTTAAAAAGGTCAAATCTTACAAGGAATGTTTATTGGAAAAGTTTAACTGAAAATGAAAAAAGAACACTCTGTGCAAATATTGATGCTTTTGAACTAAGAATAATAGACACTAACCCAATTGAGAAAGGCCAAGTATGTACAGGTGGTGTTTCATTAAAAGAAATTGATGAAAACATGCAATCTACTATATGTGAAAATTTATACTTAGTAGGTGAAGTTCTTGATGTTGATGGCAAATGTGGTGGATTTAATTTAGCTTTTGCATTTATTTCTGGCTATATTGCAGGAAAGGCTCTATAAGATGCTAAAAGTAAGACAAGTAAAAGTCGAAGTAATCGCAGATAACGAAGATATGCGTTTAAAAGCATTAATGAAAAAAATGAAATTATCTAAAGAGGAAATTATTGATTATGAAATAGTTAAGCAATCTTTAGATGCTAGAGATAAAAACTCTATATTTTATGTTTATGAATTTGATGTAAATATCAAAAATAAACAATTTTACTTAAGACGTAATCAAAATCGTGATATTAGTTTGACACTTAATCAAAAATATAAATTAGTAAAGTCAGGAAATATAAAACTGAAAAATAAAATTGTGATAGTTGGTAGTGGACCCGCAGGTTTATTTGCAGCTTACATTTTAGCAGAAAATGGCTACAAACCACTTGTTGTTGAACGTGGTAAAAAAGTTGAAGAAAGAGAAAAAGACGTCGAAAAATTTTGGCAAGATGGCATTTTAAACCCTGATTCTAATGTTCAATTTGGGGAAGGCGGAGCAGGCACTTTTTCTGATGGTAAACTAAATACTTTAGTAAAAGATGAATCCAATCGTATGAAAAAAGTTTTTGAAACGTTTGTAGAATGTGGAGCTCCAAAAGAAATTCTTTATAGTTATAAACCGCATGTAGGAACTGATAAATTGCGAGAAGTTATAATAAATATGCGTAATAAAATTATTGCCATGGGTGGAGAATTTCTATATGAAACGTGTCTAACTGATATTGTGAAAAAGGAAAATGAAATCAAGGAAATTATTGTTAATAACGAAAAAAAGATAGCGTGTGATGCGCTAGTGCTTGCAATAGGTCATAGCGCTCGTGATACCTTTGAAATGCTATATGAAAAAGGAATAGAGATGGTTAATAAACCATTTGCAGTTGGAATAAGAGTTCAACATTTACAAAAAGAAATAAATAAATCTCAATATGGTGAGAAATATGTAAAAATTTTAGGAGCTTGTTCATATAAACTTACTCATAAAACTGCTTCGGGAAGAGGTGTATATACTTTCTGCATGTGTCCTGGTGGTTTTGTCGTTAATGCATCAAGTGAAAAAGGGCATTTAGCAATAAACGGAATGAGTAATCATGCTCGTGATGAAAAAAACGCTAATAGTGCAGTTATTGTTACTATTGATGCCAATGATTTTGGTAATCATCCTTTAGATGGAATAAAATATCAAAGAGATTTAGAAAGAAAAGCTTATGAATTAGGTAAAGGTAGTATTCCTGTTCAGTTATTGAAAGATTTTAATAATAATAAAATAAGTTCAAATTTTGGATCTATATTACCCGTTATGAAGGGAAAAACTGTATTTGCTAATCTAAATAGTTTGTTTTCAGCAAACATTAATGATTCTCTTAAAGAAGCAATGTGTGCCTTTGGAAAGAAGATTAAAGGTTATGATAATCCGGATACAATTTTAGCAGGCGTAGAAAGCAGAACGTCTTCGCCAGTGAAAATAATTCGGACAGACAGTTTTCAAGCTAATGTTAAAGGCATTTTCCCTTGTGGTGAAGGTGCTGGTTATGCTGGGGGTATTACTTCTGCAGCAATGGATGGAATTAAAATAGCTGAAGCGATTGCTAAATTATATATCTAAAATAAAAAAACACCGAATTTATATCGGTGTTTTAATTTGATTATTTATAATGAATTTCATTAATTGGTGTACATTTTGTTACGAATTTAGCAACACCAGTTCTTTGATATCCATCTAAGTGAGTAGCTGAGCTATAAATATATTCAGCATTTGACCAGATTGGACTTGTAGAATTAGTGATTGTTTTAACACATGTATTACCACTTAATGTATATCCATTTGGACAACTAGAACCTAAATATTCAGGAGTAGTATAATAATAACACTTAGTACCTTTTAATGTTGCATTAGCATTTTCGCAGTAGTATGTGTCATTACTATAGTATGTTTTGTAACATTGTGTATTAGCTCCAGAACCTGTTTTGTTATATCCTTCAGGACAAGAGTATACTTTACTTGAAGTTGTTGTCTTAGCAGCATTTTTCTTATAACAATTTTCAGTAGTTTCTGTATATCCAGTTGGACAATAATGGTTAGTATTAACGTTAGGGTCTTTTTTGATATAACATACATTTGAATTTCCTTCACGAGTATAACCAGTAGGGCAATAGCTATTTTCTGAAACGATTAAATCAGTTTTTACATAGCAAGTATCGCCGCTTAAAGTATATCCACTTGGACAAGTTGGGGTAGAATTAGTGATTAAATCAGTCTTCTTATAACAAGTACTTCCACTTTTTGTATAACCAGATGGACAAGTAGTAGTTGTGTTAGTATTTTTAGTAGCATTAGTAGTAATAGTACAAGTAGTACCACTTAAAGTACCTTGAGAACAATAATAGTAAGATGTTCTACTATAAATAGCATATGTATAAACAGTAGTAACACCAACTTTGTTAGTACCTACTAAAACTTTTTTAGAAAGTTCATTAGTATAAGTTGATTCTTTTGTTGAAGTAGAGTATGTTCTATCTGGGTTACCCCATTCAGTATATTTTTTAACAGCAGATGCAGTTTTTATACATTTAGTATTTGAACCACTACCGCTTGCTGTATAACCAGATGGACAAGTGTATGTTGTATTTGAACTAGTTGATGGATTAGTATATTTGTAACAAGCATTACCACTTTGAGTATAACCAGATGGACAAGAAGTTGTAGTACTAGATGTAGGATTAGTATATTTATAACAAGCATTACCATTTTTTGTATAACCAGATGGACAAGTACTTGTTCCTTCAATGATTAAATCAGCATATTTATAGCAAGCATTATCTTTTTTAGTATAACCAGTAGGACAAGATGTAGTAGTTTCTATTTGTTTATCAGTATAAATATAACAGTAACCATTTTTTAATTCACCTTGATCACAATAATAAGTTGTTTCTCCACCGGTAACAATTGGATCAGTATATCTTTTATATGAAGATCCTTTATTAACTTTAGCATCTTCGATAACAAGTTTTTGGTCTGAATAGTTTGGAGTAGGTGCTATTGTTTCAGTTTTTTTAGAAATACATGTTCCGTTTAAGTAAGTATAACCAGAAGGACATGATACATTTCTTTTTACATATTCGTATTCATAAGTAGTATTACAAGTTGTTTCAATTTGTTTAAATGTACAAATTGGTCCAAAGCAATTTACAGTATTATTACCTTTGTTTGGTGTTTTACCATCGCTTGAAGTTCCTGTTTGATTATTACTATTGTTATTGTTTATAGAATCTTCGATTTCTAAATGAACGTTGTCTTTATCTTCGTCGATAATAGTATTTCCGTTTTCATCATCAATAATAGTATTAGTTGCGATTTTTTCGATAATACTATCAGTTTTGTTTCCGCATACTAAATTAGTTTTAACTTTATATTCAGATGCGTTAATTTTTGTAATAGAGATATAACTTAATGTGTCGTCACAAGCTGTTTTTCCATAACTTAATTGTTTACTTAAGTCAAGATCATATACTTCATCAAGTGAAAGTAAAGTAGTATCTCCGATGTCTTCTGGAAGTTCGTTTGCAAAATAGTCTTTTGCATTTTCATGTAATGTCTCTATATTAGTTTTAAATTCTGCATCATAGTTTGCGCTGTTAGAACCTTTGTTAACAACCCAAGCGATGATAAAAATAATGATAAATAGAGCAATGATTCCAAGAAGAACATTTAAAATTTTGCCATTTTTATTATTCTTTGTATACATTTTTTGTTCCCCCTAACTTTAATTATCTACCTTGTCTATGTTGTGAATGATTTGTAATGTTTTCATCAATGATTGTTGTATAGAAAATATTGTTTTCATTACCAACTTGTAAGTAAGCTTCTAATTCTTCTACACAAATAAATCCATAGTAACCATCAATTCTAGTTTCGTCACCATAAACTGAAGTAAGTCCAATACCTGATGTAAGTTCCAAAATTCTCTTACTATTAGCATTGTACATACCAAGTAGAGTATAGTAAGTTGAAATTGGTGAATCTGGTGTAATTGTAAATGCCGCAATCTTTCTTGCTAGAATGTCATTAAATACTTTTGCATATAATACATCATATTCGTTACCAGCATTAATGCCTTGAACGCAAATATCAACTAATCTGTAAATATCGTATCCGTTTCTTGTTTTAGCAGCAGCAAAACAATCAATTGATAATGCATTATCAGTTACGCACATGATAATATCTTTTAATTCCATATCTGATACATAAATATCAGTTCTTTCATCTTTTATAATAATGCTATCTGAACCAAGTACATTAGTGATTTCTCCGATTCCTGCAGTAGCAGTATAGATTTCATCACGATCTTTAAAGACATCTTTATCTCTTAGACGATCAAAATTTCCTAATCTAATTATATACATAATCTCTTCGATAGAAAGTTCTGAGTCTTCGCCAAGTACTCTTTGAATTTCTTCAGCGTATCCCATTAATTGTTCATAATTATTAATGTCGATATCATTAATTGATCTTTCAAGGATATGTTCAAAACCAGGTCTTTGTTCTTCTTCGTAATCTTGGTTAATATCACATGATCTTAAAGCAAATATCATAGTTGATAAAATTGCTAGTATCCCTAAAATAGCAAGGATATTTCTAATTATGTCCCATGCTTTCTTTCTTTCTTTTTTTGTTTCTTCTTTTTGTTTTTCTTCGGGAATAACTTCTTTTACTTTACATAAGCTTCCTTCAGGGCGTGTCATTATTGATACTGGAGTTGAAATTTTCTTTAAGTTTTCATACATTGCAGTAAATTGAGTTGCGTATTGTTTTAGTAATTCAGTATCAGTTTCTTTTACGTTAGTTTTAATATGTGTTTCATATTTGTCTAAAAGTGGAACTATTTGTGATAATTCCTTTTCTTGTGCGATAGTTAAATCTTCGCGTTTTAATGTTTTTTCTGCAATTATTTTGCATTTTTTTATGAGCGTTAATACCTCCGCTTTTGTCATAGTCAAAACCTCCTTTTTCGTTTTGTATGGCGCCTATCCTACCACAAACGCATTTAAATGTCAAATGAAAGTTTGCTTTTTTGTTAATAATACAATAAAAACACATTAAAACCATAGAAAAAACACTTATAAATGCGTTTGCTATAGTGTAAAGCAACATGAATTGAAGTAGGCAGGTAATTGCGTCTAATATAAGTATTTGTTATAGCAAAATAGATTATCATGTTATATAATTGAAATGGGTGGTAATGATGTATAAATATATGAAAGGCCAAATAACTGAATTAGGCCCGAATTATGTTGTGCTTGAGTGCAATAATATAGGATATTTAATATATGTAGCTAATCCTTTTAGTTACGAAGAGGGAAAGGAATATAAAATTTACCTTTATAATAATGTTAAAGAAGATGAAAATTCTTTATATGGCTTTAAAACGGAAGAAGAATTAAATTTATTTTTAAAATTGATTAATGTTAAAGGTTTAGGTCCTAAAATGGCAAATGCCTTCTTTGCTACTGGTAGTGTTAATGGGATAATTGATGCCATTAATCGTGAAAATGTATTATATTTAACTAAATTTCCAAAAATTGGTGAGAAAATTGCTAAACAAATGATTTTAGATTTAAAAGGAAAAGTTACTGCTGAAGCAATAGAAGAAAATGATAATACTACGGATGATTTAGTAGCAGTACTTGAAAGTTTAGGATATAAAACAACCGAAATTAAGAAAATTCTTAAAGATATTGATCCGACGCTATCGATTGAAGCTCAAGTAAAAGAAGCTTTAAAATTATTATTGAGGTAAAAATGAAAATAGGGATAGATTTTGATAATACTTTAGTAAATACTGCAGAACTTTCAAAAAGATTCTTGGACATTTATAAACCAGGTAATAATCTGGCAAGTTATCATGATTTACCTTTAGAGGAGTCATTAGCTTTTTTTAAAAAATATTATTTAGAAATAACTTATAATTTAGAACTTTTAGATGGTGTAAAAGAGGCTTTTGCATACTTTAAAAAGAATAATATTAAAACAGTATTAATTACTGCTCGAGGTGGTAACGGACTTACAAATATTATTGAACCTACTAAAGAGTTTTTACATAAAAATGGGATTGTCTTTGACAAAATGATTTTTGAAACTGGTATTAAGGGGGAAGCGTGCTTAAATAATAACGTCGATTTATTTATTGATGATTTAGAAAATAATATCAAAGAAGTAAATGGTAAAGGGGTTAAAGTTTTACTTTTTGGAAGAAAAAGTACTAAGTTTGCGTATGCTTTAAATTGGCATGAAGTGATTAGATACTTAGAGAAAGGAGAAATATGCGAATTGTAGATACAAATGAACAAACAGAAGATGTATTTGAAAAAAGTATAAGACCTGAAAGATTAACCGAATATGTTGGTCAAAAGGAAATTAAAGAAAATTTAGATATTTTTATTAAAGCGGCGAAAATGCGTGGTGAAGTACTAGATCATACACTTTTATATGGGCCTCCGGGATTAGGAAAGACCACTCTTGCGCACATTATTGCTAATGAAATGGGAACTAATATTAAAACGACCTCGGGTCCCGCTTTAGAAAAACCAGGCGATTTAGCAGCTGTTTTATCAACTCTTGAGCCGGGAGATGTTCTTTTTATTGATGAAATACATCGTCTTCCTTCTTATTTAGAAGAAATTCTTTATCCGGCGATGGAAGATTTTGAATTAGATATTGTGATTGGTGCTGAAGGAAAGAGTAAAAGCATTCGAATTGATTTGCCACCATTTACTTTAGTGGGAGCTACTACGAGAGCTGGAGATTTGTCGGCACCGCTTCGCGACCGATTTGGTATTGTAAATAAATTAGAATATTATTCTGATGAAGAACTTGCTTCGATCGTGAAAAGAACCAGTGGCGTTTTTGATATGGAAATAGAAGAAGATGCGGCATTAGAACTTGCCCAAAGAAGCCGAAGAACACCTAGAATTGCTAATCGTTTATTTAAACGCGTTCGTGATTTTGCATTAGTTTTAGGTAATGGATATATTGATAAAGAAATTACTCAAGATGCTTTAAATAGATTAAAAGTTGATGCTTATGGATTAGATAACATCGATATTGAGTATTTAAAAAGTTTAATTAGTAAATTTAATGGTGGCCCAGTTGGTGTAGAAACAATTGCCACATCAATCGGTGAAGAAGTAACAACGATTGAAGATGTTGTAGAGCCATTTTTATTACAGGAAGGATTCATTAAAAGAACAAGAAGTGGTCGAGTTGCTACTCCAAAAAGTTATGAACATTTGAAGATTAATTATAATAGGTCTTTATTTTAGGGAGGTTTAGTATGCTATTAGATGGAAAAAAAGTGCGAAATGAAATACTAAATAATTTGAAAAATATCGTTGAAAACGAAAGATTAGACTTAACTTTAGCAATTATTTTTGTTGGAAGCTATGCTCCGAGTGAAGTATATGTACGTAATAAAGTCAAATATTGTGAAAAAGTAGGAATCAAAACAAAAGTAATTAGAATGGCGGAAACGGTAAGCGAAGAAGATATTATCAAAGAAATTAATAAATTAAATAATGATGACAAAATAACAGGAATGATAGTACAAAGTCCTCTTCCAAATGGACTAGATTTAGAAAATTGTATTAAGTATATTAATCCCAAAAAAGATATTGATGGTTTTACTAAAGAAAGCTTTTATGCACTATCTCACAATTTACCTGGGTTAAGGCCATGCACATCAAAAGGGATTATGCGACTCTTAAAAGAATATAACATCGATTTGCAAGGAAAAGATGTCGTTATTATAGGTCGCGGTAATTTAGTAGGAAAACCCCTATATATGGAAATGCTTAATGCAAATGCAACGGTTACTATTTGTCATACTAAAACAAAGAATTTAAAAGAAAAAACAAAAAACGCAGATATTATTATTTGTGGAGCTGGTTCTCCGAAAATATTAACTAGTAATATGGTTAAAAGAGGAGCTATTGTTGTTGATGCTGGTATAACAGTTATCGATGGAAAAATTGTTGGTGACGCTGATTATTTAGGATTAAGTAAGAAGTGCAAATATATAACACCAAATCCTGGGGGAGTTGGTCCGATGACCATTGCGATGATCATCGAAAATATTATTGAAGCTTATAGATTGGGAGGTAGAAAGAATGGATAAGCTGTTACAAGGGGCGTTAAGGGAAGAAAGAACTAGACAAGAAGAAAATATTGAATTAATTGCATCAGAAAATTATGTTTCAAATGATATTTTAAAAGTGCAAGGAAGCATCTTAACTAACAAATATGCTGAAGGGTATCCTGGTAAAAGATATTATGGTGGATGCGAAAATATTGATGCAGTGGAATCACTAGCTATTAAATATGCTAAAGAACTATTTGATGTTAAATACGCTAATGTTCAACCCCATTGTGGTTCATCTGCGAATATGGCTGTATATAAAGCTTTACTTAAGATTGGCGATAAAGTAATGGGAATGAATCTAGATAATGGCGGACACTTAACTCATGGCCATAAGATGAGCTTTAGTGGTATTGATTATGAAATTGTTTCATATGATGTTGATCCGGAAACTGAAGTGTTAAATTATGATGAAATTGAAAAGCTAGTTTTAGAAGAGAAACCGAAAATGATTATTGCCGGAGCATCTGCTTATTCAAGAATTATCGATTTTAAAAGATTTAGGGAAATTGCTGATAAAGTAGGAGCATACCTAATGGTAGATATGGCTCATATTGCTGGTTTAGTAGCTGCAGGACTTCATCCATCACCAATTCCTTATGCGCATGTAGTTACAACGACAACTCATAAAACATTAAGAGGACCTAGAGGTGGATTAATCCTAACTAATGATGAAAAGATAGCTAAGAAAATAGATAAGATGGTATTCCCTGGTATTCAAGGTGGACCACTTGAACATGTTATTGCGGGTAAAGCACAATGCTTTTCTGAAGCTTTAGAACCAGAATTTAAAGAATATCAAAATAATGTTATTAAAAATGTTAAGGCTTTAGCGGAAAGTCTTAAAGAAGAAGGTTTTAGAATTATTTCTGGTGGAACAGATAATCATCTAATTTTAGTAGATGTAAAATCATCATGTGGAATTACTGGTAAAGAAGCTCAAAATTTATTAGATACAATTCATATTACTACTAATAAAAATACTATTCCAAATGATTCTGAAAGTCCAATGGTAGCAAGTGGTTTAAGATTAGGTTCTCCAGCAATGACTACGCGTGGCTTAAAGGAAGAAGATTTTAAACAAATTGGTAAAATAATTGCTAAAGCCCTAAAGAATAAAGATGATGAAAATATTTTAAAGGAACTTACAAACGAAGTATTAGAACTTACTGCAAAATATCCATTATGGTACGGAGAGTATTAAACATATGTCAAAATGGGATAAAGTATATTTAGATTTATGCGAAGAAATACTTGAAAAAGGCACTAGAGTAAAAAATAGAACTGGTATAGATACCATTAAAATTCCTTTTAAGTCATTCGAATTTGATTTAGAGGAAGAATTTCCAATTTTAACTACCAAGTTTGTAGCTTTTAGATCTGCCGTTTTAGAACTTTTATGGTTCTATCAAGTTCAAAGTAATAATGTTAATTGGCTTAAAGAGCGGGGAGTTAAAATATGGAATGAATGGCAAATAGACGATGATAATGTATATCGTATATATAATGAAGATGGAACTATCAAAAGTGAAAAAGAGTTTCCTGAAGGGTATGCAGGAACTATTGGGACAGCATATGGTTATATTGTTAACAAATTCCAATTAACCCAAAATTTAATAGATAAATTAAAAAATAATCCGACTGATCGCAGAATGATAATGAGTTTATGGCAAAATGATTATTTAGAAACAGCAGTGTTACCATCTTGTGTTTGGAACAGTATGTGGGATGTAACAGATGGTAAACTAAATTGTATAGTTACATGTCGGAGTAATGATGTTGGGTTAGGGCTTCCATTTAATATTACTCAATATGCTACATTAGTTCATATGCTTGCTCAAGTTACTGGTCTTAAAGTTGGTAAGCTATATTATAATGCTAAAGATATGCATATTTATGTAAATCAAATTGATGGAATCAAGGAACAAATAAACACTTATAAGACTTTAGGTGATTATCCTGCTCCGAAATTATGGTTAAATCCCGAAATTAAGAATTTCTTTGAATTTGATAATTCAAAAGAACTTAAGGATATAAAATTGATTGATTATAAACACCATAAAAAAATAAAAATGGATGTGGCAGTATGATTAATATTATTGCTGCAGTTGGTAGAAATTTAGAATTAGGCAAAGATAATAAACTTCTATGGAATTTACCTGAAGATATGAAATATTTTAAAGAAACTACAATGGGACATACTGTTGTAATGGGGAAGAAAACTTATAAATCAATAGGTAAAGTGCTACCTGGAAGAAGAAATATAGTTTTATCATCGAGTCTAGAAGATCCAAAAGTGGAAGTTGTTAATTCTATCGATGATATATTAAATTTTGCTAATGATGAAGATCTTTTTATAATTGGGGGAGCAAGCGTTTATAAACAATTTTTGCCTTTTGCTCAAAATTTATATTTAACATTAGTGGATGATGCACCAAGTGCGGATGTTTATTTTCCAGATTTTAATGAAGACTTATATGAAAAAGAAATTATTAAAGAAATAGAAGAAAACAATATTAAATTAACATTTGTTATCTATAGGAGAAAAATAAATGGTTAAAGGAAAATTAATTGTTATCGAGGGGACAGATTGTTCAGGAAAAGAAACTCAAACACAAAAATTAATTAATTATCTTACTGCTCATGGAGAAAAAGTAGCTACGTTTTCATTTCCGATGTATCACACACCGACTGGCAAAATTATTGGTGGACCGCTTTTGGGAAAAGAATATATTTGTGATGGTTGGTTTGAAGAAGGCGCAACTCATGTTGATGGTAAAGTAGCATCGTTATATTATGCTGCGGATAGATATTATAATTTATCTAAAATTACGGATGCTTTAGAAAATGGTAGTACAGTTATTCTTGATCGTTATACTTATAGTAATATGGCTCATCAAGCTGGTAAACTTGAAAATAAAAAAGATCGCTTAGAAAGATATAAATTTATTGAAACGCTAGAGTTTGATCTTTTAGGATTGCCTAAACCAGACGGCGTAATATTATTATTTATGCCCGTGGAAAGCGCTAAAGAAATTAGAGCAAAAAGACCGGAAAAACTTGATGAAGCTGAAAGAGATGAAAAACATTTACTTCTTGCGCAAGAGGCTTACCTAGAAATGGCTAAGTTATATAACTTTAAAGTAATTAATTGCGCTATTGATGGTAAAATTAGAACAATCGATGAAATAGGTAAAGAAGTTATCAAAGTTTATAATGAATTTTAAAAAATAAAAGATAAATAGGCGTATTTAATACGCTTATTTTTTTGTGAACATATCTTATTCTAGGAGGAAATGATTTATGTTATTTGAAAATGATAATAACTATTTAAATATGCTATTTAATGTTAATAATATGGATAACTTTAATAGTATGAATAATAATACCCCTGCAGTAGAAAGTGATGCAGAAGGATTTTTGCGTGGTAATATGTTTACAAATGAATATGTACCCTATAAAAATATGACTTATATCAAACCAAAATTAAAAACGGAAAGAGAAAGGGATTTATTTAAAATTATGGAAGTAGCTTTTGCGATTAATGATTATAATCTTTATTTAGACCTTAATCCTGAAGATGCGCATATTTTAAATAAGTATAAAGCCTGCACAGAAAAATTTCGTAGACTTACCAAAGAATATGAGGAAAAATATGGCCCACTTACAATAGATGCATCAAACTATAATACATTTAAATGGATTGAATCACCATGGCCTTGGGAAAGGGAGGATGGCAAATATGTTTAAGTATGATAAGAAATTAGTTTATCCTGTTAATGTAACAAAAAAAGATTTAAAAATGGCAAGATACTTAATCACTCAGTTTGGGGGACCTGATGGAGAATTATCTGCTTCGATGAGATATTTTTCCCAAAAATTTACAATGCCAGATGATAAAGGTAAAGCTTTATTAAATGATATTGCTACTGAAGAGTTATCACATGTCGAAATGATTTGTTCGATGGTTCATCAACTTACCAAAAATGCTACAGTTAAAGAGTTAGAAGAGGCTGGTTTAGGTGGTTATTATACTCAACATGGAGTAAGTTTATTCCCAGTTGACACAATGGGAAATCCATTTACTTCGGCTTATTTTCAGTCAACTGGGGATGTTATAGCAAACCTATCTGAAGATATGGCTGCAGAACAAAAGGCAAGAGCAACATATGAAGCTTTAATTAATCAAACTAATGATGAAGATATAATAGGTCCGTTATTATTTTTAAGACAAAGAGAAATAGTTCATTTCAATCGTTTTAAAGAATTATATGACTATTATAAAAAGAAAGGTTATTAATAAAAATGCAGATTAAAATATCTGCGTTTTTCTTTTATTTGAGAAAAAATATTGAATTATATTAGGATTTAAGATAAAATTATCTATAGATAGAATATAGGTGATGTGAATGCTAGATAGAGTAAAAAAATATAAAATATATTATATTATATCTATAATTGTAGTTATAATAGCATTATTAGGTTTTACATATGCGTATTTTGAAAACAATGTTATAGATAATACTGGTTTTAATCCAGTTTTAGCCTTTGAAGAAACATATAAATTTGAAGCAAATAATGATAAAGGTCCAGTTTCTGCAGAGATAAAGCCTTTAGATATGTATTATGATGGCACTACAAGTGCTGTTTTTGAGGATTCACAAAATATCACTATCAAACTAACGAATAATTCTAATGTTACAACAACATGTAGTTATGATGTTGTTTGGGAATGGGATTCTTCATCAGATGGCTATGTAATTTCTCCGGGGGCAGAAAAGGAATTTACAATATCTGAAAATGCATGGGGAGAAAAACAATTAGCCAATTATAATGTAGCAAGTCAAATCATTTATTCATCTAGTATAACAGCTGAAGGAATTGGCCCACAAACGGAAGTTTTAAATGTTAATGTAAAATTTTATAATTTAGCTGACGTAGATCAGTCTTTTCATGCTGATAAACATTATTCTGGAGCGATAAAAGTAAAAAATGTTAGATGTGATGATTCATCACAAGCTTTTGCAATCTTTTCTGAAGATGATGGGTCTTTAACTTTTTATAATAATTCTGACATAATAGAAAACGGCATTTATAAAGGTAAAACCGTTACTGAAAAATATGTGGGTTTCGAAGATACTCTTTATAATATGGAAAATGAAAAATTCCCTGAATGGATTGGTGTTGCTGAAAAAGTTATTAGTGTATCTTTTGAGGATGAAATATCACCGGTTAGTACAGTTGGCTGGTTTGCTTATATGGAAAACTGCATTTCTTTTGACTTAGAAAATTTAGATACTTCTAAAGTAACGGATATGTCATTTATGTTTGCAGAAGCTGGAGCTAACACTACCGATTTTCAAATAAAAGGAATTGAAACTTTGGATACAACTAAGGTAATGAGTATGCAGGGTATGTTTAGTTACGCTGGACAAAATGCTCCGAATTGGAGACTAGGAGACCTAAGTACTAAAGCTGTTGAAGTTGAAGGTGATGGCACACTTACAAAAAATGCTTACGGCTTCTATTTCGATAAAAAATACAGTGGGCAAGTAAATATTGATGGAGTGACCACTAATGTTGAATTTACCTTTTATGATGATGGGGGTGGCCTTGCAGGAATGTCTGCGATGGGAATGACTGAAGTGGAGCAATTTCCTGCGGAATCTCTTAAATATGAGTATTTAAAGGTGCTAACGTTTGATGGGGAAGACTGGTATGTAATGGGGACTTTCTCAGAAGACGGTACAAAATTTTATATTACCGGTCCTGATGGTAACCCAGTAGCTCTAACTCTCGAAGCGGGTACTGCTGCTGATCAAAAGAATGTTTATGGTTTTTATTTTAATCGAGCATATACTGGTCAAATAAATGATGATGGAACGATGCTTAATGTCAGCTTGACTTTCCTTGAAAATGAAACAGTTTCAATTGTAATGTCTGTAGATGGGCAGCCATTAAATTTGACAATACCAGCAATATATGAACACTTAAAAGTATTTCTCCACGATGAGGAATTTGATGAATATTATGAAGGAGGAACTTTCTCCTCAGATGGTACCCAATTTTATATGAATAATGGTGATGAAACTGCTGTTTTAACTTTAAGTGATAATTCTAATAATTCTGGCTCGTTACAAAAAAACTCCTATGGCTTTTATTTCAACCAAGCGTATACTGGGCAACTTAATAATGATGGAATAGTATTTAATGTTAGTATGTCATTTTATGAGGATGGAAATGTTCTTATGACTCAGTCAATGGAAGGAATGACTGAATCATATATACTGCCAACCACAGAAGTAAGGTATGAATATTTAAAACTATATGCATATGATCCGGAAACGGAAGAAATGCACTTGTTTGGGGAATTTTCACCAGATGGAAATCAGCTTTTGTTTAATGTGGAAAATGGAATTGCTCTTACACTCACATTAGATAATAGTTCAAGTGGTCCAGTGAAAAACGAATATGGTTTTTATTTTAATCAGTTATATTCAGGTCAATTTATTGTAGAGGGAATGAGTGGCAAATTTAGTATTGTCTTTAATGAAAACGGAAGTGGAGACTTAATAGTAACTATAAATGGAGAAACGCTACACGAAGAATTTTATGAAGAACAACTTTTATATCATTATTTGACAGTATCAATATATGATGACGGGGATGGCACATATGAGGAAATTGGAACTTTTTCCGCTGATGGAACCCAATTTTATACGACGTTTTATGATGCTGATGTAGTATTAACATTAGTTACTAATTCTAATACTAGTACAAATGAAAAAAATATCTATGGTTTTTACTTTAATCGAGCATATACTTTTCAAAGTGGTAATGAATATAGTATGAGCATAACATTTTATGCAAATGGAAGTGCGCTTCAAACTACGTCTGCTTATGGCGAGACAGAGGCTACTTCTATGCCTCCGGGACTTTTTACATATTCTTATTTATCTCTTTTATCAGGCGAATTTGTTGTGGCAAACTTTTCTAGTGATGGAACCCAACTATATATGTCATCAGATGTTGAAGGCGAAGAAATAATTCTAACTCTAAGTAATGATTCGAGTGCTCCAGTAAAAAATCAACATGGTTTCTATTTTAATCAAGTATATGCGGGTCAAATGCTTATTGAAGGCACTATGGTTAATTTCAGCGCAGTTTTTTTAGAGGACGGAACTGGATCAGCAACATTGTTGTATGACGGATCCCCTATGACGGAACATTTTTATGAATTATTGTATGATCATTTAGAAATTCAAATGTTTGATGGTGAAGATTGGTTTGTATTAGGGACTTTCTCGGAAGATGGAACCCAATTACATATGTCTGGTGTGGAGGGGACATTATACTTAAGTTACAATTCAAGTATTCCTGCAAAAAATCAGTATGGCTTTTACTTTGATACAATGTATAATTCATCGGATGGGTATAATTCTTTTATATTTGACTCTGCCGGAGGAGTAAGAGGGTATGTTGGCGGAAAGCTGGTATTTTATCAAATTCTTCCTCCAGAGATGTTTGAAAGTCTAAGTCAAGTGTTTTCTGAAGATGGAATGTATTTTGAAATGGAGGGTGTGATATATACTGCACAATTTGGCCTATTGCCAGCTTACAATATGATAAAAAATGAATATGGCTTTTATTTCCACGAACTTTATGTTTATGAAGATGGTACAGGTAATTATGGTATTTTTATATTTGAGGAAGATGATACTGCACTCGTTATTGAAAATTCCAATGCTCAAAGTATTCCTGTTACATATTCACATTTAGGTGTAAGTTTTGAATATCCTGTTAGTTTTAATGGTACATTTTCCCCAGATGGAAAAACATTGTCCAGTGATATCGATGGTGATACAATTAATTTTACTTTAAAACCGCTTCCAATAAATAATCAAAATAATAATAATTCCACTAATAACGCTGGGCCTCAGAAAAATGAATATGGTTTCTATTTTGGCCAAAAGTACAATATATCGATGTTACTGTTTGATGAAGCTATAACTGGTTACTTTATGGTTAACGCTGATGGTTCAGGCGTAATAAATATTATGGGAGAAGAGACATTCATTCCACCGGGAACATTAACTTATTCTATGAATACGGTATCAATGAGTGGACAAGAAATCGCACAAATTGCTGGAAATGGTGCATTCGTATCAGTTATCACAGGTGAGCTTGACCCTCGTTTACTTGGTAGACTTGAAGCTCCCGCAGGGTACCTTGGAAGTGAGGGAGTTTATTATAACGTATCTTATACGACGACTTTTGATGGGATGCAAATGTCTGCTGTCTTTTTCGAAGATGGTCTAGCGCTTATATATGAGAATGGATTGCTTGTCGAAGGTATGGAACCCGGATCTGTTTCTTATTCACAAGGCAATATCTATTATGAGGGAATGATTATTGGTACAACAAGTGCCAATGGTACGATTTTAGAAATGCAAGGTCAAACGCTTTACGCTAATACTTCTGAAGTGGCTACTCAAGAGTCTTCTCAAGGATCTGGTGTATATAGATTAGCGTGGGATACTTCAAATGTAACAGATATGTCTTACATGTTTGCAGATGCGGGAATGCATGCTACAAAATGGAATATTGGAAACATTGCTAATTGGAATACTATGAATGTAACTAATATGTCCCATATGTTTGCAAATGCAGGAATGTATGCTGCGAAATGGGAACTTACTGATTTAAGTCCAAGAGCAGTTTTGTTAGAAAATGGTAAGATTACCCAAAGTTCAACTGAAGGGTTAACTAAAAATGAATATGGTTTTTACTTTGGACAAACGTATAGCGGAGTGACTAGTATGCTCGCACCTATTAGTATTATTTTTTATGAAAATGGAAGTGCAAATCTTACATGGAATAATGGTACAATCGATGTGGATTTAGAGTATGAAGATAGGCATATATATGATGATATTATGCAAGGAGACTTTAGCACTTATATTTCCCCTGATGGAACTATTGCTGTAGATAGCTTATGGGGAGTAGTTGCTTTAGATACAAGTTCTAATAATTCTATTTATCAATATACCTCATGGATTACTCATAGCCTCGAAGATTCATCTAGGATGTTTGCAAATGCTGGAGCGTATGCCCAAAACTTCAGCTTAAATCTTGCTGGTTGGGATTTATGGGAAGCGAATAAAGATGGTATTTTTGATGGCATGAATTCTTTAAAAGAGATAACTTTAAGTTATCGTACAGATCTATTTTCTTATTTGCCGATTCCTTCCCCAGAATATATTCCTGGTGCTACTGGTTATTGGTATAATTCTAAGGGAGAGGGATATACTCAAAATAATCGTCCAAACCTAGCTGGAGAAAATGATGTCTTTACTGCTGTGCCATAATAAAATATTGCAATTTTAAAATAAGTGTAATATAATTATCTAGAAGTTTTAACTTAGTTTGGATTAATTCTCGGTTCCATACTCAGTTTAAACCGTTTATAAGAAAGGAGAAATTTAAAATGGCTTTAACAAAAGAAGAAAAACAAGCTATCATTAAAGAATTTGCTAAGAATGAAAAAGACTGTGGTTCTGCTGAAGTACAAGTTGCAATTCTTACAAAAGAAATTAATGAATTAACTGAACATTTAAAAGTTCATAAACATGATTATCATTCAAATCGTGGACTTTTAATGAAAGTTGGTAGAAGAAAAAAATTACTTGAATACTTAAAAAATAACGATGTAAAAAGTTATCGTGAAGTAATTAAGAAATTAAATTTAAGAAAATAGGCACTAAAATTTTTAGTGTCTTTTTTTATATATTTAGAGAAAGGTTAGAAGATGAAAAAAGAATTTAAATTAGATTTTTTAGGAAGAGAATTAATTGTTGAAACTGGACAGCTTGCTAAACAAACTAATGGTAGTGTTTTAGTAAGATATGGTGATACTGTAGTACTTTCAGTATGTGTTATGGGTAAAACACCAGTTACTCAAGATTTCTTCCCACTTCAAGTGTTATACCAAGAAAAATTATATTCTGTTGGTAAAATACCTGGAGGTTTTATTAAAAGAGAAGGAAGACCTACTGATGCAGCGACACTAGCAGCTCGTTTAATTGATAGACCAATTAGACCAATGTTTGATGAAAACTTAAGAAATGAAATCCAAGTAGTAAATACAGTTTTATCTGTAGACCAAGACAACTCACCAGAAATGGCAGCGATGTTTGGTACTTCTTTATGTTTAGGAATTTCTGATATTCCATTTGATGGTCCAGTTGCAGGCGTAATGGTTGGAATGGATGAAAAGGGCAAATTTATTATTAATCCTACAGTAGAAGAAAGTGAAAAAAGTCCACTTGCATTAACTGTTGCTGGTACTAAAGATGCAATTTGTATGGTTGAAGCAGGTAGTAAAGAATTATCTGAAAAGCAAATGCTTGAAGCTTTAATGTTTGCTCATGAAAATATTAAAGAATTATGTAAATTCCAAGATGAAATTATTGCCCAAATTGGTAAAGAAAAAGTAGTATTAGAACCTGCGGTAATAGATGAAGAAGTAAATAAAGAAGTAAGAGAATATGCAACAGATGATATGCTTGCCGCAATTCAAATTAAAGAAAAATTAGAAAAATATGCAAAAATTGATGAAGTAAAAGAAACTACTATTGAACATTTTAAAGAAGTTTATGCTGAAGATGAAAATGTAGATAAAAAGATGAAAGATGTTGTAAAAGTAGTTAATCAAATTGAAGCAGATGAAGTAAGAAGATTAATTATTGAAAAGCATATTCGTCCTGATGGAAGAAAAATGGATGAAATAAGACCTTTATTTGCAGATGTTGATATTCTTCCTCGAACACATGGTTCTGGACTTTTCTCAAGAGGTGAAACTCAAGTTCTTGCTACAACAACTTTAGGACCACTTTCTGATCATCAAGTACTAGATGGTCTTGGAATTGAAGATGAAAAAAGATTTATGCTTCATTATAACTTCCCATCATTCTCAGTAGGTGAAGTTGGAAGATATGGAAGTCCTGGAAGAAGAGAAGTAGGTCATGGAGCACTAGGAGAAAGAGCTTTAGCGCAAGTTATTCCTGCGGAAGAAGACTTCCCATATACAATTAGAGTAGTATCAGAAGTTCTTGAAAGTAATGGATCATCTTCACAAGCTACTATATGTAGTGGCTGTTTATCATTAATGGCAGCGGGAGTTCCAATTAAAGCTCCAGTAGCAGGTATTGCAATGGGATTAATATCTAATGGAAAGAAATATACAATTTTAACTGATATTCAAGGTTTAGAAGATCATATGGGAGATATGGACTTTAAAGTTGCGGGTACAAAAGATGGAATAACAGCTCTTCAAATGGATATTAAGATTAAAGGTGTTACTAAAGCAATTTTAAAAGAAGCTTTAGATGAAGCAAAAAAGGCAAGAATGAAAATTCTTGATGTTATGGAAGAAAGAATTGCTGAACCAAGAAAAGAATTATCTAAATATGCTCCAAAGGTTGTTACATTTACAATTGATCCAGAAAAGATTAAAGATGTCATTGGTAAAGGTGGCGAAATGATTACAAAGATCATTTTAGAATCATCAAATGTAGCTACTGTTAATGATAAAGATGCAGTAAAAGTTGATATCGAAGATGATGGAAGAGTAATCATTTATCATAGTGATGCAGAGGTTATTGCTAAAACTAGAACAATGATTGAAGATATTGTAAAAGAAGTTGAAGAAGGCCAAGTATATAATGCGAAAGTTGTTAAAGTTGAAGACTTTGGTTGTTTCGTAGAATTATGGCCTGGGTGTGAAGGATTAGTTCATGTATCTCAACTTGACTATAAGAGAGTTGAAAAACCTAGTGATATGTTTAGTGTTGGAGATGAAATTATTGTTAAATCTTTAGGCTATGATAATCGTGGCAGATTAAATTTATCTCGTAAAGAGGCGTTACCTAAACCTGAGAAAAAAGAAGAAGACAAAGATACTGACAAAAAGAAAAAAAGAGGACCTAAAGTAAAAAAGTCTGAAGAATAATTTAATGAAAACAATTTGGATAAAAACAAATTGTTTTTTTGTGCAATTCTTAAATAATTCTTGATTAAAATGTTTTTTTGATTATATAATTATTTAGGAGATAGATAATATGCGAATGAGATTTAAAAGTACTTTGTGCCTAATTATGATTTTACTTTTGTCTACTTTTGTATTAGGTGCATTTTATTTTGTATATAAAAATTATATAAGTTATGGAGCAGATATAAAAATATCAGGGCCTTTATCAATAAATTACATAGAAGGAAGTAAAATAAAAGCTAATGGAAAAAAGGAAGTTAAATTTTCAATAATAAATGATTCACAAGAAGATGTTTATTATTATATAGAGTTTAAAAACCCCAAGAATATTAAAGATAAAATAATATATTCGTTAAGTAATAATGATGATGTTAATATTACAGGTGATGTAAATAATTATAATACTATTATTGGTAGCTATATTCTTATAAGAGCGGGAGAGATTGAAAATTTTATTTTAACGCTAAACCCAAATAGTAAGTTTTCTTATAGTTTAGAATTAAACATTCATACAGAAAATTTAGAAACTAATACGTTTGCGGATGTAATACTTAAAAATAATGAAGTGAAAGATAGTCCTTTAACGACAGTGGGAGCACAAATTGCCACGACTGAAGAGGGACTTATTAAATCCGTTGATGATTATGGAACTACATATTATTTTCGTGGTGCTAGTTTAAATAACAATGTTTCAATTAATGGTATAAATTTTAAAATTGTTCGTATTAATGGTGATGGTACTGTAAGACTAGTATTAGATGGTCAAACTGAAGATTTAAAAAAATATTATGAAAGTCATGAAAGATTTACCTATAAAGAATCGACAGTATATACTTATTTATCTTCATGGATAAAGGAAAGTTTGAAAGATTATACAAACTTTCTAGCTAATCACAAGTATTGTAATGATAATAATATTGAGGCTGGTAATTTTTTTGCTCTAGATAGAATTAAGACTGATAATATTCCATCATTTGTTTGTTTAGGAGATAAAGTATTAAGTAAAGTAGGCTTGCTTACTGCTGATGAAGTTATCTATGCTGGTGCAACTTTAAATGAAGATAATAAAAATTTTTATTTATATAATGAAAATATTAGTGCTAATTATTATTTGATGACCTCAGCATCACTTATAAGTAGTGCATATTATCCGTTTATGGTAACTCCTGAAGGTAAAGTAATAACTAATGATACGGGAGGAAACTATCGGGCTGTAAGACCTGTAATTACCATTATTAAAACCGCTACTGTAACTGGAGATGGAACTGTAAATAATCCGTATGTGTTGACAAATGAATAAGTAAATTAACTATCAAGCGTTTGCATAACAAATTAAATGTGTTACAATAGCAGTGTGGTGGTAAAACATGTTTAAAGATATAATGTTTTTTTTGAAAAATATTTCTTTTATTGATTATGTATTTTTCTTTACTGTAGTATTTTTAATTGTACTAGTTGTAAGTTTAATATATTTTATAAAAATAAACGAAGAAATTCTTGAAAGTGATGATAAATTAAATGATCCTGATAACTTAAGAGCAATCGCTTCGAGTATTAAAAGTGCTCCGAAAGAACCAATTGCTTTTACATCTTATGAAAAGGAGCAAGAAGATAAAGCAATTATTAGTTATGATGAGTTATTATCAAATACCGGAGAATTCCAACTTAATTACTTAGATGAAGAACAAAAGGGTGATTTATCAGTTAAGAGAATTGATTTAAATAACTTGATCAATTCCTCAGTTAAAACTGATCCACCAAAGATTGAAGTACACTTAATATCACTTAAAAGAGAGGAAGAATTTTTGCAAACGCTTAAAGAATTGCAACGTAGCTTAAACTAGGGGGAGTTTATATGAAATTTAATATAATTACATTAGGTTGTAAGGTTAATACTTATGAATCTAATTTTATGAAAGAATCATTAATTGCTAATGGTTTTTCTTTTTGTAATGAGATATCAAAATGTGATTTAATTATTATTAATACTTGTTCAGTAACAGATACATCAGATAAAAAGAGTCTTAAAACTGTTCGAAGAGCCCGAAGAGAAAACCCTTTAGCAACGCTTGTGGTATGTGGCTGTTCAACTCAATATAATGCAAATGCTTATAACGATTTAGGAATAGACATCTTATTAGGGAATAAAGAAAAGTCAAAAATAGTTGAATTAGTGACTAATTTTATTAAATATCAAGAAAGTTATGAGTATATTACTCATGAAAGAAAATTACCTTTCGAAGATATGGAAATTACAAAATTTGACCATGTTAGAGCATTTATCAAAGTCCAAGATGGTTGTAATAATTTTTGCTCTTATTGCATAATTCCCTATGTCCGAGGCGATTTAAGATGCAAAGCTTTTAATAAGGTTATATGTGAAGTCAAAAATCTTGCTAAAAATGGTTATAAAGAAGTCGTTTTAACGGGAATTCATACTGGTTCTTATAACGATAGCGGTAAAGATTTATGCGATTTAATTGAGGAAATATCTTTGATTGAAGGAATCAAAAGAATTCGTCTTTCTTCGGTGGAAATTACCGAACTAAATGCAAAG
This sequence comes from Bacillota bacterium, assembly GCA_015059305.1. The sequence continues at coordinate 67,059 of SVAQ01000001.1, read as the reverse complement.
TTTATGAATTTACTCCGTAGTAATAAAGTTTTTTGTAATCACTTACACGTTCCCCTTCAGTCAGGGTGTGATGAGATATTAAAGATTATGAATCGTAAATATGACACAGATTATTATCGAAATAAAATTAAAGAAATTCGTGAAATTTCACCAGATATATCAATTACTACAGATGTTATCGTGGGACATAACTATGAAACAGATGAACTATTTGCAAAGACATATGATTTTTGTAAAGAAATCAATTTTTCAAAAATTCATGTTTTTCCATATTCCAAAAGAACGGGAACGGCCTCTAGTAAAATGGATGGTGAAGTTGATGAAAAGATTAAAAAGGAAAGATGCAAAAAATTAATTACTTTATCTGACTCTTTAGAAGTAGCATATTATAATAAATTTAAGGGACAAAAATTAGATGTTTTAATTGAAACTAGTGATAATAATGAAAGTGTTGGACATACAAGTAATTATTTACGTATCGTTTTAAAAGAAAATTTAAAAGTAAATGAAATATATCAAAGGGAAATCGTTTAATGGATTATTATATTAAAGGAAAATTCAAAAAGATTGTTTATCAAAATGATGAGAGTAATTATGTAGTTACTATTTTTCGTATTAAAGAGACTAATGATCCAAGGATGGTTGAATATATAAATAAAACTATTAATGCTACGGGGATACTTCCTAATATCAAACTTGAGGCACCATATATTCTTACTGGTTCATATGTCAAACATCCGCGTTATTCATGGCAATATAGTTTTACTACATTTGAACTTGAAAAACCGACAACGAAAAGTGGAATTGAAGAGTTTTTAGCTAGTTCGTTTGTTGTTGGTTGTGGCGAAGCAACTGCCAAAAAGATTGTGGAAATATACGGAGATAAAGCTTTAGACAAAATTAAGGAAGATGTTAATAACTTATTAGTTATTAAAGGAATGACCATTGTTAAAGCAATGAAGATATATAACTCTGTTTTAAATTATGAAAAGAATGATCAAATTATTTTGCGTTTAAGACAAATGGGTTTTACTTTAGAAGATGCTTCACGTATTTTAAATAAACATAATTATGATATTGATGCTATTATGGAAGGTAATTTATATTTGCTAAAAGATATCTTTGATTTTAAAAAAATAGATGATATATATATAAGTAATTTTGATAAAGAAAGTCCTTTAAGATGTAAAGAATGTATTTTAAGTAGTATGATGCAAATAAGTTTTAACGAGGGAAGTACATATTATTTTTTGGAGGAAATTTATAAAGCAGTAAGTGTATTATATAATTTAAATATTGCAAGTGATGACTTTTTAAATTATATGAATGAACTAATTGATAAAGATTTTATTACTAAATTAGATAAAAGATTTTATTTGACAAAATATTATAATGAAGAAAAAAGTGTTTCTAGAGATTTATATTGGATAAGTCAAAGTAAAGTAAAGAAAATAACGAAACTCGATGAAAAAATTACCAATATCGAAAGTGAATTAGGGATAACATATAATGAAGAACAGAAAAAAGCTATTAAAGATGGACTAAATAATAATGTTTCGATTATATCTGGTGGACCAGGAACCGGAAAAACGACAATTATAAAAGCAATTGTCAAGATATATATTAATGAATATCGTCTGAGTCCCGCGGATATTATGGCAAATATTGCGCTTTTAGCTCCGACAGGAAGGGCAAGTAAAAAATTAAGTAGTTCAACAGGTCTTCCAGCGTATACAATTCATCGCTACTTGAAGTGGCATAAAGATAGTGATTCATTTGAGTATGATGAAAATAATAAATTAGTTCAAAAGCTAATAATTGTTGATGAAACCTCAATGATTGATATATCGCTTATGAAAAGTTTAATTTGCGCTTTAAGTAGTGATGTTAAACTCATTTTAGTAGGAGATATTTATCAGTTGCCATCGGTTGGACCAGGATTAGTTTTACAAGATTTAATTAATAGTGATTTATTTACTTATACACCACTTAATATTATTTATAGACAAAGTGATAATTCATATATTCCTTTTTTAGCTAAAGATATTAAAGCTCAAAATATCGATGAAGAGTTTATGTATAAAAGAGATGATTATAATTTTATTGCATGCGCTGAAGAAGAGATTGTTCCTAAAATATTGGCTAGTGTAAAATATGCTCTTAATAAAGGAATTAATGAGGATAAAATGCAAATTCTAGCGCCAATGTACAAAGGGATAAATGGAATTGATAATTTAAATCAACATTTACAGGAAATATTTAATCCAAAGGATCCAGATAAAGAAGAAATTAGTTATGGTGATCATATTTATCGTGAAAATGATAAAGTCTTACAATTAGTTAATGATTCTGATAATTCCGTTTTTAATGGCGATATTGGTAAGATAATTGCTATTTACAAAGATGCTCAAAATAAAGTGATTATTCAAATTGATTTTGATGGCAATATAGTTAAATATGAAAAGAAAGATTTAAAAAATATTACGCATGCTTATGCAATTACAATTCATAAAAGTCAAGGTAGTGAATTTGATCATGTTATAATGCCTGTTTGTAGAGCATACTTTATAATGCTTTATAATAAGCTTCTTTATACCGGCGTATCAAGAGCTAAAACTAGTTTAACTATTATTGGAGATCCTCGTTCCTTTGTTTCGGGAATTCAAAATAATTATTCAGGAGCTCGTAAGACAAGTTTAATAGATAAATTACATGAAGATTTTAGAGTATAAAATCTTCTTTTTTTATAATAATAAACATAAGAGGTGACAAAATGAATAAAATGATGAAGACAGTAGGAAGCATGATGGCTCTTGGTGCTGCAGGGTATGGGGTATATATGATGATGAATCAAAAAATGCCTAAAGCGAAAATGAAAAAAACTATGAAAAGCCCGTATACAATGGACACAAGCCCAAATGTCAAATCAAACTAAAAAGTGGTTGATTAAAAAGTAAAAATATTATATTATTATTTTGAGAATAAGGGTGATTAAAATGAGTAAACCATATAAAGTATCATGTTATGTTTTAGCTACGATAATAGCCATTTTAACAGCAGCTCTTATTTTATATTTACAAAAGACTTTTACAGTGACATTTGATACAAAAGGTGGAACAATTTATCAAGCGGTTGAGGTACGACCAAACACTGAAGTTATGAAACCTTCAGATCCAATTATGGAAGGATATATTTTTGACGGCTGGTATGTAGGTACTACAGATACAGAATTTGATTTTAATACCAAAATTATTGATGACATTACAATAACGGCCAAGTGGAAATCAATTGTATAAACTCGTCAAACTGATGAGTTTTTTTATGCTAAAAGGGTAGTTAAAAAACTGCGATTATAGTATAATTAAGATGATTACATCAAAGGAGTAGTATATGAAAAAAAAGTATATAATTTTAACAATTCTTGGACTTATTTTTATAATAGTTCCATATTTTATAAATATTTTTAGTGTTTTAAGATTAATAAGTTTATCGATGGGAATTATTCTTTTTCTTTTAGGAGTAATTATTGGTAAGAAAAAGAAAATAGTAAGAATAATTTTATATCCAATTGCAACTATTATGTCGGTACTTGCTTTTGATTTTATTTTTGCTAGTGTTTTAAGAGGTATTCCTGTAGTGGCATTTTCACATGAATCATCACAGAAAGTAAATACCTATAATAGTTTATTTTATAGAGTTTATGATTGCGATAACGTCCTTACTTTTGATAATAATTATGAAAAAGCATTTTTATGTAATCCAGATTCTATTGAAACCACGCCAATTAATAAGTTTTTAGAAAATCCTAAAGAAAGTTATAAAGATAACAAAGGCAAATTTGTTCATCTTCAAGGAAAGATAAATACAATCGTAGGTAATAGCTCACTTACTTTAAATGCATATGATGAAAAGATTGAGTTAAATGGTTATGTTGTTTTTGATGAAGAAAAGAAAGTTATTATTGAGGGATTAGATATTAATCCTGCAGACTATCATATCTATGACATTATTCAGGTAGTGGGTCTAGTAAGTTCTTATAAAAAAACTGAAACAGAAACTACTATTTATTTAACTGATGCTGTCGTTATTAAATCGGATTTATATAATAAATATGAGTTAATTGTTAATAATATAACTTCTAGAGAAAAAACTAAAATAGATGAAAAATTTTATTATTTAGGTATTCAAGGTATTTTCTACAAATATGATGAAAATAATATTTATGAAATAGATTATTTGCTTTTAGATAAGAGAGAAACATTAGAAAATTTAGTAGGAAATATTACGCCAAGCATGATCGAAGATGTTCATCGTTTATATGAACTAGAAAATTATAATATTGTAGTTTGTGAAAATGAAGATATAATTTTTGCAAATAAAGATATTACTAAACTTAAAAACGTTTGCGAAGAAGAGAATTAAAAATAGTAATTAGTAAATAATAAAAATATGAAAATATTTATTAAAAATAGTTACTTATTTTTAATTTTTTTTATTCTCTTTTTTAGTAAAGATTTTTTGTATGCAATATTATCCCCGAAAGAAAAGATTGATGTATCAAGTATTTATATTGAAAAATTAGAAAAAGAAATTACAAATATTAATCTTATTAAGGGAGCTTTTGAAAAAATAAGTGGAACGTACGGTAAGGTACTTTATCAAAATCCATATAAATATAATAATGAATTAATTGTACTAGCCACTACAAAGGATATTGAAAAAAATGATTATGTTATTTCAGCCCAGGGACTTATTGGCGTTGTTGATAAAATTTATCAAAATCATATTATTGTAAAAATGCTAACTAATAATGAAATGTTATTGCAGGTGAGAGTTAATGATTGTTATGGACTACTTTCCTTTAATAAGATCCTTCTTCTTTCAAATGTTAATAATTACTGCAGTATAGATCCCGAAGATGAAATTTATACCTCAAATCTTGGTTATCAAGATGAAGAAATATTAATAGGAAAGATTGGGACATTATTCATTGATGAAAACAAAATTGCAAATAGCTATGAAATTATTCCATCTGCCAATTTCAATAAACTTAATTATGTGGTAATTTTAACCGGTGATAATCTATGAGTGTTTTATTAGATTTATTTGTTTCGACTTATACAAATTTACACACTTTTTTCTTTTTGAATGTTTTAAATCATAAAAATATTTATAATATTATCTTTTGGGGACTAGTTATTGATTTTATTATCGCTCGAACGTATGGTCTTATAACGTTTCTATTATTATTTTTATTTTATATTGATTTATATATTGATAACTATTATCTTAGAAATCTTTTTAATTATTTTTTCGTAGTTGTAATTTTGGGATTTAACTTTAGTATTTTTAGTTTAATAATCCAGATTCTTTTCATTTATTTAATAAAAAAAACATATTATTAAGTGGTGATAAAGATGGATGGCGGCAAATTATTAGATAGTTATTTACAAGTTGATAAAAAAAATAATTTATCAAAGATTGTAACTAAAATTTTGTGTTGTTTAATATTTTTATTTGCTAGTTTAATCTTTACATCTTTAAATGATGAAAATCTAGTTTTTTATAAAAAATATGTTTTTGAAGATAATTTTGAATTTATGAATTTTAAAAATTTTTATAAAAAGTTTTCTTCTTCAGGCAAAAAAGAGGATACTACGAAAATGGTCTTTGGATCTACTTTAGAATACACTAATATTTCGCCGTATCAAAATGGACAAAGTTTGGAAATAGGTAGTGAAGTACCTATTAATTCTTTAACAGGGGGAATAGTTGTTTTTGCAGGCATTAAAGAAGGTTTTAATAATACTATAATCATTCAAGGTAGTGATGGATATGATATATGGTATGGTAATTTAAGTAATGTTGATATAGGAATTTATGATTATGTAGATGCTGGAACAATTATTGCTTCGGCTTCTGATAATTTGTATTTACTTATTACTAAGGATGCTAAGTACTTCACATATGAAGAATATCAAAATCAAATTTAATAATTTAACTTTATATTTTTTATTGATTACTCTTCTTTGTGGATATATTAAAAGTGCTTTAATTATTTTGTTTATAATTTTATTTCATGAATTAGGTCATGTGTTAATTAGTTTAATTTTAGGCTATAAAATATTAAGCGTTGAAATATATCCCTTTGGAGGCATGACAAAAATAGATAAGCTTTTAAACTCTAAAATTTATAAAGATCTTTTAATAGCTGTTTTTGGGATAATCTTTCAATTTATAATTCATATTTTATGTATTTTAAATGTCATATTAGATCCTTTAGTTTATAGATATAATTTATCAATAATGCTTTTTAATTTGCTACCAATAATCCCTTTAGATGGTTCCAAAATAATTTTTGAGTTACTTAATTACAAATTTGCGTATAAAAAATCTTTAACCATTTATACCATTTTGTCTTTATTTTTTATTATTATTTATTTTGTTTTTAATTATCATTATGAACTTAATAATTACATGATTATAGCTTTATTTGTGACTAAAACCATAGAGTGTATTAAAAATAGAAATGTAATTCATCATAAGTTTATTATTGAAAGATTTTTATATGCTCCAGAATTTAGTAAAGTGGAAAATAATAATCAAAAAGTTATTAATTATCATAAACAAACAAAGTATTACTACAACATTAACAATAAAATTATTTCTGAAAAAGAGTATTTAAAGAAGCTTTTTGATAAAATTTAAAGTAAAAAAAGATTGAATACTACTTCATTGACAAATTCATGGTATTTTGTTAGAATCATAATTGCTTTAAGTCATTTCATCCACTCTAAAAAGGTTTTAAAACACATTAGTGTTACCTTCAAGGTGTGACTTATTAAAAAATTAAGGAGGAAAGAGAAATGAAAGCTATATTTAAAACTGGTGGCAAACAATATTATGTTCAAGAAAACGACAGAGTGTATATTGAAAAACTAGATGCTGAAGCAGGTAGTAAAGTGACTTTTGATGAAGTATTATTTGTTGACGGAAAAACTGGTAATCCTACTGTAAAAGGTGCTTCTATCGAAGCTGAAGTAATCAAAAATGGTCGTGCTAAAAAAATTAAAGTATTTAAGTATCGTCCTAAAAAGAAATATCGTAAAACTCAAGGTCATAGACAACCATATACTTTAGTAGAAATTAAAAAGATTAATGGTTAATTAAATGATTAAGATTGTTAAAAAAAGTAACACAATTACTATTAGCGGTCATGCTAATAGTGCAGAGTATGGTAAAGATATAGTTTGTGCTAGTGTATCTAGTATAATATATACTACTATTAATGCTCTAAAGAAAATTCAGGAAGAGTCAATAGAAGTTGAAGATAAAGGTTCTATGATAATAAAAGTTCTTACAGATGATGAAATTGTAAAGACTTTAATTGAAAATATGATGGAATTATTAAAATCAATTGAAGAAGACTATCCTAAAAATTTAAGTGTAAAGGAGAGTTAATATGTTTTTTAGATTAAATATTCAACGTTTTGCCCATGTTAAAGCTCAAGGTTCAACTAAAAATAACCGTGACTCAGCTGGTCGTAGACTTGGAGCTAAACTTTCTGACGGACAAGTTTGTAGCGCAGGAAGTATTATTTATCGTCAAAGAGGAACAAAAATTTATCCAGGAACAAATGTAGGAATGGGTAAAGATCATACTTTATATGCTAAAGTTGATGGCGTAGTTAAGTTTGAAAGAATGGGCCGCGATAAGAAAAAAGTTAGTGTTTACGAAAACTAATTTAAGCAAAAAAAAGATACTCGTTATGGTATCTTTTTTGTTTTGTGAAAGAATGATTTGTGTTGGAAATAAAATAATATTATGCTATAATAAATATGTCAAAGAAAATTGGCATAAAATAAAAAAGGAACACTCAATTTGACTTTGTTGAGTGTTGCCATTAGTTGGTACCACTTAACGCAAGTTAAGTGGTTTTCTTTTAATATTAAAACTGTAAATAGTAATAATATTAAAAGGAATATGATGAGAAGAAGAAAAGTAATTAAACAATCTTTCTTGTTCATAAGCTCAGCCTCCTTTCTAATATGAAAATTGGCAACCACTAAACTATTGAATGTTCCAGAATAAGTATATTAATTAATAATTTATATGTCAAAAGACCAAAAATTAAAATTGTTTAGTAAAATTTTAAGTTTTTTAGGGATAAAAGTTTAATTATTTGCATTTTTGTCTTATCAATTTTAAAACTATAACTTTTTATGGTTAATTATAAAAAGATTTGATATACTATTTTTGGTGATTTACATGTTTGTAGATGAAGTTAAAATTAAAGTTATGGCAGGAGATGGAGGTAGTGGATGTACCTCGTTTCGTCGTGAAAAGTTTGTACCAATGGGTGGACCAGATGGTGGAAATGGTGGTCGCGGTGGCAATATCATTTTTGTTGCAGATAAATCCCTTAAAACTTTAATTGACTTAAAATATAAAAAGATTATTAAAGGACATAAAGGAAATAACGGTGAAGGTAGTAATCGTAATGGAAAAAATAGCGAAGATATAATTATTAAAGTTCCATTAGGAACGACTGTCTATGATGATGATACTAATTTAGTTATCAAAGATATTATAAATGACGATGATGAAGTTATAGTAGCACATGGCGGTCGTGGTGGTCGTGGAAATCGTGCTTTCGCTACTCATGAAAATCCTGCTCCGAAATTTTCGGAGAAGGGGGAAATGGGTGAAATCCGTTTCTTACGATGTGAATTAAAAGTTTTAGCAGATGTAGGAATTGTTGGCATGCCAAGTGTAGGGAAAAGTACTTTGCTTTCTGTTATTAGTAGTGCTAAACCGAAGATTGCAAGTTACCACTTTACAACGTTGTCTCCGAATTTGGGAGTTGTTAAGTTACAAAATTACGATTCTTATACAGTAGCTGATCTTCCAGGATTAATTGAAGGGGCTAGTGAAGGCGTTGGTTTAGGAGATAAATTCTTAAAACATGCCTATCGCTGCAAAATAATATTACATATGGTTGATATGTCTGCGGAAGAAGGTAGAAATCCAGTTGAAGACTATCGAATTATTCGCGGTGAACTTGAAAAATATTCAAGTAAACTAGCTAATAAAAAAGAGATAGTGGTAGCAAGTAAAATGGATAATCCTGATTTTGCGGAAAATCTAGAACAATTTAAAAAAGCTTATCCAAAACTTGAAATATATCCGATAAGCTCGTTTACAAATGAAGGAATTGATGAACTTCTTCTTGGAATAAATGATGCTCTTAAAGCTGAAGAAGATAATGCTTATTACAGCGAAGAAGAAATGGAAGAAAACGTATATATTAAATTTAAAGAAGAAAAACCTTATACAATTACTCGTGAAGATGACCTATGGGTTATTCGTGGCAAAGAAATCGAAAAATTATTTAGCATGACAAAGTTTGAAGAAGAAGAAGGCGCAATGCGTTTTGGTAGGAAACTTCGCGGCATGGGAGTTGAAGATGAACTTGCCCGTCTTGGAGCTAAACCTGGAGATGATGTTGTCATCAATGATTATTTATTCACTTATAAAGGTTAATTGATCACCAATTTTAATTTTTTTACTAGTATTACTTGGCAGTTCCAGAATACTAGTATTTTTTATTTTATTATTAATTTTTATAATTTGATTTTTAGATATATTTTGGGCTTTATAAATAACCTCATTTTTATTGTTAATACCAATTATATCAATGTTTTCTTTCATGAAAAAAGTGTGAACACTATTTACTTTTCTAAATAACATTCCATAATTAATATCTTTTTTACCCATTAATCCAAGAAAACGAGAAATAAAAGAGCTTGCTTTTTTTATTAAAATTTTATTGTTATCAATCATTAAATACATTTATTATCACCTTATAAAAATTATATCAATTAATTTAAAAATTATGATTTGGAATATCTTGATTTACATTAAATTAAACATTTTTTATTTGCCTTAAGTTCATTATTGACTAGGAATTAAAAATAATGTATCATTAAAGTAATGATAGTAAAGGAGGATAAAAATGGAAGAAATAAAAAAAGAAAGTGATGGTAGAGGTAATGTAATTTTACTTACTGTTATTGCCATTGTAACAATGATTATCGTTGTTGTTGGAGCAACATTCGCTTATTTAGCAAGTTCAGTACAAGATAGTGGTGTTTCTAATATTAATGCAACAACAAATGGTGGTAGTGATTTATTACTAATTAATGCTGGTGAAGGTATTGATATTGTTGCTAATTTAGAAAACTTCTACGACGGAGCTGGAAATTTAACTGGTGAAGTAGATGCAAATATTTTACTTCAAACAAGTAGCGAGACACCTGTTACTTATGATTATCGTGTTTATTTAACTGTACCTCATAATGACTTTGAATATTCATCAGGAACATGTTATTCAAAAACTGATTCTGGTTCAATTGTAGCTGATAGTGCTGCAGCATGTAAGGAAAATAATCCTAGTAATATTTGGGCTACAACTAATGGAACATCTTATGCATGTTATGGTGCATCAAATCCAGTTTCAAATACATTCTATACAAATGAAGTAACTTGTTTATCTAATCCTACATATATGTGGGCTGTAGCAGATACTGCAGAATTAGTTTTAGATTTATATAAATCTACAGATGCAACTGTTGACAAAATTACGTGTGAAGCTGGTGGAGTATGTGTAAATGATAAAAGGGAAATCGTTAGTGGTGCAACATCTCTTTCAGCTTGTACATCAAATAGTGTAGATAATACTTGGTTACCAAATGTTTATGAAGACGGAATTTGCTATAATGTAACTAAAACTGCTGATTTAACAATGGTTACAACAACAGATGGTAGTCAATATGCTTTAGTAGATAATATGTCAATTACTGCAACTAATGGCGGAACTCAACATTACTATAAAGGAATTGTTACTTTAATAAATTTTGGTCATAATCAAATTGTTAACGGAAACAAAACATTTAATGGAATGTTAAACTTCGAAAGAGTAATTAAAGATTAAATTATGATGAAAAAAACTATTTTAAATAGTTTTTTTTTATGCTAAAATTATCATAGTAGAGGAAAGTGATATACATGAATAGCAAACTTACATTTTTAAATGAAAAAGGGATTGATACAAACGCTGGATTATCTTATTTAGGAGATGAATCACTATATAATGAGATTCTTTCAGATTTTAAAAATGGCTTTATAAATCAAATGGCTGAAATAAGAAAGGCTTATGAAAATTCCGATTTTGCAAATTACGTTATTTTAGTCCATGCCCTTAAAAGTAATTGTCGGACTTTAGGAATCACTTCTTTATCAGAGCTTGCTTATAATCATGAAATGAAAGGTAAAGAAAATGATATTAATTATATTAATGAACATATTAATGAATTATTCTTAAAAGCAAATGAAATATATAAAATTTTAGAAGAGTATTTTAATATGTAAGGGGAGTGACTAGTATGGATAGTAGTGTTATAAGTTTGGTAAATATAGAGTCAATTAAAATATTTAATAATATTACTTTAATCGATATTCAAAATGATAAAGTAACTTTTTTTGATGTTAAAAATGTTTTAGTAGAAAATGAAAATAATACTTATGAAGAGTATTATGAAAAGTTGAAAAAAGTTATCCATCCCGATTATATAACAAAATATTTTGATACAATAAGTTTAAATAAATTACAAAATGGCGCAAATGATTATGAATGTATTAAATACTTAAAATTATCTGCAAACTTATCTTATGATAGCTATATAGATGTAGTTAAACTTTTAGATAATAGTCAGATTTTAGTGTTATCCTTAAAATGTGATATTACTAGCGAAAACAAAAATACAGAGGAAGATTTAAGCTATATAACTGCAGATTTAATGGTTAATATCGAATCTGTATTAGATCATTTGAAGTCTGATAGTTATGAAGTTAATAACGCAGTTAAATATATTAATGAATTAATCCATGACGTTAAAACTAAAAATCAAGGTGTTTTACGTAATTATCAAGAGAAGATTACTCTTGAAGTAAATAAAACGCATGAGTCTTTATTAATCATTGATGATGATAATTTAACAAGAAATATTTTTAAAAAGGTATTTGAAAGCGACTTTAATATTATTGAAGCTAAAAACGGTGCGGAAGCCGTTGAAATAATTGAAAATCATATTATAAATAATAATGAGCATAGTACAGAAAATATCGTTGGAATGTTTTTAGACTTGAAGATGCCCGTAATGGATGGTTTTGGAGTTTTAAATTATTTAAAAGATAAAAAGATTATTAATCGCCTTCCGGTTATAATTATTTCTGCCGATGATGCCAAAGAAACAAAGGAAGAAGTATATACATACGATATTGCCGATATGATTGAAAAACCATTTAACTATGAACTTATTAAAAAAAGAGTGGGAAACATGGTTAGAATGTATGCTAAAAGTAATATTTTAAATAATTTAGTTAGAGTTCAAGAAAAAGAATTAAAAGATATATTGAAAAATTATATCAATTCTTATTTAGTGGATTATCAAAAGGTTAATGATTTAATAAACAAATATAGTAAAATTTTATTAGATAAGTATGCTTTATTAAATGATGTAAAAGTTGATAGTGATGTTATAGCTGATGCCTCAAAATACTATGATGTTTCTTTAGATTTTGTGCCAAGAAAGTATTTAGAAAGACTTGCTAATTTAACTCCTGAAGAAAAAGAAATAGTAATTAATTATCCAAATATTGGTGCTAATATTTTAAAATATGTTATGGAAAATGAAAGCGATTCATATTTAAAATATGCCTCATCTATTGTTAAATTACATAATGAAAGATATGACGGTTTAGGATTTCCAATGGGCATGAAAGAAGATGAAATACCTTATTATGTTTATTTAATAAATATAGCTTTAGAATATACAAATTATATTTTAAATCATTCTTCGATTGATTATGAAGAAGTTAAAAACATGATTAATGTTAAAAATGGTAGTAAATACCATCCTAAAGCTATTGAAACATTTAATGCAGCGTTTGAGGAGATGAAATAAAATGATTAGATGTGTAGATATCCAGCTTTGCTCAGCAGTATACATGATTTTACTGCTTTGTGTGTTTGTTTATAAAAAGAAAAGTAAAACACTTGAAGGGGCTTTATATCAAGTTTTACTTTTATTAACTTCTATTATTTTATTATTAGATATTATTGGTAATACAATGACCCAATATCAAGATGAATTTGGAATTATTTTAAATATTATTGGTAAAACATATTTGATATTGAATGTTGTGTGGTGTATGTGGCTAATGATGTATGTTATTAGTATTAATTCTGAGGATAGTAGTATTACCACAAAACAGTTGTTTAAAAAGTCCATGGTCTTTAAAATGAGTGCCGCAATTACATTAGTTATCTCAATTTTAATTTGTTTATTAGAGTCGATATATATTTATGAACCGGATAAATTTGCTAGTTATCAAAGTGGAGCAGCTTTATATTTTACTTATGTTGTAAGCTTTGTTTATATGGGTATTATTGCAGTATATATGATTAATAATCCTAAGAAAGTAACTTTTGCTAAAAGAGCTCCAATTTTTGTTTTTATTTTCTTAGCAACATTATCAATTGTTTTACAATGGGCATTTCCAACCGTGTTACTTGTAAGTTCTGTAATGGCATTTGTGATGTTATTTATGTATTTTACAATGGAAAATCCAGATTTGAGGATTATTAGTGAATTAGAGATAGAGAAAGAAGAAGTGGAAGAAGCTTCTAAAGCTAAAACTGACTTCTTATCAAATATGAGTCATGACATTAGAACACCGATGAATGCAATTATTGGTTTTAGTGAATCTCTTTTGATGGAAGACTTAAATGAGATGCAAAAAGGAGAAATTCAAAATATTTATGAAGCAGCGACAACACTTTTAGGAATTATTAATAATATCTTAGATGTATCTAGAATTGAAAGTGGAAAAGAAGAGAAGACAGAAAGTCCATATGAATTTAAAAAGATTATAATGCAATTAAATAGTGTTATTGCTTCGAAGATTGATTCTTCGAAAGTTAAATTTAATATTCATATCGATAAAGATGTACCAACTCATTTAATTGGTGATGAATTAAAAATATATCAAATTTTAATGAATCTTTTATCTAATGCTGTTAAATATACTGAAGAAGGTCATATTGATTTTAATATTTCTTCCGAAAATTTGGGGGAAGTTGCTAAATTAAAATTTGTTGTATCTGATACAGGAATTGGTATTAAAGAAAGTGATTATGATAAACTTTTTGTGAAATTTTCGAGAATAAATAATCAAGAAAATTATAAATCAATTGAAGGAACTGGACTTGGTTTGGTTATTACTAAGAAGCTAATTGAACTTTTAGGAGGTACTATTACATTTGTAAGTGAGTATGGAAAAGGTACAAGTTTTACGGTAATCCTTCCACAGAAGATTCATATGGAACCAGTTGAAAGTCAAGTGGTTAGTGTTGTAACTAAAAATGCTACAGTTGCTAATGTTCACTTTGATGGATCGCTATATGATATTTTAGTAGTAGATGACAATGATTTAAACTTAAAAGTTGCAGAAAGAATCCTTCGTGATTATAAATTTCAAATTACACTAGCTAGTAGTGGCGAAGAAGCAATTCAAAAATTAAAAGATGGTAATCGTTATGATTTAATTTTCTTAGATCATATGATGCCAATAATGGATGGAGTTCAAACCCTTCATAATATAAGAGCTCTTGAAGGAGTAAAAATTCCTCCAATAGTAGCACTTACTGCCAATGCAATGGTAGGCATGAAGGAAATGTATTTAAATGAAGGCTTTGATGGTTATATATCTAAACCAATAAATCGAGAAGAACTTCAAGTGTTATTAAATAATATTTTCTGTAAAAAATAGTTATAAAAAGGTAAATGATAATTGTCATTTACTTTTTTGTTTGTTATAATTTATCTAAGATAGAAAGGTTTTTGTTATGGATAAAATCAGTAATAAGAGAAAAATATATATGATATCTTTAAGTATTGTAATTACCTTAACGTTAGTTTTAACTGCAGCATTTGCTTATATTGGTAAACCCACAAGTACTGGAAAAACCAAAGCTGAAGTATTAATTGATGATATTCCACTTACTTTGACTTATTCTGGGGCTACAAATATTGCTCTACAACTTTCTTTAGATGATTTATATGTAGGTAATTCAAGTAATGACTATACTAGTTATGTTAGTGCTTCCGGGGGAATGACAATAAATCTTAAAACGCTTAATAGTGTATATGCAAGTGGAGCTACTTGTGAATATGATATTATATATACGCCAACAAGAACTTATACCGCTTCTTCGGGAGCTGCGAATGCTGGTTTAAATGAACTTACAATCAGTGGTACAAATGGTAGATGGTCTTTTGATGATTATTCTATCGCTGGGGTAACCGGACCAGTTACTCTTTATTCAGGTTTTATTGATACTAGTGAGGAATTTAATAATATTTCTCAAACATGGAACTTTACTATGAAGTTTTATAACTTAAATGTTAATCAAGAAGATGCTCTTGACCAATCACCTGCAGGAACAATAACTGTTACTTCTGGTAACTGTCGTGATTCAGGTTATGCTTTTGCTGTTTATTCAGCAGATGATACATCACTTACTTTTTATAAAAACACTGATACAGTAAATGTGGGAGATGATTATAAAGGAAAAACAGTTACTGCTAAATATACAGGTGTTGAGACAACTGATTATGGAGCAGATAATCCACCGCCATGGCTTACTGATGGCAACGTTGCGTCAATAACAAATGTTTCTTTTGCAGACATAGTAACGCCCAAAAATGGTGGGAAGTTATTTACTTTCTTAGTTTATGTAACGTCATTTGATCTAGAAAAACTTGATACCTATAGAATGACTACAATGGAAGAAATGTTTGCTGGAGCTGCCTTTTATGTATCAAGTGAATTCCAACTAGATCTTTCAACTTTTAATACATCAAACGTTACCAATATGTCATCTATGTTTAGGAATTTTAGTGTGAATGGGAATGTTAAGACCTTGGATTTATCTAGTTGGGATGTGTCAAGTGTCACCGATATGTCATCTATGTTCGCGTTTTATAGTGGAGCGATGAGTGAAATTAATAAAAGCATGAGTATAAATTTATCTAACTGGGATACTTCAAATGTCATTGATATGTCATCCCTGTTTGGTGGTTGTTTTTTGAATGTTCGTGATGCTAAAATCGAAGGCTTGTCAAATTGGGATATCTCAAAAGTAACGGATATGTCACATATGTTTGATGACGGTGGTGATTCTGGAATGTACAATCAAAGTTTAGATATAGGGGATATTTCAAATTGGGATGTCTCAAGTGTCACCGATATGTCATATATGTTAAGGCGTATAGCAGCAAATAATGGAAAATTTGTGCATGATTTATCAAATTGGGATGTGTCAAATGTTACCAATATGTCATATATGTTTGCTGAATCTGGTCGTCAGCCAGAGGAGTGGGATATAGGAGACATCTCAAATTGGGATGTATCAAAAGTCACGAATATGGGAAGTATGTTTGTTTCGGTCAGCCCAACATATGATTTAGATTTAAGGGGGTGGAGCGTTCCTTTGGTTACTTATTATCCTGGTTTCTCTAGCTCAAATAAAATAATACCACCAAATTGGGTGCTCCCAGCATCATAAAAAATAATATTAAAGGTAAATGATAATTGTCATTTACTTTTTTCTTTGTTATAATTTTATATAGAGTAGGAAAATGTAAAACAAACTAGAAAGTGGGTTTGAATATTATGAATAAAAAGAAAAAGATAATATTATCTGCTATAGCGGTTTCTTTAATGTTATGTATGATTATCTCCGCGTCATATGCTTACTACTTAGTAAACGAAGGTGGTACACATAATATTACTGCAGCAGTAGAAATTCCTAATTGTGCTTCAGTATCATTAACGGGTGGTACAACACTTAATTTAACTGGAGATTTATCTGCTCCTATTAGTGATGTTAAAGCTTTAGGCTCAGAAAATTATCGATATGAATTTACAGTAGCTAATGGATGTCAACAAACTGCTAATATAAAAATTGCCATAGCTCCGAATGAAGATAATACAATGCCTATTGGAACTATTAAATATGCTTTAATAGAACAAGATGCTAATATACCAAGTAGTGGTAATTATTTAGTAGATGCGCAAGCTACTCATATTGATGAAAGAATAAAGGAAGAAGTTTATGCATTATCTTCGGCAGAGATTAGTATTGGATATCAATTATTGAATTTAACCTTACAAGCTAATACTTCAAAGTCTTATTATTTATATTTGTGGATAGATTACTATGAAGGGGATAAAGATCAAACAGGGGCATTTAGTAATACTACAATGAATAAATCTTTTAATGGGCATTTAGTAGTTTCCGACTATGAAACATTTGGTACTACCGCTGAATTAACCGCTTTTGCTGTATATTCAGCGGATGATAACTCATTAACTATTTATAAAAACCATGATGTAGTAACTAATGGTCGGACATATCATGGAAAAGAAGCTACTGCAGTATATACAGGGTTTGAGGAGGAAACACTTGGCGGACAACCGAGATGGTCGGTTTATAGGGAGACTATTACCTCAGTAACAGTAGCAGATATAATAAAACCCAAGATAATGACTTATTGGTTTTATAATTTTAAAAACGCACATACATTTGATGTTACTAATATAGATACTTCAAATGTCACTGATATGTATGAAACGTTTTGTTATGCAGGCTATTCAGTAACGGATAATTGGAGTATTGGAGATTTATCTGGCTGGGATGTGTCAAAAGTCACGAATATGCGAGATATGTTTTATTATGCAGGCTATTCAGCAACCGGCAGTTGGACTGTTGGTGATTTATCTGGCTGGGATGTCTCGAATGTCACTAATATGTCAAGTATGTTTGCTAGGGCAGGCTATTCAGCAACCGATAGTTGGAGTATAGGAGATTTATCTGGTTGGGATGTATCAAGTGTGACTGATATGCCATCTATGTTTGCTAATGCAGGCTATTCAGCTGATAATTGGAGTATTGGAGATTTATCAAATTGGGACGTATCAAATGTCACTAATATGTCAAATATGTTTGCTTCTGCAGGCTATTCAGTAACAGATAATTGGAGTATTGGAGATTTATCAAATTGGGATGTGTCAAATGTAACTGATATTTCTTCTCTATTTAATGGTGTAGGCCATTCAGCTTATAATTGGAGTATTGGCGATTTATCTAATTGGGATGTATCAAGTGTAACTGATATGGCACTTATGTTTACTTCTGCAGGCTATTCAGTAACAGATAATTGGAGTATAGGTGATTTATCAAATTGGGACGTATCAAATGTCACTGATATGTCATATATGTTTTATTTTGCAGGCTATTCAGCAACAGATAATTGGAGCATCGGCGATTTATCTAACTGGGATGTGTCAAATGTCACTAGTTTGTCAGATATGTTTTATAATGCAGGCCATTCAGCAACCGATAGTTGGAGTATAGGAGATTTATCTGGCTGGGATGTGTCTAATGTAACCGATATGTCAGAAATGTTTTATAATGCAGGCGAGTACGTAACGAATAATTGGAGTATTGGAGATTTGTCCAATTGGGATGTATCAAATGTAACTGATATGTCATATATGTTTTCTTCTGCAGGTGCTTCAGCAACAAATAATTGGAGTGTTGGCGATTTAGCAAATTGGGATGTATCAAAAGTTACCACGATGTCACAGATGTTTAGAGATGCAGGCCGGTCAGTAACAGATAATTGGAGTATTAATTTATCAAACTGGGATGTGTCCAATGTCACTAATATGTCAAGTATGTTTGAGTATGCAGGGTCTTCAGTAACCGGCAGTTGGACTGTTGGTGATTTATCTGGCTGGGATGTCTCGAATGTCACTAATATGTCATATATGTTTAGATCTACTCCTGCTACTACATTTGACTTAAGTGGTTGGGATGTATCAAATGTCACTAATATGTCATATATGTTTTATGAGTGCTATAATGTAGCTACTGCACTGGCTCGGAGTCAAGTTGATGCAGATAAACTAAATGCATCAATCGGAAAACCGTCATCGTGGTCATTTGTGTCTGTAGCAACGCCAATAACACTTACAATAAATAATCAAGCTTCTAGTCTAGTGACAATTAATATTCCAAATGTAATAGAGGCCAATGTAACAAAATTTGAATTAAAACCTATTGGTTCGGTAACCAAAATTGTGTCATCATTTAATTTGAATGGAACTAGAGTAGAAGGAAATAGTTTTTATTCTCCTTCTGAGTCTGGAACAGTAACTATTTCAAATGTTCAAATTACCGATGTTCCGCAAATAGTAATAGAATCTGGACATTTTAATGAATACCCAAAATCAAGCGTAATAACGGAAGAAGTATATTGGCCAAACGCAACATCATTAACGGTAGTGTTAGATTACCAAACGTATAATACAAGTTATGATTATATTTATATATATGATCGTAATAATACAGCGATAAATAATAAAAAATACGGCGGTACCACTCGAACAACAGAAACAATAACTGTACCAGGTAATTATGCTAAAATTTATTTTAAAACGGATCGATATGGAGATACGACATCATACTATGGCTTTAAGGCTACAATAACACCAAACGGCTAATATCAAGGAAATAGAAAAACTATTTCCTTTTTTTATGAAGAAATATTGCTAAAAAGAATTAGTTTTGATATCATTAAATTGCGATAGAAAAAATAAAACTTGATGTAGTAAAAGGAAGTAGAATATATGAAAAAAACATTAAAAATTATGATAAAAGGACTATCATTTATTGGGATATTTTTGCTTATGGCTGTAGTAACCTTATATAGTGTATTATTACTTATTTGTTATGGTCCTTCAGTTAAAGCTCGAAATATTTTTGTTACAACATTCTTAGAAACTGGGGCTTTAAAGTTTGTAGTAGGATTAGTCCTGCCTGATAGTAAAGTTCAAGAAGTAGTTAATAGTAACTCGCTTAAAGAAATGGAAGAAGAAGTTAATACAGAACTTATTGATGTAAATGTTGCTAGTGATGAAATTGAGATTCATGAAGTATCTGGAAGTAATTTTTATGCGACGATGATGATCGTTCATGATCCTTCGAAAGTAACTGTAGCTACAACATATCCATTTAGTGAGTATGGTAAAACACTTGATCAAATTGTTAAAGAAAATGATGCTATCGGAGGCGTTAATGGTGGTATTTACCAATCTACGGGTAATAAAGGTGGTTATCCAATGGGTACTGTTGTATCAAATGGAAAAATCGTTTGGAATAGCCCATATGGCGTAGGTTATCACTTGGTAGGATTTGATGAAAATAATATTTTAAGAATTTTATCTATTAGTGGTATGAGTCCTACAGAAGTAGAAAATCTTGTTAAAACGGAAAAAATACGTGATGCAGTAACCTTCCAGGAAGAAGCTAGTGATGCTAATAATCATTTTGTTAAATTAATTGTTAATGGTGAAAAAAGGGAAGCAAATGGGCTTGGTAGTGGTGCCAATCCTCGGACTGCGATTGGCCAAAGAGAAGATGGAGCAGTATTACTTCTTGTAACTGATGGAAGAGGAGCTTCTGGACACTTAGGAGCAACTGCTAATGATTTAATTGAAGTTATGGAAGAATATGGTGCTGTTAATGCTGCAAATATCGATGGTGGATCATCTTCGACTATGTATTACAAAGATGAATATTTAATGACTTCAGTTACTTTATATTATTCAAATTCATCATGGCGATTACCTGAAGCATTTATTGTGTCAAAGTAGGTGAAGAAGATGGGAATTAAAAGAAAAATTAAAAAGATGTCATTATATAAAAAATCATTAATAGTCTTTACCTTATTACTACTTATTTTAGCAGAAGCAGCTTTAATCTATGTTAGTAGTACATTAAAAGATTATGAAAATGGTGACATTGATAATTATATGAATAGTCTTATTAAAGATATGCAAAAGTCTGCGAAAAGAGGAGATATTGAAAAATATTTTGAACTCGCAGAAGTTAAGAGTGACTATGAAAAGAAATCTTCTTTAGAAAAAGGCTATAAAGAATTATTTAAAGAAGCAAAACTTTCATACAAAAAGACAGATGATAAAACTAAATATGAAATTTATGCAGATGAGATGTTACTTGCTACAGTTACTTTAGATGATTCTAATGTTGAACATCGTTTAGGGCTTCTTACTTATACCAATTATGAAGTAGAAAATATTGAAAATTATAATCAAGACGGGTTATATGAATTGGATTTTTATATAATGGATAATTATAAATTATATATTAATGATATTGAAGTTAAGGAAGCAGATTTAGTAGAATCTTCGAAAATTGAGGAATATAAAGAAGTATATGACTTAGTAAATCTTCCATCACTTAATCATTATAAGGTAGATAAACTTACCTTTAAACCGGATATTGTTATTAAAGATACTGAAGGAAAAGAGATAAAGTATGAATTAAAAGATGGAGATTATTATGCTACCGATTTTTATAATACTGATGAAAGTGACAAGGCCTTAGCTAAACTAGCGCACGAATATGATCCACTTCCATTTGCTAAAAATTGGAGTTTATTCTTAACTGCAGATCTTCCTGGGGTAAGATATGGGCTTTATACCCTTACTCCAAATTTAATTGAGGGAACGCAGATGTATCAAAGAGCTTATAGTTGGGCTACGAATGTTGATATAACATTTACTTCGATTCATACTTTAGATAAAGATACATTTACTAATACTAAAGTATCAAATTGGACTGTATATAATGAAAATGCATTCTCGGTAGAGGTTTATTTAGAAAAGAATATGACTTTAATAGATGGCCAAAAGAAGAAAGATGTCCTACATGATATTTTCTATTATGTTTACTACGATGGGGCATATCGTTTAGTTCATATGAAATCGGTAACTGAATAATGAAAGGTAAAAAATGAAAGATATATTTATAATAGTTCCTACACTAAATCCTAATACAGAAATTCTTGATGATTTTTTAGAAAAACTTTCTAAAGAATTTGAAAATATATTAGTATATGACGATGGATGTCGTGAGGAATATCAAGATTATTTTAAAAAAATAGAAAAAAAGGGAATAACGGTCTTACATCATTATATTAATTTAGGAAAAGGTCGAGCAATGAAAGATGCATTTAACTATCTTTTGAATGAATATCCTAATATAAAAGGTGTTGTTACCGCTGACAGTGATGGACAACATAGCGTTAAAGATATTAAAAGATGTGCCAAAGAGGTTTTGAAACATCAAGATTCATTAATTCTTGGTTGTCGTAACTTTGATGCTAGTAATGTGCCAATAAGAAATCGCTTTGGTAATAAAACTACTAGAAATGTCCTTAAGATGTTCGTTGGTATTAGTGTAACTGATACCCAAACTGGTCTACGGGGCCTTTCTAAAGAGGTTATGATGAAATTTATGACAACGCAAGGCGATCGTTTTGAATATGAAACTAATCAGTTAATTGATACAATTAGTAAAAATGTACCAATAAGAGAAATAGAAATAGAGACTATTTATGTAAATGGTAATACTGAAAGTCACTTTAATCCTATAAAAGATTCTTTAGCTATCTATAAATTATTTATTAAATATATTTTTGCATCATTATCTTCTTTTGTAATTGATATTTTATTATTTGCTTTATTTAATAAATTAATTCCAGGAGCTTATTCAATATTAATAGCAACGATAATTGCTAGGATAATATCAAGTGTTTATAATTATTTAATGAATGCTAATATGGTATTTAAAAATAAAAATGAATCATCATTTATTAAATATGTAATATTATGTGTAGTGCAAATGTTTGTTTCTGGATTTGCATCACAATACTTAGCTAAAGTATTTAATAAAATTAGTGTTGTAGTTATTAAATTAATTGTTGATATGTTTATTTTTGTAGCTAATTTTATTATTCAAAGAGAATTGATTTTTGTAGGTAAAAATGAAAAATAAAAAATTTTTTATTATAGGATTATTATTAATGCTATTCATAATTAATACTATTTTAGTAATAACTAATAGTTATACTACGGTTGATACTGCGGTACATAATTTTATTATGCGTTATTCAAGTGAAATGACTACAAGTGTAATGAAAGCAATTACATTTTTGGGAAGTACAATGTTTATTGTGATTCTTTGTGCTATTATTTTCTTTAGTTTCTTATTAAAAAAAAGAAAAGCATATGCTTTTAGTACTGCAAGTATTTTGATTATATCGACAGTTATTAATAATGTTATTAAACTTATTATCAGAAGACCTAGACCGGAGTACATTTCGGTTATAGAACATTCCTTTTCGTATCCATCAGGACACACAATGGCTAGTGCTACGCTATATGGCTTTGTGATTTATTTAATGATTAAAAGTAATATTCCCAAACATTATAAAATTATCTATTCATGTGTTTTAGGACTGTTAATTTTATTAGTAGGCTTATCACGAATCTATCTTGGGGCACACTTCTTCTCAGACGTATTCGGAGGCTTGTTATTAAGTAGTATTATTTTACTTGTTTTTGATTTTATTAATCAGAAAAGAAACTTGCTCAAATCTTAACTTTATGTTATCCTGTATATAGATGAGCAAAACATCATAAAATAAAAAAAGGAACACTTAATATTGCGGTGTTGAGTGTTACCTCTTAAAGGGTTTCACCTAATTCAATGCTGAGTTAGGTGCTTTTTATTTTAGTATTACAAAAAGTAATGCTATAAGTAAAAGAATAATAATGATTAAAAAAAGAATTAAAAAATCTTTTTTACTCACATGCATCACCTCCAATCTTAATGATGGAGGCAGCACCCAACTATTAAATGTTCCTGTATAATTATACCAAACGATAGTTTGCTATACGAGTGATTTTGATAGTTATTTTTATAAAAATATATGCTATAATAGACTAGGTGAGTAAGATGCTAGAAAAACTTAATTTAATTGCAGATGTGTTTGAAATTGGGAAGGTAAAATCCTTTAAAAAAGAGGAAAGTAGTCAAAATAATGTCTATAAGGTAGAAACTAATCAAGGAAAATATATTATTAAAGAATATAGTAAAGATGCAATTAAAAACTATTATCAATTAAATCATCGTAAAAGACAAATTCTAGTTAGTGAAATTTTTAATCGTTATGGAATAAAATGTATCCTTCCAATTAAAGAAAAGGATAAATATTTCGTTTATGTTTTTCAAAGATATTATTTAGTTTATCCTTATGTCGCAAAAGAAACAATCGAGGTTAAAAACTTTAGCAAAGAACATATTGTTGCACTTGCTAAGACTCAATGTAAAATGCATAGTTTAAGAGTTGTAGCAAACATTCCATTTGTTTATAAAAGGATAAATATTGATTTTGATAAAGTATTAAAAAAAGTTAAAAAAGATCCTGAATTTAAAAGTTTTTTAGAAAAAAATCTTACTTCTTTAGGTGACTTAATTAAAAATTGTAATGAAAATATTTCTCAAGTCAAAAGTAATTTTTGTATAAGTCATAATGACTATAAACCCCTTAATATATTATGGGATGGTATTGAACCTTTGCTACTTGATTTTGATGCTGTAGGGCTTGTTAATCCAACGTGTGCAATGTGTGAGAGTGCTTTTACTTTTTCTAAAGTTAGAAATCGAATTAAATATGTCAACTTTAAATTATATCTAGAATCTTATCTTGAGGAATATGGTCCGATTCAAGAAGATTTTAAATCGGCATTATATGTTAGTATGAATGGCAAATTGCAATGGTTATCATATATTTTAGGAAAGAAAAGATATGAAGAAAGTCAAAATATGATTAGTGAGTTAGTCTTATTTTATAATAATATCGAAAAATTTTATAAGATGTATAAAGATATAAGAACTAGATAATAGTTCTTTTTTTTGATATTAATAATATATTAATTATGAGGGGCATGTTTGATAACGGGACATATTTGACAGTATTTCTGTCAATTTTTCTAACTCAATTTTTAGGGAATTTGATTTTGTGCTAGAATATTATTGAGGAAATAGATATGGATTGGTTAGAAATAAAAGAGTTTTTTAAAGATACGTTTAAATATATTGTCTTTATTTTTGTAGTTATCTTTATTGCGGTGTATATTGTTGGATTACAGCAAGTAGTTGGCCCTTCGATGGCTCCGACATTTGAAAACGGAAATATCTTAATATTAGATAAAGTGACTTACAGGTTTTCTGAGATTAAAAGAAATGATGTAGTTTCGTTATATTATGCAGATACTAAATATTTGATTAAAAGAGTTATTGGCATGCCAGGCGAAAAAGTTGAATATCGTAATGGTGATTTATATATTAATGATCGTTTAGTAAAAGAAGAGTTTTTAACTAATGCTCATACTTCCGATTTTTCACTAAGTGACTTAGGCTATAGTGTCATTCCTGAGGATATGTATTTTGTCGTTGGTGATAATCGTAATGATTCACTTGATAGCCGTGATCCTGATGTAGGTTTAATCCCTAAAGAAGACATCATCGGTAAAGTTAGAATTAGACTTTGGCCAATTAATCAAATTAAAATTGTAAAATAGGCAGAAAATCATTAAAAAATTTTCTGCTTTTTTTAATAATTTGTAGACAAAACGAGTGTTTGGCTCTAT
Source organism: Bacillota bacterium (assembly GCA_015059305.1). The sequence continues at coordinate 41,348 of SVAQ01000001.1, read as the reverse complement.
AATAAAATTGAATTCATATATAGGGATATTTTCGTCGTATTTCCGTATGTGAGTCGATAAATATAGGAGGTTTATATGTCAAATAAAAAGAGATATATTATCGTTTTAGTATTATTACTTTTTATTGGTTTAGGAATTTTTACATTCGCAGCACCTTCAGGTGATGATGGCGAAGGTAATGGTGGTACTACAAATAACAACGTAGCTATTGAACCAGATGGTAATGTAGATAACAATACTACAGTAAATAACAATGTTACAAACACTAATCCTACTGTAAATAACCAAAATAATGTTAATAATAACAATCGAAATGAAAATATAATCAATGACAATAATGGTGCTGGTGATAACACTGGTGCAGAAGATGAACCGGCATTAAGTGATGCTTATAAAGCTGCTCTTGCTGCAGTAGAAAAAGCAGAAGGTTCATTAGAAGATGAAGACTATAAAACTGCAATGGGAATGGTTAGTGGTTTAACTGAAGAAGATACTACAGACTTAGAAGAAAGACTAAATACCGTTAACAATTTTATTGTTGCAGCATTAGTTGAAGAATTAAAAACACAAACAAATGGTGCTCTTGATGAAGAAGATGCAAAAGCATTAGAAGATGCAAGAGACTATAGAACTGAAAATGATATTATTGCTAGAGTAGATGCTTTAGATAATGATTTAGAAGATGTTCTAAAATATATTTTAGAAGAATTAGCCAAAGTATTAGATGATACTAATGGCCCAGAATTTAATATTGAAGACGGAGCTTTATTAAATTCACTTACTGGAATCGAAGTTGAAGATTCAGAAGAAAATGAAATTATTTCATTAATCCTTGTTGACGAAGAAGGAAAAGAAACAGAATTTAATGAAGAAACAGAAGTAGCAGATGGAACTTATACTTTAGTAGCTACTGACGCAGCTTTAAATGAAAGTAAAGTAACATTTACTCTAGATACAACTGCTGCTAAAAGAGTTTCTGCAAATATGTATGCAAATGGATATTTAAACGAATATCAAAAGGATAATAAGACTTATAAAGATTATTATGTAAATGATGAAAATACTATTACAGCATACATTAGAACTAATGAACAATTAAAAGCAGTACCAACAATTACTTTCCATATTAATGGTAAAGATTATGTTGCTGAAAATGTTATGGAGAGTTTCCATAATAAAACTGATGAAGAAAATGGTGTATATAAATATCAAACAACTATTGTAGTTGGAGATTTAGCATCAGAAGAAAGTGGAGAAATCGATTTTACTGTATCAAATATTATCGATTTAGCTGGAAATACTTCTAATAACGTAGAAGGTGTAAGCAACCTAAATAGTGTATATTTAGATAAAACAGCTCCAAATATGCAAGTAGGAGATGTAATTTATACTCCAGAAGATACAGAATTAATTTACTCTAACACAAGATTTAGAGCTGAAGCTTTAGATGAATTAAGTGGAATTAGCGAAATTTATGCTAATGGTAAATTAAGAGACAAAATTGATGTAAATGGTGAAAGTACATATACATTTAAATTAGTTGATAACGTTGGAAATGTTGCAGAATACAAAGTTATGGTAGATAAAACAGCTCCAAGTATGCAAGTAGGAGATGTAGTTTATACTCCAGATCATACAGAAATTATTTATTCTAATACAAGATTCAAAGCTAATGCTGTTGATACTCTAAGTGGTGTTAGTGAAATTTATGCGAATGGTAAGTTAAGAGATAAAATTGATGTAAATGGCGAAAGTACATATACATTTAAATTAGTTGATAAAGCCGGAAATGTTGCAGAATACAAAGTTATCGTTGATAAAACAGCTCCTGGCGTTGATTCGTTAAGAATTTTAGCTCATGATTCAGTAATGGGTGATGGCTATGTTCGTTATACAAACAATGGTGATAGAGTATTAGTATACTTAACATTAAACGAAAGAGCATATAATGTAACTGCTACAATTAATGGTGTAGCAATGGATACTTTCTCTGATAAAGTTAATGAAGATGGAACACATTCATTTACGTTTGAATACTACGTAAAAGAAGGTGATGGCCTTGCTGATGGAATGGCTACATTCGAATTTAAAGGTCATGACATCGCAGGAAATGAATTTACTTATACTGAAGCAGATGGTACATTAGGAAGTCAAAAATGGATTTATATTGATAGAACATCTCCAGTAGCAGATTCATTAAGAATCTTAGCACATGGTTCAGTAATGGGCGATGGCTATGTTCGTTATACAAATAATGGCGATAGAGTATTAGTATACTTAACATTAAACGAAAGAGCATATGATGTAACTGCTACAATTAATGGTGTAGCAATGGACACTTTCTCTGATAAAGTTAATGAAGATGGAACACATTCATTTACGTTTGAATATTACGTAAAAGAAGGTGATGGCCTTGAAGATGGTTTAGCAAAATTTGAATTTAAAGGTCATGATCTAGCAGGAAATGGTTTCACATTTACTGAAGCAGATGGAAAATTAGGAAGTCAAAAATGGATCTATATTGATAGAACTGCTCCTGCAGTAAGTACATTAAGACTTACTTCACATGGCTCAGTAATGGGTGATGGTTATATTCATTATTCAAATAATGGCGATAGAGTTATTGTTTATTTAACATTAAATGATGTAGCATACGATGTAACAGCTACAATTAATGGATTAGCGATGAATAACTTCTCTGATAAGATTAATGAAGATGGAAGCCATTCATTTACATTTGATTACACAATCAAAGAAGGCGACGGCCTTGCTGATGGTCTAGCGAAATTTGAATTTAAAGGCCATGATTTTACAGGAAATACATTTACATATACTGAAGCAGATGGTACATTAGGAAGTCAAAAATGGATCTATATTGATAGAACTGCTCCAGTAGTTGACGATGTAAGATTAGCTACAAGCAGAGGAATATCAACTGATGGAACTCAAACATGGTATGCAACTAATGGTGATACTATTTATGCATACATTGAATTAAGTGAAAAATTAGGTACATTACCAACATTATCTATTAATGATGGTGCTGTAGTAGTTCCATTCACTAAAGAAATAGTAGAAAATGGTATTTATACATATGAAGCTAGTTACTTAGTAACTGAAAATGATGCTTTGGTAGATGGACTAATTACTATTGATATTAATGGTTATACAGATGTAACTGGAAATTTAGGTGCAGCTCTTGATGAAACAAATATTAAATTAGATGGTCATCGTCGTGTTGTAATTGATAAAACTGGCCCACAAGCTACAAGTTCATCTGCAATTGGAAATATTCCTAAATCAGAAAATGGTGAAAATAATTGGTATGTAACAGATGGTAACACTGTTCAAGTATACGCTCGTTTTGCTGAAGAATTAAAAGATTTACCGGTACTTTATATAAATGGTAAAAAAATTGCTACTTTAAGTACTAAAACTAAAATTGAAGGTGGATATTCATACTCTGTATGGTATAAAGTTGATTCACAAAAAGATGGACTTGAAGATGGTACATTTACTATTGAAATTAAAGACTATACTGACTTCTTAGGAAATGTTGGTAAAACAATTACTAAAGAAAATATGACTAAAGGTCAAAGAGTTATTACTCTTGATACTAAAGGTCCTGAAGTAGTAAGCTTTGCTACATATGGCGGAACAGCTGTAAGAGAAAATGGTGAAAACAATTGGTATATTAAAGATGGTGAAACATTACGTGCTAATCTTGTTTTAAAAGAAAAATCTGAAGCAACTCCTGTATTAATTGTTAATGATAAAGAGGTAGCTACATTTAGATATGTTAAAGAAGATGCAGGAAAAGTGTATTATTCAACTACATATGTTATGGGATCAAACGATGATTTTGCTGATGGTCTTTTAAACATTAAAGCTGATGGCTATACTGATTTCTTAGGAAATAAAGGTGCTCAACCTACAAAATCACAACTTCTTGCAGGCCAAAGAGTAGTTACTTTATATAGCACAGCTGATCAAACTGCTAATGCTACAGTAAGTTTAGGTAAAGACATTACACTATTAGATGAACCATTCTATAATGTTAATGAAAATACTGAAGCTGTAACTATTAATGGTAATGGTCATACAGTAAAACAAATAGTAACTTCTGAAGATAAATTTAATTTTATAGAAAATGGTACTAGAACTACAATGGGAAATATGTTCTCATCATCAAATGGTTCTAAATTAACAATTAATAATTTAACTTTTGAAGGTACTACACAAACTATTTCATTAGGACAATATAAAGCTGGAGATGCAACTGTTCAAAGTAATTTTAATTCAGAACTTTATAATGTTAATGTAGTAGGATTAAATGTTGTATCATTTGGAAATAATTACCTTGGTCAACAACCTGGTATTGCTCCTGCAGTAATTGTTTATGGTAATGCTACAATTAATAACTCAAATATTTATGGAACTAAACGTTCTAACTTAGAAACTGGTCCAAATTGGGATATATATGATTTAGCAGTTGTTAATTATACAAGTACAAATATAAATCATAGTAAGATTGGTTCTATTTATACATGGACTCATGCTGGATTAGTAATTAATAATTCTAAGGTTGATGCTATTTATACTGCGGCTAGAGCTACTAAAGGCGGTATCGTAGTAGAAGCTGGTTCAACAATCGGAAAAATTGTAGCTCATCCAAATGCAAAATTAGTTATTACTATTAAAGCTGGTGCTACAGTTGATACTATTGATTTAACTGCAACTGATAGTACAACTTGTACTATTACAATTGAAGAAGGCGCTATAGTAAATAATATAATTACTGAATAATAGCAAGAAAAGGAAGCGTAAACTTCCTTTTTTTTTGTTTTAAAGTATGATAAAATCAAATTATAAAGTAGAGGTGCATAAAATGGCATATATAAAGTTTAAAGAATTATCTAAATATTTTGACTTTAAAATGGAAGTTAATCCTGAGGATTTACCTGAATACGCAAAAGAATATGTTGATGAAAGTGAAAAGATTTTATTAGGGTATAAAAATTCAAAAGATTATGTTGTATTTACTAATCGACGAATGATTTTATTTGATCGCGATCCCATGGCGGTTTATTATAAAAAGATTCACATTATACCTTATATGTCTATCTCATCAAGTGCTATTAATTATAAACCTGGAAAAGTTGAACTTTTATTTAGTCTTGATAGTGGCTATCAACTACACATTAACTTTATAGATATGAATCATGATAAAAAAGAAAGAATTAAAGCAATCTATAAAGAAATTATGAAAGCCAAAATTTAAATTCAAAAAAGTTGTCTAATGATAACTTTTTTATTTGCGCATATAATTAATTGGTGATTATATGTTCTTTAATAAAATCCATGTCAGAATACGTTATGTATTTTTATTTGTAATAATATTATTAATAGCCGTTATAATTAAAGTTTTCTATATTCAAGTATTTTCGTATGATAAATTAAAAGAATTATCTGATTCTCTTTATAGTCGGGAACTTCCGATAGCGGCGGACAGGGGAGAAATTATAGATCGAAATGGTGAAGTATTAGCAACAAATATTACGACAACATCTTTAGTTCTTATTCCAAGGCAAATCTTAAACAAGGAAAAAGTTGCAAAAGATTTAGCAGAAATTCTTGGTGTAACACATGAAGAAATGTATAAGCATGTTAGCAAAAGGGAGTCAATTGAAAGAGTGCATCCGGAAGGACGGCAGTTAGATTATGAAACAGCAGAAAAGATAGAAAAGCTAGGATATGATGGAGTGTATCTTGTTAAAGAAAGTAAACGGCACTATCCTTACGGAGAACTTCTTTCTCATGTTCTAGGATACGTTGGAATTGATAATCAAGGTCTTTCAGGAATAGAGCTTCAATATGATAAATATTTAACTGGCGAAAATGGCTCAATTAAATATTTTTCTGATGGTCAAGGTAGTAGACTTGAAATGGCAGAAGTGTATGAGCCTGCTCAAAGTGGAATAACTATTCAATTAACTATTGATATTGAGCTTCAAAAGGCCATTGAAAGTGAACTTAATAATGTGATGAGTAAATATGATGCTGATAACGCTTTAATTGTCGTACAAGATCCTCAAAGTGGTGAAATATTAGCTATGGCATCTCGTCCTGCCTTTAATCCTAATGCATATCAAAATTTTTCGACAGAAGTTATAAACCGCAATCTTCCAGTTTGGAAAACATACGAACCAGGATCAACGTTTAAAATTATTACTTTAGCAGCTTCTTTAGAGGAAAAAACAATTGATTTATTCGAAGATCATTATAGTGATAGTGGAGCAGTCAATGTGGATGGATCAACTTTACATTGTTGGAAACATGGTGGCCATGGCGTGCAAACTTACTTACAAGTTGTCGAAAATTCTTGTAACCCAGGTTTTGTTAATATGGGGCTAAAATTGGGGACAAATACCTTAATGAAATACATTAGAAATTTTGGTTTTGGCGAAAAGACGGGTATTGATTTAAATGGTGAAACATCAGGCATTTTATTTAAGGAAGAAAAAATGGGGTTAGTAGAAACTGCTACAACAGCTTTCGGTCAAGGAATAAGTGTTACGCCTATTCAGCAAATAACAGCAGTTAGCGCGGCAGTGAACGGTGGTAATCTTTATATTCCTTACGTTGTAAAAAGTATGATTGATACGGAAACTGATACTGTATTAGACGTTACCGAAAAGAAAGTAAAAAGAAGGGTGATATCAAAAGAAACTTCTGACTTAGTAAGATATACCCTTGAAAGTGTTGTAGCTAATGGAACAGGAAGAAATGCATATATTGAAAATTATCGTGTAGGAGGTAAAACAGGAACTGCCCAAAAGGTAGAAAATGGCCATTATTCTACAAGTAGTTATATTTTATCTTTTATAGGCTTTATGCCTGCGAATAATCCCGAAATTGTTGTTTATGTTGCTGTTGACAATGCCCATAATGTAACGCAATATGGAGGAACTGTTTCTGCACCGATAGCTAAAAATGTTATGAAATCAGCGATTGATATTTTAGATATAAAACCATCAAAAGATGGAATGCCTAAAGAATATAATTGGTTAGATGAAAAATATGTTCAAGTTCCTGATGTAACGGGGATGTCTTTAGAGGAAGCAAAAAAAACATTAAAGAACTTTAAGATAGTTTATAGTGGTACTGGTGAAAAAGTAGTTTACCAATCTCCCGAAGGGGGAATGTATATAAAAGAAACTGGTAATGTAGTCTTAATGTTAAATTAGGTGAAAATATGTTAATGCTTACAAAATCAATTATTTGTTTAATGTTAGGCTTTATTATAGCAATTATATTAGGACTTTTTTTAGTCCCTCTTTTAAAGAAAATTAATATTTCTCAAAGTGTATCTAGACATTTAAACGAAAGACATTTAGCCAAAGAAGGAACTCCAACGATGGGTGGATTTATCTTTATTATAACTGTGCTAATCATTTTAACGATTTTTCTTCTTAAAGGGAGCATTGTAATTAGTGCTAATTTTTTAATATTAATTTCTGTGTTTTTAGCTTATACAATGCTTGGTTTTTTTGATGATTTTATAAAGATTCATTTGAAAAATAATAAAGGCTTATCAATCTTAACTAAATTTTTAATTGAAGTTATTATTGCAGTTGCTTTTTTTGCAGTTTTTATGCTCAATGGTAATAATACTATTCTAACAATTGGTTCCTTAGCTTATGACTTAAAATATTTTTATGGTTTTTTAATTTTGTTTATGCTGGTGGGTTCATCAAATGCTGTTAATATAACAGATGGTTTAGATGGCCTATGTGCTGGACTTTGTGCTATATCATTTTTAACATATGGAATTATTGCATGGAAAAGCAGTTATATTATTGGTTATCAAGAAATTGCAATTTTTTGTTTTGTTTTAGCAGGAGCACTTTTAGGTTTTTTATTTTTTAACTTCTATCCTGCCAAAGTTTTTATGGGAGATCTAGGGTCGCTTGCTTTGGGTGGAGCTCTTGCTAGTATCGCAATTATCCTTAAATGTGAAGTATCATTAATATTAATGGGTATTGTTTATATTATTGAAACTATTACAAGTTTCGTTCAAATTGTTTCAATTAAATTTTGGCATAAAAAAATATTTCGCAAAAGCCCTTTACATCATCATATGGAAGAGCTTGATTTTTGCGAATCTGATATCATTAAGATTTTTTATACCATAAGTTTGTTTTTTTCTCTTATTGCATTAATTTACTATGTTTGGTTATAATACAACAAAACCTACAAGAAAATTAACCTTTTATCTGAAGGTAGTAAATATATTATTTCATTTTCAATAGGTACATATTTAAATGTATTCTCTCGATTTGGTAATATTATATTTGCCATAAGTTATAAAGATTAAATTAATTATTAGTTATAAAAATATAGATTAGTAATAAAATCTAGTAGAATGAAAAAAGATGGAAAATGGTTATTTATTATTACTGTGGTTATAGCATTATTTGGATCAATTATGATTTATTCTGCTAGTTCAATTTGGGCTGGATATAAATTCGATGATGCTTTTCATTATGCTAAATTACAATTTATTTTTTTATTAGTTAGTATTATAGGAATGCTTATTGTTTCAAAAATCAATTATAACTTTTATAAAAAACATGCAAATCTTATATTGTTTGGTTGCATGATTTTACTCATTTTAGTTTTAATCCCGGGAATTGGTAAGGTAAGAAATGGATCGCGAAGTTGGTTTGCTATTGGACCTATTGGTATGCAGCCGAGCGAATTTGCTAAAGTAGGACTTATAATTTTTCTATCAAAATACCTTGCTAAAAACCAAAAAAATTTAAATGACATTAAAAAAAGTATTTTACCAGTATTGGGTATTATTTTCTTATTTTTTGGTCTAATTATGTTAGAACCAGATTTTGGTAGTGCTATGGTTATTGTCTTAACTTTAATGGTCATATTGTTTTCTTCGGGTCTTAAACTTTCCTTTTTTGCTAGTCTGGGTATTTTAGGATTAATTGGAATAACGGGTTTAATTGTTATAGCACCTTATCGACTTAAAAGAATTATTTCGTTTTTAAATCCGTGGAGTGATCCATTAGGAAGTGGATATCAAATTATCCAGTCTTTATACGCTATTGGACCGGGAGGCTTATTTGGTCTAGGTTTTGGTAATTCGATCCAAAAACAATTTTATTTGCCAGAACCGCAAACAGATTTTATTTTTTCTATCATTTCCGAAGAGTTTGGATTTATGGGTGTTTTAATTGTAACGACAACTTTTGCATTTTTATATAGTAAAATAATTAAGATTGCTTTAAAACAAACAGATTTATTTGCCAAATATTTATCATTTGGTTTAGGTACCCAAATTATCCTGCAGGCACTTCTTAATCTTTGTGTTGTCGTAGGATTGATTCCTGTTACTGGAGTTACTTTGCCATTTATTTCTTATGGAGGAAGTTCATTATTAATTAGTATGGTTAGTGTAGGGATTATTTTAAATATCTCTAAAAGTTAATTTTACTATCTTCCTGGTGGGTTAGGTAAAGAAAGGGCATAATTTAAAATGATGTTTAAATTAGCTTCTTCGGTACCATCAAGTTTACTTCGTTCATCCGTGGATGCTAAAACCATTTCAATAGTTTCCTTATCACTATTTAATAAAGAGGATAAATATATCCCAAGCGGATAACCAAGATTTTTATCTAATAGTTTTTCTGCTTTTAATAATATTTTTATTAAACTATCACAAGATTCATTGTTTTCATAATCAGCTTGATCTGTAAAATCACTAGGAATAATAGGACCTTTTTTTCTTTTTAGTAAATACTTATCAATAACCGGCTTAATTTCATTAATAATATTAATACTATCTAAATACCTTAATACTGTATGGGCATTTATTGCTTCCATGCTATACCCTTTTTCTAAAAGAAATTCCTTAACTAATTTTTCAAAATAAATTGAAGCAAATTCATTTAAAAATTTTTCTTGGCTTTTATATGCTTTTAAATCAACAGAGTCATATCTTGCATATAAAGTAAAGAAATGAATAAATTCATGAACGATAGTATAAATATCTAAAATATTATTTTGTAAAGGAATGCAGGCAAATTTATGAAAAGGGGTAACAAAAGCAGAATCTGTATTATATTCAGGATGATAATTTTCATGAATATATCTTGTAACTGGATCTTTTTCATTAGGATTAAAGATTATTAATGACCCGTTTAAAATATTTTGATCAAACATGTCAAGAAGGCCTCTTGAACTATCTATTTTTAATAAAAATTCTCTAACATAGCTGATAGCTTCTTCTTTAGTTAAAGGTTCGGATAAAGCGTATTTTATTTGTTGGGCCCCTGTCGAAGCGTCTATTGAGGTTTGGTGGGTAAAAGTAGTTATTGCCTCAGTGACTAATTCAATGTTATTTTTTACAAAGTCCGGCATGCGATTTTCCAAAAGGTCATTAAGCCAAATGAATCGTTTTTTAGATTTGAGGCGCTCTTTTAAATCATTGATGTCTATATCTGGGTTATCTAAATATTCTTTAATAGTTTCATAATCATTTTCATCAAAACAAGCTTCTAATAAAGTATTTAAATCACTTTCTTCACAATAGACTAGGGCTGGAATTTTGCCAAAATGCCTGCGATCTTTATAATTAAAATCAATATATGATAAGTTTAAACTTGTTAATTTTTCTTGATATTTAAAAAATATTGCGGTATTAATTAACTGCTCAATTTGTAATCTCATAATTCTAATATTATAGTTAGTTAAAACTAAATAATTAGGATAATTCTGGGCATCGATTTTTGGAGCTAAAGCAATTAATTTATAATCTTTTAAAAAAGTGGGGTAGAAAGAGTCATTTCGTGATTCAATAAGCTCTTTAATTAAAATAGCAATTTGTTTTGAATAAGGTCCATAGTAATAAATAGGAATGAAATGCGTTTCAATAATGCCTGGAGAATATGGTTCAAGATACTTTCTATCTAATATTGTTCCGTTATCTTCATATTTTAAATAAACATCTTCAGATAGGGGAATGCTAGGAAATAATTTTGACAGTAATTCATATGCATAACTTTTTTTAGTTGTACTCATCATAGTCCCCCTTCATTAATTTTGCATATCATACCAAAAATATATTATAATGGCAATTTAAAAGACTAGTTAGCCACTAGCCTTAATTAGTTTAGCTTGAACGACAATACGGATGCCATCATCATTATAGCAAGTAGAAAGAGTAAGAATTTTATCATTTACATTTACACTGGCAGTTATATTTGCAGCAGTATTTCGGCTTACCATTGTATCAAGCCATATTTGTTTTTCCTCAAGGGTTCTAAAGTCGGTAGTTATATAATAATTTTCACTTTGAATTGTATAAATGGAAAATATTTGATAAACATAATTAACCAATGGAGTAGATAAATTAATAATAAAATTATCTTTATTGCTTTGCCAATTGGCATCTAAAGCTTTTTTTAATGAACCAAATACTGTGTTGTTTTTTCTTCCGTGACCATAAATAACAACATTATCACTCATTGGATTTAATGTGTTACGATAGTCCATATATACCCATCCGGCACCATTTTCACGTTTGTCAAATGCATGATTTAAATAAAAATCATTGTCAGTAGTTTGGACAACAGGATAGTTTACATTAGTGTTATTTATATGAATATAAGCTACAGTATCACTATTTTTTTCAATTAAGTTTTCAAAATTAACGTTATAAAAGGGAAAGGTTACATAGTACCAATAATCTGAAACATACGCTGGGGGTTGCTGTTCATTATTTTCTATAGAAATGTCTTCTTCAGGGGGATTAATAAGAATACCTTGCTCAGTTGTGGGTTCTAATTCAATGATTTTTTCAATTTCTTTTTCAAGTGAGATGATTTCTTTATTATCTTTACTCCAAATAAATAATTGAGTACTAGCATAAATTAAAAATATTCCAGAAACGATGAAAAGACACCAAAAAGCAAGTGGGTGTAGACGTGATTTTTTTCGCGTAATATAGATTGTTTCGCCAGTTCTTTGTGCTTTTTTGCTTTCACTTTGTTTGGTAATTTCTTCCTTTCGATTAGTTTTAATAACGATCCCTCATTTTCTTAAGAATTATAACACATAATACATAATGGGAACAAGTTTACATGTTACTAATTTTAAAAAGAAAGGAGATTATAATTTGAAAATTAAAAAAGAAATTTATCTATTATTTTTATTATTGACAATTTTTTTGCTCCCTAAAAATATCTTTGCTATCGAAGTAGCGGATGAGGCGGGATTAAAAGCAGTTTTAGAATCTGGAGTAAAGGATATTACTTTAACTAAAGATATTCTCTTAACTCAGGATGTTAAAACATCTTCGAGAACTGTAGGCCTAGAAATTAAGAGTAATGGTTTAGTTAATATTAATGGAAATGGTCATAAAATTTCGACAGATTTGGATGTTGCCATTGAGATTCGTAGTGAAAACGAAAATTTAAATGTTATTTTTACAAATATAACTATTGAAGGTGCAAAAAGAGCAATTGATACAAGAAGTGCTGGAATAAGTTTAGAGCTTAATAAAACCAAATTGCAAATTACCGCCAAAGGGAATGCTCAGGCCTTAACAATTGGTGGGAATGCTGAAAGAGTAAGTGTTACTATCTTTGATAGCAATATCTATGGAGGTGATGCTGGGTATGGGATTATTACATTTAATCCTGTAGATATGATCATTCAAAGTAGTACAGTTGCGGGATATGCTGCCATTTATATGAAGGGTGCTGATAATTCAGTAGGTTCAGCTGGTTCAGTAGTAGCTATTACTGACTCTAATATAGTAGGCAATAATAAATATAGTGGTGCTAGTGATAACTTTGGGACTATTGTTTTAGAGGATGCAAACATAGATATTAATGTTGTAGGCTCAAAGATTATTGCAAATAACTTAGAAGGTAGTGCATATCAAGTTCCTGTGTTACAAACTAGTGGGACATTAGTTACAGAAGATAATAAAAATAATGTTACAATTTTAGGTGATTCACAAATAATAATAAATACTAAAAATCCTGATAAAAGTCTTATTGTAGGAAATCTAAATTTAACATTGGGAGCAGGTGTTACAGCAAATATATCAATTGCTGAAAAATTTTTAGAAGAAGGAACAACTTTAACGCATGATGCAAACGGTAATAGTATTGTTATTGTAGAAAATCCTAATACAGCTGATGCGCAAATAATGCCTTTAATTTTAATACTATTAACTAGCTTATTAGGAGTTAGTTATTGTATTAAAAAAAGATTTAATTTTAAGAATTTTAGATTTTATGTCTAGAATTCTTTTTATTTGTCAAGTAACAAATCTATTTCTTGAAAAATTTTAAAAAATTGTTATTATTAAAATAGGATGGTGAATAAAAAGGTGAAGCATTTTAAAAACTTTATGATTTTAATGGTAGCGGTATTAACGTCATTAACATATTTATCAAACGTATCTGCTGCTGTGATTGAAGTAGATAGTGAAGTATCATTAGAAAACGCTTTAAGTAATGGCGCTACCGAGATTTCTCTAACTAATGATATTACTTTAACAGAAGATGAGATGACTCATGCAACTAGAACTGTCGGTTTAGAAATTAAGGGTGAAGATACTATTACTATAAATGGTAATGGTCATAAAATCTCTACTGATTTAGTGGTGGCGGTTGAGATTCGTGCAAATGCTGACAAAACAGTAAAAGTAGTATTTAATGATATTATTATTGAAGGTACTCAAAGAGTTATTGATACTCGTTCTGATAATATTACATTAGAATTAAATGACACAACGTTAAATATAACTAAGCATGGTAATTATCAAGCATTAACTATTGGTGGAAATGCTGAATCTATAATAGTTAATATTAATAATAGTACTATAAATGGTGGAGATGCTGGGTATGGAATTATTACATTTAATCCAGTAAATATGACTATTAATAATAGTAACATTAAAGGGTACGCTGCACTATATATGAAAGAAGCAGATAGTTCTAAGGGGTCTGCTGGATCTGTTGTAACTATTAAAAATGGTTCTGTACTAGAAGGTATTAGTAGATATAGTGGAGGCACTGATAATTTTGGTACTATCGTATTATCTGATATAAATATTACAATTAGTGTGATAGATTCAACAGTTAAAGCTGTTAATACAGGAACTTCGCTTCAAGTTCCATTCTCACAAAGTAGTAGTTTAGATGGTATTGTTACAGATAAAAAGAGTGTAATTGTTGTCGAAGGAAAATCAGAACTTATCGTTGATACTAAGATTGATGATGAGTCAGTTGTTCTAAATTATAATCCTGATCAAATGAACGTTGTAATTAAACCGGGTGTAACTGCAAACGTTGAAATTGCTAAAGAATATTTAGAAGCTGGTACTGAAACAGCAGTAGATGAAGAAACAGGTGAAGTAACTGTAATTAAAAGATATTCAATTATACTACTAACTCCAGAAAATGGTACTGTAAAATTAGATAAAGAAAAAGCTTTACCTGGAGAAATCATAACTATTAATGCTACTGCAAATGAAGATTATTCAGTAGATAAAATTATTGTTCTAGATGCTAATGGAAATCCTATTGAAGTAAAAGATGGTAAATTTGTAATGCCTAATGGTGAAACAAATGTTAAAGTTACGTTTATTGCTGTAAATACAGCTCCTGATAATGCCCCTGGTAATCCAAATACTTCAGATGTTAATTATACTTTACTTGTGTCTGTACTTGCCCTAGGTGTAGTTGGTATAGCAATAGCTTTAAAGAAAAGAAAATTTAACTAATATAAATTAAGGATTTAATTAAAAATCCTTTTTTTGTTGTAGTAAATTTTTTAGTGAAAAAATTGATATTTTTATATTCGTTATGATAAAATTTAAAAGGTGATAGAATTTTGAAAAAGATATTAATAACTTATGTTTCATATGGTAGTGGTCATAAAACTATCGCAGAATATATAGCTAATCATTTACAATGTAAAGAATATGATATAAAACTTGTTGATCTAGTAGATACAATGAATAATCGTACTTTAAAAACTGTAGATATATTTGATTATGTTTATAATCATCGACTTGAAAAGTTTTTTTCTTTTTTATATCGTGTAAGTGATAATAATTTTATTAATAAAAATTATAAAATTTATACTAAAAAGTTTTTATATAATAATAAAGTAAAAAAATTATTTTGTGATTTTAATCCAGATATTGTTATTTCAACCCATTGGTATGGCAGTAACTTAGCAGCTTTTATGAAAGAAAAGAAACTAATTAATCCAGAAATTATTACGGTAGTTACTGATTATAAAGTTCATAAGATTTGGATGACTAGTTATGATAAAAATGAACATTTTATTGTGGCTAATGATATAGTTAAAGAGTCTTTAATCAAAAATAATTGTTATTCTAAAAATATATATTCTTTTGGTTTACCAGTTGATGTAAAAAAAGTTCAAGATATTGCTCCGAAAAAAGAAATATATCAAAAATATAATTTAACTGCCGAAAAGAAAAAGATGTTATTTTTTGGAGGCGGGTCAAATAGTAAAAATGGTAATTTATTTTATCTAAAATATCTTAAGAAATTATTAACATTAGAAATGGACTATGAAGTATTATTTGTATGTGGCAAAAATGAAAAACTTTATAAAGCCACTAAAAAGCTGGAAAAAAAGCATGACAATTTAAAAACTTTAGGTTACATCAATAATGTTTATGAACTTATGGATATCTCCGAAATTGTTATTTCCAAATCTGGTGGTGCTACCGTAACTGAATGCCTTGAAATGCGCAAGTTTTTAGTAGTTTTACCAGGCATGGGTGGTCAAGAAAATTATAATGCTAAGTTTATTACCAAAAATAACTATGGTGCTAGAGCTAGAAATAAATTTACTTTTAAATTATTTATGAAAAAATATTTAGCTAACCCAAGTAAATATTTAGACCGATATAATGCAAAAAAAGTTAATAGCGAGTCTTTAAAACGAATATCAGCTTTAGTTAAAAAATTGTAATTAATATGTTATAATATATGTGTTGGAGGAAGTATGTTAAAAGAATTTAAAAAATTTATTTCAAGAGGAAATGTAGTTGACTTAGCGGTTGGGGTTATAGTAGGGGGAGCATTTAGTAAAATCGTAACATCACTTGTAAATGATATTATTATGCCAATAATTGGTGTTGTCATTGGAGGTATTGATTTTACCACAATCTCAATAACATTTAGAGATGCTACAATTAATATTGGTGCATTCATTCAAAACATTATCGATTTTTTAATTATTGCTTTTTGTATCTTTATGATGATTAGATTTTTAAATAAACTAACTAGTTTAATGAATCGTGAACAACAAAAAGAAGAGGAAAAGAAAGAAGAAACTCCAAAAGTTTCAGAAGAAATTTTATTACTTCGCGAAATTAATGAATCATTAAAAAAGAATAATGCTAAGACCGTAAAGAAAAACAAAAATAAAGAAGCTTAATCGCATGATTAAGCTTTTAATTTGTTACTTGATAACTTTAAATTTTATGTTATAATCCATACTATGGAAGTACTTTAGTTAGCGGGATGTCTACCTTCTTTTCAAAAGGGAAGGAGGTTTGATAGAATAAAAAAACGTGAATTTATTATAAAGATTTTACGCTATTCATCTCTCATTTTGTTCCTACTTATCATACTGATAATAGCAATAAAAAAAGACATCTAATCATACTTGAAAAGTAGATTAAATGTCAACCCACACAATGAAGGTAGGCATTCAGCAAACCAAACTGAAGTGCTTCCTTTTTTAGTTTATGCAATAATGCATTAACAAATTCATTGTATCAATGATATTGATTTTTTTCAAGGTTTTATGGACTTTATCTAGTCTTTTTGTTAAAATATCATTATGAATATAAATTTAGGCGGTAACAACATTCTAGTAAAGGTTATATATAAAAATAATCGTAATATTTACTTTCGTTTTGATGAAAACGCTGTTTTAGTTGTCACTTGTCCTAAAGGTACTTTAGATGATGAAATTAGTAAATTAATAACGAAAAATGAAAACGCATTAATAAAAATGTATAATAGTGCAATAGAAAGAAATAAATATAATAATGAGTTTTGGCTTTTGGGAAAGAAATACAATGTTGTTTTAAATCCTGATTTAGATAATACCCAAATTAATGGTGATTATATTTATTCAAAAGATGAAATGATGCTAGATAAATATGTTAATGAAGAAATAAATCGAGTTTTTAATGAAGAAATTGATATTTGTAAACGTTGCTTTCATAATTTACCGGAATTTAAGTTGAAAACCCGGAAGATGAAAACTAGATGGGGAGTATGTAACAGAAAAGATAATACCATTACTCTTAATACAGAATTAATTAAAAAAGATGTTGAACTTCTTGATTATGTAATAATTCATGAAATGGCACATTTTTATGAAGGGAATCACTCAAAAGCATTTTGGGACATAGTCGCTAAGGCTTGTCCGAGTTATAAAGAAAGGAGAGCAAGACTAAAAAAATGAAAATAACAAGTTTAAATAATGAAAAAGTATCCAATTGGGCAAAACTGAAAATGAAAAAATACCGCGATATTGAGCATTTATTCATTGTTGAAAGCGATCATTTAGTTGAAGAGGCCCTAAAAAAAGGGATAGTCAAAGAAATAATTACTACTGAAGAAAGAAGTTATGATGTACCTGTTTACAATGTCACAATCGATATTATGAAAAGATTAACGAGTTTAGTTACGCCTCCGAAGATAATGGCTGTTTGTAGTCATATCCTGCCAGATGATATAACGGGAAATGTATTATTAATTGATAGATTACAAGACCCAGGAAATTTGGGAACAATAATTAGAAGTGCAGTTGCTTTTGATTTTAAAACGATAATTGTTAGTAATGATACAGTAGATGTATATAATGATAAAGTGATAAGAAGTAGTGAAGGAATGATTTTTAATATTAATATTATTAAAGATGATTTAAAAAAAATGATTCCTCTTTTGAAAGAAAAAGGCTATTATGTTATAGGTACAGATGTAAAAAGAGGACATAATATTAAAGAATTTAAAAATCATAAATGTGCATTTATTATTGGGAATGAAGGTTCTGGAATGAATCTTGAAATAAGAGAAATGTGCGATTCGTTTGTTTATATTAAAATGAGCGATAAATGTGAAAGCTTAAATGCTGCGGTTGCATCTTCGATTATTATGTATGAGGTAGCTAATGACTGATTTAGTATATATAGGTTTTATTACTGGACCATTTGGTTTAAAAGGCCAACTTAAAGTATCCTCGGATAGTAATCATTTAGATAAAATATTTAAGATTGGTAATAAAGTATATATTGAAAATAATGAGTATGTTATTAAAGATTATCATCTTCATAAAGGTCATTTAATAACCCTTGAAAATTATGATGATATTAATAAAATTAATGATTTATTAAAAAAAGAAATCTATGTTTCAAGAAGTAGTTTAAATTTAAAAGATGATGAATATTTGTATATTGATTTATTAGGATGCAAGATCATTGATAATAATAAAGAAATAGGTATAGTGGATGATCTTTTATATAATAAAAATACTATTTTTATTAAAAGTGATAATTTAATTATTCCGATTATTGATAAATATTTTGAAAGTGTTGACACAAGAGAAAAAATAATATATGTTAAATCTAGTGAGGAGCTTATCTTATGAGAATTGATATATTAACTCTATTTCCTAGTATGTTTGATGGTTTTATTTCTGAATCAATTATTAAAAGAGCTATATCAGCAGGGAAAGTTGAAATTAATTTAATTGATTTTCGTAAATATACTAAGTTAAAGAATAATCAGGTAGATGACACTGCTTTTGGTGGCGGGGCTGGTATGGTAATCATGTGTGATCCAATCGTTTCTGCACTTGAGGATATTAAAACAGAAGATAGTTATGTTATTTTAATGGATCCAAAAGGGAAATTGTATAATCAAAAGAAAGCACAAAGTCTTAAAGGATATAAACATTTAATATTAATATGTGGTCATTATGAAGGTATTGATGAACGGATTAAAAACTTCGTAGATGAAGTTATATGTATAGGGGATTATGTATTAACTGGTGGTGAAGTCCCAGCGATGATTATTGCTGATAGTGTAATTAGATTGCTTCCAGGAGTTATTACAGATGATTCTTTAGCTTCTGAATCGTTTAATAATAATTTGCTTGATTATCCTGTGTATACTAAACCTAGAGAATATCGAGGATATGAAGTCCCAGAAATATTACTTTCAGGGGATCATAAAAAAATAGCAGAATATCGTTACGAGGAACAAATAAGACTTACGAAAGAAAATCGTCCAGATTTATTGGAGGAGGAAAATGAGTAATTTTATTTTAAATGCTAATGATGATAGTAGAAAAATAATAGAACTAAATTTAACTCAAGGTTATAGTTTTAATCCTAAAAATCAAGTAGGAAAATTTAGCCATATTAAAACTGTTAGCTTATATGATCCAAGTAGAATTGAAAATATAATTATAAATAAATATACTATTAGATATCATCGTCTTGCTAAAATCTTCAAAGATTTAGTGGAAAGTGATGATACCTCTGAAGCAGATTTTATGATCTGTCTTGACGAAATTGAAAAATTGAAAAGTATTTTACAAATTAAGTATCAAGCGTTTTTAAAAAAAGAAATGTATGATTATTTCTTAAACGATTTATATTTTTTGCAAACTGTTTTAGAGGAAAAAATAATAGAATATCGTAATAGCCTGATAATGGAAATGAAAGGAAGATAGTATGAACAAATCTGATATGTTAAAAGCTGCCCAAGAAGTGGAAAAGTATGGTGTTGATCCAGATACAATTATGGTAACTTATACTTTAGATGAATTTGCTGAAAGTCATGGCGAAGAAGTTGATACTTTTGATGAAGATGCTCTAGCCATTAAACAAATAGGCGAAGCACTTCAGGATTTAAGTTTTATGATTGAAGCTTTGATTTTAGATATTGATGCAACCAAAAGATTACATGAAGGTGCTAGAAATTGGGCAGAAAGATATGAACTTGGCCAAGAAGTTCGCCAAATGGAATTAGAACTTATGAAATATCGTGATAAAGAAATTGCATTAACTGCAAAGCGAGCTCAATTGGAAGAGGAGTTTAAAAATAAGTATGTAAGATAAACTTAATGTTTATCTTTTTAATTGAATATTTATATAAAATGTTATAAAATATTTTTATAGGGTAGATAAGTATGATAAAAAATAATAGAAAAAGAAAGAGTAGTATTTCACTTATAATATCGATTGCTTTACTTTTAGGATTAATAGTAGTTGCAACATATGCTATTGTTGGAGCAATCGTTAGTTATGATGATTCAAATATTATTGCTCAAGTCGGTTCAAGACCAGTATTTGTTTCTGATACAAGTGATCAAATTTCTCTAGATATCCAATATGTTCTAGAAGAAGTAGATAGTACTTATTTATTAGCCTCAGATACAGGAACAGTTAATATATCATTATCTACGAATAATAATTTTCCGACACTTTGTCATTATGATTTGGTTTGGCAGTGGGATGAAACTAGCGATGTTGAAGCTCAATACAAAAAGACTCCTGGAGCTGATATCGAGTATACAATCGAAGGAGCAATTTCTACAATTCAATCATTTGAAGAGGTACAACTATCTGATTATTCAGATGAAAATAGAAATACTTATTTATACACAGGAAGCATTGTCAATTCCGGTAACGGAAAAATAACATATCAAACATGGGATATTACTGCTAATTTCTATAAGACGCCAATGGTGCAAACTGCGCACAAAGGAGCAAGTTATTCCGGAAAAATTGTAGTAGAAAATGTTCGTTGTGAAAAAGATCCGACTTTATTAGATGAAAGTGTTTTATCTAATCATATACTTGCTTTAGCAAGTTCAAAAAATTATATATCTAGTCAAGACGGCGAGACTATTTATCGAGTTAAAAATGATAATGGAATAAGATATGAAGGAACGGATCCAGATAATTATGTTATTTTTAGTGATCTTCCATGGCGCATAATTGGAGCCTTTGATGGCGCAGATATTGGCCTTGAAAGTGGTAAATATTATACTAAACTTGTACTAACACCTTATTCAGATTCTTTTTATGGTTATTTTGATGCTGGAGAGCTTGATAATCAAAGTGGTAACGCTTGGGAAACTTCTGATATCCGTTATACTTTAAATGAAGAATTTTATAAAGAACAAGTTTTAGATGAGTATGATATGCCGTATGGCATTGCTGATGATTATAGACATATGATAGCTAATGCTACGTGGTACTTAGGTGGCATGAGTTCAGATTATATTAATTATAAAGCGCAGGATGCTTATATGGCAGAAAGAGGACTTATTGGCGCAACTGATTCACCAAATACATTAAGCATTAAAGATTATGTGGGTTTAATGTATCCAAGTGATTACTTTTATGGAAGATACAATACCAATTGTGATAGTAACACTTTTTCAAATTTACCTATTGAAATTGTTGTCGGTATTATGAGTGGTGAAGTATCCGATACGTTTACAGAAGAACAATTGATTTGTTTAGAATCTAATTGGACGTTGGATGTATCACAATATGATTTTAACGGAGGTACAGACCTTCTAATGACATCACCTAGTGAATTTGTGGAGGCTACATTATTGGCGGCAATACTTAATGGCGGACAAATTACAGAAATGTCAAAGGAACAATATGAACAGATGTATCAAACCTTTGGACCACCAACATTTATTGGTGTTATGGGAATATTAATTACACCAATGCCAAGTGGCTTAGGGCTGCTAATGAGAGATAGTATGTTTTACCGACCAACCATATACTTAGAAAGTGATGTGCTTATTGAATCAGGAGATGGTTCAATGGAAAATCCTTACATTATTTCACCACAATAGATGTTAAAAGATACTATCAAGTATCTTTTTTTGTGGTTTTATCTCTTTTAGAAAATTATAAAATATGGTATATTTATATCAGAAATTGCGAGGGATGAGTTGTGGCTTTAAATAGAAGTGAATTAAGAGAAAAGGCAATGGTTGTTTTATATCAAATTGATATTTGTCAAGATCGTAAAATGGAATATGATATTGATTATATGATTAAAGCAAATTTAGAAGTAGATAATGAATTTGTTAAGGATTTAGTATATGGTGTTACAACATATAAGGATACTTTAGACGAAATTGCAGATAGTCATATGGTAGATTGGTCAATTAAAAGACTTGATAAAACCGGGGCAGCGATTTTAAGAATTGGTTTGTATGAGCTTAAATATACTGAAACGCCTGAAGTGGTAGTAATTAACGAAGCAATTGAACTTGCCAAAAAATATAGCGATGATGCAGTACGTAAGATTATTAATGCTGTACTTGATAAAGTAATTAAGGAATAAAATGGAACGTGAATATTTAAAAATATCACAGATAAATAGTTATATTAAATCTGTTATTGATAAAGATCCGTTTTTAGGAAAAGTATACTTATGTGGTGAGATATCAAATTTTAAAAATCATACACGGGGTCATTTATATTTTACATTAAAGGATGATGCCTCAAGAATTAATGCTGTGATGTTTGAAAGTTCTGCTAGAGGACTAGCGTTTGTTCCTCAAGATGGAATGAACGTTTTAGTAGAAGGAAGAATATCATGCTATCCAGCATCTGGGAGTTATCAAATATATGTTGAAAAGATGGAAATGGATGGTATTGGTAAGCTATTTGTAGAATATGAAAAACTTAAAAAGAAGCTTGCTGAAGAAGGCTTATTTGATTTACATAAGAAAAAAGCAATACCTAAATATCCAAATAAGATTGGAGTTATTACAGCTTCAACTGGAGCAGCAGTTAAAGATATTATTTCAACGATTAAAAGAAGATATCCAATCTGCGAAGTTATTTTATTTCCAAGTTTAGTCCAAGGTGCTGATGCAAAAGATAATATTGTTAAACAAATTAAAATTGCAGATAGCTTTGGGGTAGATACAATAATTGTTGGTCGTGGTGGAGGCTCTATCGAAGATTTATGGGCCTTTAATGAGGAAATTGTTGCTAGAGCTATATATGAATGTAAAACCCCAATAATTAGTGCGGTTGGGCATGAAATAGATTTTACAATTGCTGACTTTGTCGCGGACTTAAGAGCACCGACTCCAACTGGTGCGGCTGAAATGGCAGCCCCTACAATTATTGATGTTCAAACTTTAATTGATAATTATGAAATAAGACTTAATAAGAATATTAAAAATATGGTTAATCAAAAATTTATTATGCTCGAAAGATTTAAAAGATCATATATTCTTAAAAATCCGATGAGTATGTATGAGGTTAAAGAACAAAAACTTGATAATTTACTGGATAATATAAAAAGTAATATAGTAAATATCTTAAATAATAAAAAGAATTTATTTGAAAGTAGTGTATCAAGTTATGTTATTAAAAATCCGGATATGCTACTTGATAAATCAAAACAAAAGCTTGATATGATAATTAATAGTTTAAAATTATTAAATCCACTTAGTGTTTTAGAAAAGGGATATTCTGTAGTAAGCAAGGAAAATATTGCAATAAAGAATGCTAAAGATATTAAAAAAGATGATGTAATTGATATTAGATTACACAAAGGAAATGTTAAAGCTAAAGTTATGGAGGTAAAAAATGGAAAATAAAACTTTTGAAAGTGCGCTTATTGAACTGGAAAAAATTGTTAAAGAACTAGAAAGTGGTAGTGTAGATTTAGATAATGCTATTAAAAAATATAGTGAAGCAATGGAATTAGCTAAGTTTTGTTCAGAAAAATTAAAGGATGCAACCGATAAAGTTAATAAAATTTTACTTGATAATGGTGAATTAAAAGATTTTAATGTTGAAGAAAATTAGTAAATATTGGATGTTTTAAATAAGATAAATAGTTAATAATAATAGAGTGATAAGGTATGAAAAAATTAATATTATTGTTAACTATTTTATTTTTGCCTCTTAATGCTGATGCATATTCAGAGTATGTTATTCCTGGTGGAAATACTCTAGGAATTGAGGTTGAAACTGATGGAGTAATGATCATCGGTTTTTATAAAATCGACGGAAAATATAACCGTGGCAAACCTGCTTTACAAGGCGGAGATTATATAACTAAGGTTAATGGTAATAATATTAATACCGTTGAGGAAATGACAAAAGCTATTGAAAATGCTGAAGATAAAAGGAGCGTTGAAATAGTTTTTCGCCGAGGAAAAGATGAAAAGAAAACTGAACTTTCATTAGTTCTTAGTGAAGGTAAGTATAAAACTGGATTATATGTTAAAAGTTCGATTAAAGGAATTGGGACGCTTTCATATATTGATCCCAAAACGATGATTTTTGGCGCTCTAGGTCATGAAATAAATGAATCTGAAACAAATAGTATTGTCGAAATTAAAAGTGGTATTATCTTTGAAAACACGATAACCGGGATTCAAAAAAGTAAACCTGGGGTGCCAGGAAGTAAACTAGCATCATTTAACTATGCTAATGAATATGGAAAAATATATAAAAATAGTAAATATGGTGTTTTTGGTAAGTATGAAGCTGAGCTTCCTAATGTACAATTACTGGAAGTAGGCGATGAAGTGCAAATTGGCCCTGCTTATATTAAAACTGTTTTAGATGGTCAAGAAATTCTAGATTATGAAATTGAAATTACGTCAATTAATGAAACTAGTTCTACCAAAAATATTGTTTTAAAAATTTTAGATGAATCTTTACTTGAAATAACGGGCGGAGTGGTTCAAGGGATGAGTGGATCGCCAATAATACAAAATGGCCGAATCATTGGGGTTTTAACCCATGTTATTGTGGATAATCCTATAACAGGATACGGTCTTTTTATAACAAAAATGCTCGAAGAAGGAGAAAAATAAAAAAAAGACTTTACAAAATAAATATTTTTTGTTATTATATAAATGTAATATTTAGACGGGTATAACTAAATATTACATTGTACGTTTTTTCCTTATCATTATTGTAGACATGACGCTTTAGTGAAAAGGTCGGCAAGTATTTCATGCTTAGTCGAGAAAAAAGGATAGAAATATCCTTTTTTTGTTTGCTTAAATAAGTGTTAATTTCTAAGTTGGAGCGTTGACTTTTTATATGAAAAATGATAACTTTAATAAGAAGATAGGTGAACAAAATGAAATGTCCTAATTGCGGAAAAGAAGTAAATGAAAGTCTTAGTTTGTGTGATGGTTGTGGTACTTCATTATATGGTCCAAGAAGTATAAATTTAAATGAACTAGGTGGTAATAATACAATTCAAAGTAATAATATTACTTCAATAACAGGAATAGATATCAACGATATTGCGCCAATTCAAAGTCCTCCGATTAATAATAATTCTTTTTCTTTAAATGATAAAAATCAAAAGAAGGAAAAGAGCGATTTAAAAATTAATATGGGAACAATTCTTTTTCTTATTGTAATTGCCGTTTTATTAATATTAAGTGTTTATTTATTTTTACAAAATAGAAAATTATTAGAAGAAAATAATAATCAAAGTCCAATTGTAACTCCGCCTGCCCAAAATGTTGATTGTGTTGAAGGATACTATGGACTTACTAGTGCTTATTCATTCTTGCTACCAGATAATTGGATTTATAGTCAAACAGCTAATGAAGTTGTATTAACTAACGGAGAAATATCAATGTTAATCTTTAAAACATCGATAGGTAAAGTAGATCATATAACTTCAGAAGCGTTAAAAAATGAATATATTAAACAAGGATATCCAATTGTTATGGTAGAAGAAGCAACTTTAAATTCTAGAAAAATAATGTATGTTAAATATAATGCTAATAATATGAATTTTGTTGATTTTTATTATCAATATGATAGTGAGAAAATTATTTATGGACAAATTTCTTCGAGTAAAGTTGATATTTTAACTACGGATGTTAAAAATATTATTTCTTCAGTAACAATTCAAACTAGAGATAATAATATTACTGTAGGTAAGGCACCAGTAACTTATGAAAATATCTTATCGTTAATGAACTAATAAGCAATTATTAGTTTTTTTATTGAAATTTTCATGATAAAATAATCTTACTGGAAAAGAGTGATAAAATGTTTGATTATTTAGGAGATAGACTTTCTAATGCTATAAAAAATATTCGGGGAATGGGAAAAATTACCGAAGATAATATTGCTGGTGCAATTAGAGAAATTAGAATGGCTTTACTAGAGGCCGATGTAAATTATCAAGTTGTAAAAGAATTTACGGAAATAGTTAAAGAAAAAGCTTTAGGTGCAGATGTTCAAAAACAATTAAGACCTGATGAATTATTTATTGGAATTGTTAAAGATGAATTGATTAAATTGTTAGGTGAAGATACAAGTGAGCTTATAGTAGATAAAAAACCAACACTTTTGATGTTAGTAGGTTTACAAGGTAGTGGTAAAACAACGACTGCTGGTAAACTAGCTAATTATGTTAGAAAACATCATCATAAAAATCCTTTATTAGTGGCCTGTGATATTTATCGTCCTGCCGCAGTTGACCAACTTGAGGTAATCGGTAAATCATTAGGGATTGATGTTTTTAAAAAAGATAGTAAAAATGTTGTAGATATTGTAACTGATGCTCTTGGTTACGCTAAAGAAAATAACCATGATTATATAATTATTGATACAGCAGGAAGATTACAAGTTGATGAAAATTTAATGCAAGAACTAAAAGATATTGAAAAGGCATTTGAAATTCATGAAAAGATTTTAGTAGTGGATGCTATGATAGGTCAAGATGCAATAAATGTTATTTCGGGATTTAATGATAATTTAAGTTTAACTGGTGCTATTTTAACTAAAATGGATAGTAATACCAAAGGTGGAGTAGCTCTTTGTGTAAGACATTTGACTAACGTACCTATTAAGTTTGTTGGAGATTCAGAAAAACTGGATGGTTTATCTATTTTTAATCCAACGAGAATGGCTGAACGGATTTTAGATATGGGAGATATTTTGTCCATCGCCGAAAAAGTCGAAGATGTTATTAGCGAAGATGAAGCAAAAGCAGATGTAGCAAAACTACGTAAAGGTAAATATGATTTAGAAGATTTTTTAAATAATTTAAATCAAATAAAAAAACTAGGACCTTTGGAAAATATTCTTAAAATGCTTCCTCAGGCTCGTAAAATGGGATTAAATAATGTTGCTGTCGATCCAAAAGATATGGCACGTATCGAAGCTATTATTACCTCTATGACACCTTACGAAAGAAAGCATCCGGAGATTCTAAAAGCTTCTCGTAAACAAAGAATAGCTAAAGGCTGTGGGCAAAGTGTCGAAGATATTAATCGTCTTTTAAATCAATTTGACACAATGAAAAAGATGATGAAGGAAATTAGCAACGGGAATATGAAATTACCGTTTTAAAAAAATAAAACCAACTAGTTTATTAGTTGGTTTTATTTATGCCTAATTTTCTGATAAAAGTGTCAGTGTGCGTCGAAGGATGAATACCTAATTCATTTATTTTTTGATCTAATTCAAGTGCTGTATTAGCTCTAATGGTTATAAATTTTTTATATAAGTAGAAAGCAAAGTCTGGGTCTGTTTGATAGATGTGATATAACTCAAGGGCAATTAATGAAGAAAGTGTATAGGGCATAATACAACTCGCAGGATTTTTAAGAATCATATTTAATTCTTTACGACTTAATTCCAAACTATGACGCAATATTTTAAAAAAAGTATCAAATGCAAAATCGCCGTAAGTTGTGTCATTAAAAAAGTAATTAGATTCTTTAAAAATCATAAATTTATCACGTAAAGTGTTACCGCTTTCAAGTAGACAAGAGTAAAATTTTTCCTTTTCGATTTGAATATCTCTTTTAAATTCTTCATAAGATTGCCAAAAGTCCATCGCAAGTAACTCCATAAAAATGCTTGTAACCTCTGCAGTCGTAGTATAGCATTCAGGTCTAGTTATATATGGATGGATGTAATAATCAATGACATGACCATATTCGTGGGCAGTGACTACTGCATCACTTATTTTACCTGTTCTTTGAACTTTAATAAAGCAATCGCCAGTACTAGGGCTAATATAAGAATGGCCAGTATAAAATGTTTTTAATTTGGAATTTGAAAAGTTAAAATGAGAGTGTCTTTGATTAAATTGTCTTATAAAAATATTATATATTAACGGAGGCATTTGCTCATAAAATTCATGAACAAGATCAAAGATATCATCTTCGGAAAAATGATTTTCAAAACGTTCATCTTTAAAATCAATTTCTGGAAAAAAATCCATTTTATCTAAATAACTTTCACAAAATGGATAGTTACTTAAATATTGCATATCTTGAATAAGAACTTGTTTTTTGGAATACCGTTCGCAATCAGATATTTTAAAAATATCCCATATTGAAGCGTAAAGATATTGTAAATCATTTTTGGCAACAGGATTTTTCTTAAGTTCTTTTAAAAGTTGATGATCCCAATTGTAAGCCATAATAAAGACACCCCCTTCTTTTGAGAACATATTCTACACTAAAGTTAGTTAATTTGCAAATGAAAAGATCATATGTTATAATCTCATATAAATTATAAATGATAGGCATGGAGGAGTCTGTTTATAATAGCGCAAGGCCGTTTACAGGTGACGAGGACTATAGCTATCGAATATCAGCGGGTGCTATAGCGGTTTTAAATTAAGTCGTTAGATATATTTTAAAAAGAAAAATATAAATTTTAACAAAGGATATATCATTAATTTAAATGAAAGGAAATTATTTATGTGTGGAATTGTTGGCTACAAAGGTAGTCAAAACGCAATTCCTGTTTTAATCAGCGGCCTAGAATCTTTAGAATATCGTGGCTATGATTCAGCAGGAGTTGCTTTTAAGAGTGCCAAAAAAGTTAAAATCGTTAAAAATATTGGCAAGGTTAGCAACCTAAAAAATGCTTTAAAGGAAGGTGAAAGTAGCAATGTGGGAATTGCTCATACTAGATGGGCAACTCATGGTAAAGTGTCTACTGAAAATTCTCATCCTCATAAAGTTGGGAAAATAACGATTGTCCATAATGGAATTATTGAAAATTATGCAGATTTGAAAAAAGAACTAGAAAATGAATGGTACAAATTTCAAAGTGAAACAGATACAGAAATTCTTTGTGGTTTAATAGATAAAATATATCAAGCGGAAAAGAGTGTTTTAAAAGCTTTAAATAAAATAAAAGATTTAGTTCATGGCAGTTATGCTTTGCTAGTAATGTGTGATGATAATTTAGATGAACTATATGGTGTTAGATGTAATTCACCACTTATTGTGGCTGTTAAAGATGATGAATTTTATTTAGCTTCTGATGTTCCAGCAATTTTAAAATATACAAATAAATATATGCTACTTGATAATAATGATATTGTTAAGATTAATGACAAGTTAACTTTTTATAATAGTAATCTTGAAAAGATAACTAAAGAAATTAAAATTTTCGAAGGTGATAGTAATGATGCTATTAAAAATGGTTATGAACATTACATGTTAAAAGAAATAAATGAAGAACCAGTAGTTGTTCAAAATATTTTAAATTATTATTTGACTGATGGTAAATTTAATTCTAATATGCCAGATTTTAAAAAATATAATAAGATTTTTATTGTTGGTTGTGGAAGTGCTTGTTATACTGCAGATATCTCAAAATTTTTATTTGAAAAATATTTAAATGTACCAGTTAGTGTATATTTAGCAAGTGAATATCGTTATCAAAAATTATTTTATGATAAAGATACTTTAGTAATTTTTATATCTCAATCTGGAGAAACTGCTGATACTTTAGAAGCGCTTCGGAAAACAAAGGAAGATGGAATCGATACATTAGCAATTGTTAATGTAGTTGAATCCTCAATTGCAAGAGAAGCTGATATTGCTTTATATATAAAAGCGGGTGTTGAAATAGCGGTAGCTACTACAAAAGCCTTTACTGCTCAATTAACTCTTCTTGCTTTACTGGTTTTAAAAATGGCTGGTCAAGAAGCTGAATTAAAATATTTTTATCAAGTTCCAAGTGTATTAGAAAGAATATTAAAAATGGATTATAAAAAATATGCCGAAAAGATTTACAAGCACGAAAATGCCTTTTTCATAGGACGGCAAATTGATTTTGGTTTATGTGAAGAAGGTAGTTTAAAATTAAAAGAGATTAGTTATATAAATTCATCAGCATTTCCTTCGGGAGAATTAAAACATGGAACAATTTCGTTGATTACGGAAAATACACCAGTTATTTCAATTGTTAGCGATGAAGATATAACTTTAAAAACAATTAGTAATGTAAAAGAAGTAAAAGCACGGGGAGCATATAGCTTATGTTTGACTAATCAGGATATTGAAGGTGACTTTTATGATGATAAGATTGTAATTGAAAATATACATCCAATTGTTAATTCAATTTTACTAGTTATGCCACTTCAACTTTTAGCATACCATGTTGCATACTTACGCGGACTTGATATTGACAAACCGCGAAATTTAGCAAAATCTGTTACAGTTGAATAAATTTATGATATGATATTACTGGTATATAAGGAAGGTGTATTATGTTTTTAGCAGTATGTTCTGATCCTGATATATTACAAGTAATGTATATTATAAATCGGGTTATATATGTCTTAAAAGTAATAATTCCGGTAATTATTGTTATTACTGGGATTATTACCCTTGCAAAAGTGGTAATACAAGAAGATGAAAAAGCTGTAAAAGGAGCAGTTGAGTTATTGTTTGTAAAAATTTTTGTTGGAGCATGTGTCTTTTTCGTTCCAACTTTCGTAGGCGCAATAATTAATATTGCTGCTCCTGATTCTGATTATACAAATTGTTTTGAAAATGCTACTTTAGAATCTATTCAAAAAGCTTATTTAGATGCTGCTACGATAGCGGTAAATAATGCTGAAAAAACAATTGATCCTAATGATTATTCAGATGCGATGTTTGCAGTAAGTAGAGTGAAAAATGCTACTGCTAAAAACAATTTAGAAAAAAGATTAAAAGTAGTGTCTGACACCATCCGAAAAGAAAATGAAGAAAAAATTCGCGAAAAAGAAGAGCAAAGAGCGCAAGAATTTGCTGCAAGTCAAGCTTTGAATGTAAGCGGAGCATATTCTAGTTCTGGAAATGGGGTGGCTCAGCCCGGTGTTTATCAAAACGGTGAACCAGATCCATCTGCTGCAATTAACTATTGGCATAATTATGTAAATCCCAATAATTTTATTTATCCACGGGATGAAAAAACTGGGTTGCCACTTGGTGCTTGGCCCAAAAATTATGGTAGTATTCCCGGACAATTAACAAGTTATAATGTTTATTCTGGAGGCTTTATTTGGCCGTGTACACCAGTAAATGGGAGATATAGTTTTGTATATGAACATAATGGAATGGATATAATGGCAGTATTTGGAACACCTATATATTCTCCTGTAGATGGTATCTTAGAATACTCAGAGTGGGGGCATACAAGTAATCGAGGCGGTGATGAAACTGCTTACTCGGCATCAATAAAATTAAATACACCAATTACAGCTCAAGGTAAGAGTATTACAACGATTTTCCTAACGCATATGTCAGGAATTAGGTACCGCTGTGCAAGGGGAGCTTGTAATCGTACGGTTAAAAAAGGTGAATTACTAGGATTTGTTGGTAACGCTGCAGGTACAGCTCAGTCAGTCGGTTGGGCACCACATTTACATATGACTTTTTACTCGGGAGAATATGCAAATGGTTTATATACTAGCAAAATGCAATTGTTGTATGGTGTTAATGGCAGTGGCACTAATATAGTGGCAGGTGGATAATGAAGAAAAAAGTGTTTATTATTATAGGAACAGTATTTATTTTAGTTATTGGACTTAATATGATTTTAAATAGAAATAATGACTATTATCGAAATGTTGCAGATTTAAGTGTTGGTTTATTTAAAAACAAAAATTATGATCGTCAATTAATTAAATCTAAAGATCTTCAGGCTATCGAAGACTTTCTATCAATGTTAACGCATGAAAATCAGGTAATTGATTTAAGTGAGTATATTGTAAAAGAAAAAGAATATTATACTTCTTCTCATAACACTAATGGTGTTTATAAGAAAGATGGGAAATGTTTTATAGATTATAAAAAACTTGAATTTGATAAACCTATTGAGGAAATTAATTATGAAATGGAACCACATAAAATGGTTGTATGTGACAATTATTATGTAGTTTTATATGAGTCGATGTTTTTCCCAGATTATAGTGTAACGCAAAGTAATCCAATATTTGATTATCATTTCGAAGAGGAAATAAAAAATGAAAAAGGCTATGATTTTATTTATTATTCTTCATATGATAGTAGTAGATTAAAATTAAGTTTTTTAATTGAAAATAAAACAATTAAAAAGATAGATATTAAGTTTTTAGATAAGAGGTAATTAGTAATATGTATGATGTAATTATTATAGGTGCTGGACCTTCAGGGGTTATGACAGCCTACGAATTAATTCAAAAAAATAAAGATAAGAAAATTTTGTTAATTGAACAAGGGCATTCAATAAAAAAACGTTTTTGTCCAAGAGAAAAAAGTGGTAAATGTATTAATTGTAAACCTGTTTGTAATATTACAGCAGGCTTTTCTGGCGCTGGTGCTTTTTCAGATGGTAAGTTAAATTCCTATCATTTATCAAATACGGGTACTCCGGGTGAAATATATCTAGGAGGTAATGACGGCGGATATTATCGTAAATACTATGATGAAAATACTATTAAAGATGTTATAAGTTATACTGATCAAATATATTTAGATTTTGGGGCTGAACCACATCTTGAAGGATTAGAATATGAAAATGAAATCCGCGCATTACAAAGCAAAGCCCATGAATCTGGTTTGAATTTAGTGACTTTTCCAATTAGACACATAGGTACAGAAAAGACTCACGAATTATTTACTAAAATAGAGAATTATTTACTTCAATATATTGATATTAAATTCGATACAAAGGTATCAGATTTAATAATTACTGATGGTTTATGTAAAGGTGTTGAAGTAGTAAGTACATATGATGAAGCAAAAAAAGAAATCATATCCGCAAAACATATCGTTTTAGCAGTTGGTAGAGAAGGCGCCAATTGGTTATTTAAAAAATGTACTGAACATAATATTGTTTCTAATCCAGGTGCTATCGATATTGGTATTCGTTATGAACTTCCAGATGATGTAATGAAGGATGTTAATAAATATCTATATGAAGCAAAATTTATTGCAAGAGTAGCACCGTTTAAAGATAAAGTTAGAACATTTTGTCAAAATCCTAGTGGTTTTGTATCTACTGAAGTATATGATAATGCTATCGTTTTAGCAAATGGCCATTCATATAAAAATAAAAAAAGTAATAATACGAATTTAGCTATTTTAGTTTCTCATAATTTTAGAACTCCGTTTGATAAACCAATCGAATATGGTCGAAATGTAGCCTTTAATTTAAATCAACTTGGTAATGGAAAATTAGTCGTTCAAAGATTTGGTGATTTATTAAATGGTAAAAGAACGTGGGACTATGAATTAGAAAATAATAGTGTTGAACCTACACTAAAAGATGCTGTAGCGGGAGATATATCTTTCGCTTTAGGATATCGGACTTTAACAGATATAATTAATACTATTAAGGCTATAGATAAAGTTGTACCTGGTTTTGCTAATCATGATAACTTAATGTATGGCCCAGAGATAAAATTTTATAGTAATGTTGTTGAAATTAATCAAGATTTTGAGACAAATATCAAGAATTTATATTGCATTGGTGACGGCGGAGGATTAACAACGGGTTTAATTATGGCTTCTGCCTCTGGTGTCCAAATGGCAAGAATTTTAAGTAATAAATAAAAGGAGAATACATGTTAAAACAATATCAAGAGCTTTTAAATCTAGATGCTACAATAGCAAAAGAATTGTTTGAAAGCGTTAATCATCCATGGGAAGTACTTCCAAATATTAAAGATTTTATTTTAAAGGCTATCCCATCGTTATCGGAAGAATATGAAGAAATTAGTGAAAATGTTTATGCTCATAAAAGTGCAAAAATTAGTCCAAGTGCCTGTATAAATGGTCCGGCAATTATTGGCCAAAATACGGAAATAAGACATTGCGCTTTTATTAGAGGAAGTGCTGTTATTGGCGATAACTGTGTAATAGGTAATTCAACTGAAGTAAAAAATGCCATAATCTTTAATAATGTCCAATGCCCTCATTATAATTATGTTGGTGATGCTGTACTAGGGGAATATGCCCATACTGGTGCAGGCGTAATTTTATCAAATGTTAAAAGTGATAAGACTAATATAAAAGTAAAAGAAAAAGATGAAGTAATAGAAACGGGCCTTCGTAAGTTTAGTGCGATTATCGGGGATCATGTGGAAGTAGGCTGTAATAGTGTTATATGCCCAGGAACGATAATTTATCCAAATACAAATATCTATCCACTTACAAGAGTTCGTGGGGTAATTTGTGCAAATAAAATTGTTAAAGATATGAATAATATTATAGAAAAGGAAAGTAAATAATGGGAAAATTATTTGGTACAGATGGAATTAGGGGAATTGTTGGCGAAGATTTAACTTGTGAATTAGCTATGAAAGTTGGAGTGGCTTCAGCTTATGTGTTAGGTAAAGATACTGAAGTTACTGTTTTAGTAGGTAGAGATACTCGTATTTCTGGTCAAATGCTAGCAGCAGCTTTGAGTTCAGGACTTATGAGTCATGGAGCTAAAGTAATCGATTTAGGGATAGTTCCCACTCCTGCAGTATCTTACTTAGTAAAAAAATATGGAGCCACAATGGGAGCAATGATTTCAGCATCTCATAATCCATCAGAATATAACGGCATAAAATTATTTGATAGTGAAGGATTTAAACTTCCTGATGCTACTGAAAACGAAATAGAAAAGTATTTGTTAGGAAAATCAGTTCCAAGTTCAAATAAAGTTGGAACATATGAAATTTGTAATACTGCAATAAAAGATTATACTGACTATATTGTAGATACTTCCAAAGAAATAGATCATGATATTAACGTGGTTGTTGATTGCGCATATGGTTCTGCTAGTGCTACAGCTAAAGAACTATTTAATAAATTAAATGTTAATGCAACTTTTATAAATTATGACTATGATGGATATAATATAAATCAAAATGCTGGATCTACCCATTTGGAAGGACTTATTCAAAAAGTGAAAGATCTTGGAGCCCATGCGGGTATTGCTTATGATGGTGATGCTGACCGCTGTCTTATGGTTGATGAAAATGGGGAACTTGTTGATGGTGACCAAATCATGGCAATTAGTGCTTTGGCTTTAAAAAAAGAAAACAAATTAAAAGGTAATACTTTGGTTGGTACAGTAATGTCTAATCTTGGTTTAGTTAAATTTTGTGAAAGTCAAGATATTAATTTTGAAAAAACTAAAGTTGGCGATCGTTATGTTTTAGAAAAAATGTTAGAAAGTAATTACGTTATTGGCGGTGAACAATCTGGTCATGTTATTTTTAAAGACTACGCTAATACCGGTGATGGACAACTAACTTCAGTTCAAATATTAAATATTTTAACTAAAGAAAGTAAAAAATTATCAGAACTTGCTAGTATGATGAAAAGATATCCTCAAGTGCTTATAAACGTAAAAGTCCGTGAAGAAGGTAAAATGCAATATGAAAATGATTCTGCTATTACTAATTTGATTACAAAAGTAGAAAAAGAATTAGCAAATGACGGACGTGTATTAATTAGACCATCAGGAACAGAGGGCTTAATTAGAGTAATGATCGAAGGATTAGATCAGGACGATATTACAAATAAAGCTCAAGCTATTGCAGATCTTATTAAAGAGAAATTTGGAATTTAATCTAAATTTCTTTTTTTATTTTTTCTAATTCTCTTTCAATTCGTTTTATTGCGGTATGTATATAATCAATGTCTATTTTTTGTTTTATATCTGAAGTTCTACTTTCAATTAACTGCTGCTGCGATCCTGCACAAAGAAGGTATTGGCCAATTAATTCAAGCCAATTGCCAATGGAGTTAAGTTCATAACTATTAAAATCACCAGTTATCGCAGCTGCAATAGCAACAGCTGTTAATGCAAAAATATTAGGATCTGTATTGGGAGGGAAATTGTTAGTCATAATTAATTTTATGCGTATAAAAGGGTTAAATTTGCATTTTGATAGCATTTAATATATAATTTAAGTGGTGAAAAAAATGGATATATTATCAGTTGAAGAACCTCAAATAGCAGTAAGAAGAAGTCAATATCCTGAAGATAATCGTGCAGAATTTTTACTGGTAGGAAGAAGTAATGTAGGAAAAAGTAGTTTTATTAATTCATTAATTGAAAGAAAAAACTTTGCAAGAACATCATCAAAACCTGGAAAAACGCAAACTTTAAATTTTTATCGAGTTAATAAAAGTTTTTATCTTGTGGATGTACCTGGTTATGGTTATGCATCGGTAGCTAAAGATACTCAAAAAAAGTTTGGGATGATGATTGAAGAATATTTGAAAACAAGAGAAAACTTAAAACATGTTTTTTTACTTGTGGATTATCGTCACAAACCTACTGAAGATGATGTTTTAATGTATGAATTTTTAAAATATTATAATCTAAATATTACAATTATAGCGACTAAATATGATAAGATCACTAAAAATGGTCGAGCTAAACAAGATAAATTAATTCGTGAAACACTTAAACTTGAAGATGAGCAAAATTTTGTGCCGTTTTCAACTATTACCAAAAAAGGTCGCGAAGATGTATTAAATATTATTTCGTCATATGTATAGGAGGATTTATGAATAAAAAGGGATTTACATTAATTGAATTATTAGCTGTTATAGTTATTTTAAGTGTGGTTATGCTTTTAGGAACCGTAAGTATCGCTGGCGTTCGTAATAAAATGAATAAAAGTATGTTTGAGGCAAAAATTGATTTAGTATTAGGTACTGCAAAATCATGGGGCCAAGACAATAAAGAGTCACTTACAAATACTAGTGTTAGCTGCTATCGAAGCTCTAATAATAGCACAAGTACGACTACACTAACATCCAAGAAAATAACTATTAATGAGTTAATTACTTTAGGTGATTTACAAACCGAGGAAACAGTACCGCAAAGTCAGTATGATTGCGGGGAAACAACTTGTCCGGCGGTAATTAATACTTTTAATGGTAAAGTAGCAAACGACATGACAATTGCTATTTATAAAAAGAATAATAGGGTTTATGCTTGTGTAGAAGCAACTACCAATAATTTTGATATTTTAGGAGAAAATACTTCGACTTATGAAGAATATAAAGATTCAAATTTTTATTGTAGTTGTTAGATAAGGGGGATTATTAATGCAAACAGTATGTTTAATTGGAAAACCAAATGTAGGAAAAAGTACGATTTTTAATCGTCTTATTAAAGAAAAAAAATCAATAATCATGGATACTCCAGGAGTAACTAGAGATCGTATTTATGGAACAGTTAATTATAAAAATAAATCTTTTCATCTAATAGATACTGGAGGAATTACTTTAGAAAATAGTTCTTTTGGTAAAGAAGTATTAATGCAAGCTAATCTAGCAATTGATGAAGCGGATGTAATATTATTTGTTGTAGATGGCCTTTCTGATATTGATAATGAAGATCGGATGGTTCAAGGTTTACTTCATAAAGCTAATAAAAAAGTTATCGTTGTAGTTAATAAAATTGATAACCCTAAGCGTGAGGAAAATATTTATAATTTTTATGAATTAGGATTTGAAACTGTCATAGCGGTATCCGGAGAACATAATTTAGGTTTTAATAAGTTACTTGATTTAATAGTTAAAGATTTACCGGAAGAAATCCCATTTGAAGATAATAATTTGAAATTTTGTTTGGTGGGGCGTCCAAATGTAGGAAAAAGTAGTTTAATTAATGCTCTTTTAAATGAAGACCGGTTAATAGTATCAAATGAAGCAGGTACTACTAGAGATGCAGTTGATACTAAGTTTAGATATAATGGCGAAGAATATACTGTAATAGATACGGCTGGAATGCGTAAAAAAGGTAAAATCTATGAACATGTTGAAAAATATAGTTTTATTCGTAGTTTAAAAGCCATTGATCGAAGTGATGTATGTGTGCTTGTTATTGATGCTGAAGAAGGAATAATCGAGCATGATAAACATATTGCTTCATATGTTATTGAAGCAGGAAAAGCTTTAGTTATTGCGGTTAATAAATGGGATACAATAAATGATCCAAATGAAGATTTAAAATTATGGAAACAAAAAATGGAAATTGAATTTAAATTTATTCCATATGCTAAAGTTGTATTCGTTTCTGCAAAAACTAAAAAAAGATTAGGGGAATTAATGCCAGAAATTATTAAGGCATATGAAAATCATACTAAAGAACTTCCAACTTCAGTGTTAAATGATGTCGTTTTAGAAGCTGTTTCTTTACATCAGCCACCTTCTTATAAAGGTAAGAGATTAAAGATATACTTTACTCATCAAACTGGCAGTATGCCTCCGAAAATAACATTTGAAGTTAACAATAAGAAGTTAGTACATTTTTCTTATGAAAGATATTTAGAAAATGAACTACGTAAAGCCTTTGATTTAGAAGGAACGCCAATTATATTACAATTTAAAAATAAAAATGAATAATTATAAAAACAGACTTCGTAATGAGTAGGTGTTATATTACTTATTAACGTCTGTTTTTCTTTGTCATAAATTACTATTTAAAAGGGGACTTTTTCCTTTACAAAAGAGTGATAAAAATATATAATAGTTTTTGATTTGGAGGCAGGTCTATGACAAACTATATCCCCGTTTTTATTCTTAATGAACTAGTAATCCTTCCAAGCCAAGAAATTAAGATTGATTTAACTAACGAAGGTAGCAAAAAAATAATTAAAGCGGCGGGTAAGAATAATATTAATAAAGTTTTAGTCATAGCGCCTAAAAATTCTTTAGAGGAGTCCCCCTCAATCGAAGATTTACCAAAAGTTGGGGTAATTGCTATTGTAAAAAGTAAACTGGAGCTTTCTAACGGTAAACTTAGAATTGTTTTGCGTGGATTAAACCGGGTTAAAATTGATAAATATTATCAAAATAAAGATACTAAAGTTTTAAAATGTTCTACAGAGGTTGTAGAACTTCCAAAATTTGATGTTGCGAAGGAAACTGCGGTTCGTCGTAAGTTAATTGAACTTACCGAAGAATATATTTCTATTAATAAAAATGTTTCAAATAGCATCTTAAAAAATATTCAGGATAATGCTGATTTAAATATTATTACAGATGTAATTACTTCTTTTATGCCATTTAAATTTGCTCAAAAGCTTGCATATATGGAGTGTATAAATCCACTTACTAGAGCAAGTAATTTAATAAATGATTTACAAGAGGAAATTAATATAAGTAATATTGATAAAGAACTAGATGAAAAACTTCAGGAAAGTTTAGAACAAGGGCAAAGAGAGTATATTTTAAAAGAAAAATTAAAGGAAATAACTCATGAACTTGGTAATGATAAAGAAGATGAAATAACAAGCTTAACTGAAAAAGTAAATAGTTTAAAAATTAATAAAAAATCTAAAGATAAGTTATTAAATGAAATAAAAAAATATTCTTTATCATCAGACTATAGTCCAGAAAGTGCTGTAATTCGTAATTATTTAGATACGGTTGTAAATCTTCCTTGGAATAAATCTTCGAAAGAAAATTTAGATGCTAAAGAAATTGGTAAAATATTAAATGAAAGACATTATGGCTTAACTGAAGTAAAGGACCGAATTACTGAATATGCAGTAGTTAAAGAAAAGGTTAATGAAGTACCATCACCAATAATTTGTTTAGTAGGACCTCCAGGGGTTGGTAAAACTTCGATTGCAATGTCAATAGCTAGTGCTCTTAATCGAGAATTTTATAAACTAAGTGTTGGTGGTCTTAATGATTCAACTGAATTAGTTGGTTCAAGAAGAACATATCTTGGAGCAGCTCCAGGGAAGATTATGCAAGCAATTATTAAAAGTAAAGTAAATAATCCCCTTATTTTAATTGATGAAGTAGATAAAATGGTTAAAGATTATAAAGGGGATCCTGCTTCTACTATGCTTGAAATTTTAGATGAAAGTCAAAATAAATACTTTGTTGATAATTATATTGAAGAACCATTTGATATTTCAAAAGCAATGTTTATTTTAACTGCTAATAATATAGAAAATATACCTGCTACTTTATTAGATCGTTTGGAAATTATTAATTTAAGTAGTTATTCAATTTATGAAAAAGTCGATATTGCTCGTAATTATTTACTGAAAAATATTTTTAAAATCTATGATTGTAATTTAAAAGTAAGTAAAGAAGTTATTGAATATATTGTAACTAAATATACAAAGGAACCTGGCGTTCGTGAATTAAAAAGAATCCTTGAAAAATTAGTTCGTAAAATTAGCGTATACGAAAAAGAATGTAAGAGTATAACTATTAATCTTGCTTGTAAATATCTTGGTAGTGAAGTAACTAACTATTTACCTAAAGTTCGTGATTATGGCATTGCTAATGTTTTAGCATATACTACGATGGGAGGGCAACTAACCCATGTTGAAGTAGCAAAATATAAAGGAACTGGTAAGTTAAAGGTTACTGGTAATTCCGGTGATGTTTTAAAGGAAAGTGCAAGTGTTGTCTTAACATATTTAACAAGTGAATATGAAATTGAATCTCAAGATTTTGATGTTCATGTTCATTTTATTAGTGCTGCCCAAAAGAAAGATGGCCCTTCAGCAGGAGTGTCAATTGCTGTTGCAATGCTTTCTTTGTTTCAAAAAAGAGTTATTGATGGTGACATAGCTTTTACAGGTGAAATAACATTAAAAGGTGATATTATGCCAATCGGTGGTTTAAAAGAAAAACTAGTAGCTGCGGCAGCATCAGGAGTAAAAAGTGTTTATATTCCTAAAGCAAATGAATTAGATTTAGCAGATGTACCAGTAGCTATTTTTGATCAAATGGCAGTAAATCTAGTAAGTAACTTTAGTGAAATATATGATGTTCTTTTTAGATAATTATGTTATAATCTACATGAATATATAAAGTTTTAAATGGAAGTGACTAACTATAAATAGTCAAGTCATTTTCTTCAAAAATCTTAAAAAGATTTTTGTTCCACGTCAAAAAGATTTTAAAAACTTACATTTTTAAAACTTTGGGTCGTGGCATATCAAATATAA
>SVAQ01000005.1 GCA_015059305.1 Bacillota bacterium | reverse complement strand
ATCATTAACGGTAGTGTTAGATTACCAAACGTATAATACAAGTTATGATTATATTTATATATATGATCGTAATAATACAGCGATAAATAATAAAAAATATGGTGGTACTACTAGAACAACAGAAACAATAACTGTATCAGGTAATTATGCTAAAATTTATTTTAAAACTGATAAATATGGAACCACGTCATCGTATTATGGCTTTAAGGCTACAATAACACCAAATGCATAAAGCGCAATAAATTTGCGCTTTTTGTATGATTGTAATTTAAATAAAAATAGCTTATAATTTATTTATAGTAGGTATGATATGAATAAGAAGGGTCAAGCTTTAGTAGAATTTATAATTATATTGCCAATTTTTATTATGCTTTTATTGGCTGCTTTTGATATGGTTAAAATTATGCAAACTAAAATGAATTTAGAAAATACTTTGGAAGAGTTAATTTTAGATGAAAATACTATATTAGATAATGAGATTAATTATATAAAAGATGTTAAAGATAATACTATAATTTATAAATTAAGTATTGATGTAGATATAATGTCGCCTTTTGTTACTATAGTTACTGATGATAAATACCGGGTAACTGTGGAAAGGACTTTATATGCTAAATAAGAAAGGACAATCATTAGTTACATTTATTATTATAATGCCACTGGTATTAATTCTTTTAGGAATGATAATTGAATTAAGTTTAATTACATATTATAAGGCAAGAACCATTTCAATTACTAAATCGATTATTGCAAATTGTATTGAAGATGGCCAAAAAAATGATATAATAATGTTATATGATAAGAATGATATTAATGTAAAGGATATTGATGTTAATACTACAAAAGGTTTAGAAATTAAGCTAGTAAGTAGCATTGATAGTTTTCTAGGATCAGTTATTGGTAAGGATAGCTACAAATTAGAAATTAATATTAAAGGATATCAAAAAGATAATAAGATTTATTATGAAAAGGGTTAGTTGATTATGGGTAAAGCAAAAGGAAAAAGCTTATGTATCTTTTCGGCGAAAGGTGGAGTTGGAAAAAGTACTACTGCATTAAATACAGCAGGAGTTTTTTGTGCTTTAGATAAAAAAATTCTTATTATTGATTTTGATACTAGTTCTGGGGCAATTGCAACATATTTAAATCGTGTACCTGAAATGACAATTTATAATTTTGTAGATGATTATGCTAATAATCGTTATAAAAGTATTAGAAATTATGTTACTAAATATAATGATAATATTGATTTTTTAGCTTCATGTAAAGATCCAAGACAAGGTAGTAAAATTGCTTCGAATTATATTGAAATTGTTTTAGAAAAAGCTGTTTATGAATATGACTATGTAATAGTAGATACTAATCATGTATTAAGTGAGTTTAATGTAACTATTTTAGATAAATGTGATGAAACTTTACTAGTAATGACTAATGATTTAATGGATTTAAAAAATATGCGAAATATTATTAGAATTTTTAAAGACGCAGAAAAAACAAATTATAAAGTTTTATTAAATGGCTCTATAAATCCTAATAAAAAATATTATAGTATGTATGATATTAAAAGTATTATTAAAACTAATGTAGATTATGTAATAGAAAGTAGTTTTTATTTAAAGAGTATGGATAATTATGTAGCAGATGGTAAAATTCTTACGCTAGAAAATAAGATGGCAAAAATATATCCAAAAGTGTATAAAGCATATTTAGCAGTATGTAATGATTTAATGGAGTTAAATAATGAAAAATAGTTTAAGAAATATATTTGAATATGCTGAAAATAGTCCAAAAGTAAATATAATAAGTGATTATGATATTTTTGCTGATAAAGATCTATTAGATCGTTTAAGAACAAAGATTGTTGAAAATATTATTGACACTAAAATTCCAGAAGACGAAAATTTAGCTGAATATATCAATAAGGAAATTGATCATTCAATAGAAGGTTATGATTTATCTAATTTAGAAAGAAGTCATTTATATAATTTAATTGATAATGAAATAAATGGTTATGGGCCTTTAACTGAGCTTTTAGAGGATGATAATATTACAGAAATTATGGTTAATTCTCCGAAAGAAATTTATATAGAAATTGATGGTAACTTAGTAAAAGATGAAAGTGTTTCTTTTATAAATGATGAGCATATTATAAGAACCATCCAAAGATTAATCGAGCCAATGGGAAGAACAATAGATTCAACAAGTCCGATGGTTGATTCAAGGCTAAAAGATGGTTCGCGTATTAATGCTGTAATACCGCCGCTTTCTACCAAAGGGCCAGTTATTACAATTCGTAAATTTAAAGAATCAATGAATAGCATTGATGAATTAATTAGAGTAGGCTCACTTACTCCAGAGATGGCTCGTTTTCTAGAGGCTGCCGTTAACGCCAAATTAAGTATTGTAGTATGCGGAGGTACTGGTAGTGGTAAAACAACCCTTTTAAATATTTTAAGTGGGTTTATAAGTGATAAAGAAAGAATTGTAACAATTGAGGATGCTGCGGAATTAAAACTTCATCAACCCCATGTAATTGGGCTTGAAACAAGAACTACTAACTATGAAAAAAGTGGTGAAATTACAATCCGTGATTTAGTTCGCAACTCCCTTAGAATGCGTCCTGATCGAATTATTGTAGGAGAAGTAAGAGGTAAGGAAGCATTTGATATGCTTCAAGCGATGAATACTGGTCATGAGGGAAGTTTAACAACTCTTCATGCTAACAGTGGGATGGATGCACTGCACCGCCTTGAAACAATGGTTTTAATGGCTAATATCGAACTTCCTGTTAAAGCTGTAAGAGAATATATTCAAAGCGCAATTAGCTTAGTTGTTAATATTGAAAGGCTAGCAGATGGTAAAAGAAAAATAACTTCTATATCTGAAGTAACTGGTTTTGATGAAGAT
Source organism: Bacillota bacterium (assembly GCA_015059305.1). Next base: position 86,458 of record SVAQ01000005.1, on the reverse strand, counting down.
GAAATAAAACTTAAAGAAATTTTTACATTTAAACAAATCGGTTTAACAGATAAAAAAGAAGTAGATGGTGCATTTGAGAAAACTAAAGGAAGACCTAAAGTATTAGAGAGAATCTCGGCATATGGTTATGCTGATATAAAAGAAATATTTAAATAGAAAGGAACAAATGGAAAGACAAGTATTTGAAACTATACTAGCGCAAATTATTCTATGCAGTATTTTTTTACTGCTTGTTTTTCTATTTATTAAAACTTTATTTTCAGCAAATAACGAAAAAAGAATTAAGGATTTTGCTTTAGATAGTAAAAGTGCCGATGATTTATCTATTGCGGATGCTTTTTTAAAATTTTGTATGGGAATGATTAAGTTAATATCAAAGGGATTAAAAAAATCTCATGTATTAAATAATTATGCTACTAGTTTTGAAAAGTATTTGGTTTATAATGAGCATAAAACTTTCAAAAGCATTGATTATATATCACTAAAGTTTTTAGTGATGCTAGGTGTCGAGTTTTTGTATTTTTTAACACTATTAATTAAATATACAACTTTTAATTTGCCGGTATTTTTGTTTGTTTCTTTAATTAGCTTTTTTAGTATTGATTTAATAATAATAGCACTTTATAAAAGTCACAAAAAATTAATCGAAGAACAACTATTGCAAGCTATTGTTATGATGAACAGTGCATTTAAAAGTGGTAAAAATATTTTGCAAGCAATTGAAATTGTAAAAAAAGAACTTCCAAGTCCTATTAAAGATGAATTTGCAATTATTCATAAGGATATTAGTTATGGTTTAGATTTGGGCGTAGTATTTGATCGTTTTTATAAAAGAGTTAAATTAGAGGAAGCTAAATATATTACTTCTTCATTATCTCTTCTTAGTAAAACCGGTGGTAACATTGTTACAGTGTTTAATATGATTGAAAAGAACTTTTATGATCGGTTAAAAATTAAAAATGAACTTGAGGCTCTTACTAGTTCAAGTAAATTTTTATATCGAATGCTTATTAGTTTACCGGTAATTTTTATTTTAGTTATTGTCACAATGAATCCAACGTATTTTAATCCGCTTATTAGCACTAAACTAGGATTTGTTATTGATATAATTATATTAGTTTTATATTTAATTTACATAGTTATAATTAAGAAAATGATGAAAGTGGAGGAAGTATGAATAGTGATATTTTAATTAAAAGAATTTACTCCAAGAAATCATTAAAGCGGTTAGATCGAAAAATAACTTCTTTAGGTAGTAGTTGTAAATTAAATATTAATAAGTTTTTGAATTTAAAATTAATTCTTTTGATATTTACTTTTCTTTTTTGTTTATTTTATTTTAAACATGGCTATATTTTATCCCCGATAATTACAATTGTTGTATATCTTTTATATGACTATTATTATTTAGATTATCAAATTAAAAAGAGAGTAAAGACTCTAGAACATGATGCAATTTTCTTTTTTGAAGTTTTAGCTTTAACGTTGCAAAGCGATAGAAATTTAAAACTATGTTTAGAAATTACTTCGGATGCAATTGATAGTGACTTATCTTTAGAATTTAAAGTTGCATTAAAAGAAGTTAAATTAGGTAAATCATTAACTGAAGCGCTGGAAGATTTAAAGAAAAGAATTCCATCAAAAACCGTTAACAATGTATTATTGAATGTCATTGAATCTAATGTGTATGGTAATAGTATTGTAGATTCTCTTAATAATCAAATTGAATATTTAACTGATAAGAGAATTTTAGAAATCAAGGGTAAAATTAATAAAATGCCAACGAAAATATCTGTTGTAAGTGTTCTTTTATTTATTCCTTTAATAATGCTTTTAATACTAGGGCCAGTCTTAATTAATTACTTTGTGAAGTAGTTATGAGGCTAGTCCTTTTTTATTGAAAATAAATACCATTTTTGATATAATTGAAAATGATAATAGGGAAGTGGTATAGATGGAAGAAAAGCATTATACAGATGATAATACAATCATTGAACTTAGTTCTGTATCGGAAGATACTTTATTTGATGAAAATGAATCACAAATAACCAAAGTTACTGAAGAAGAAATTAAAGTTAAGCCTTCGAAAAAACAAATTAAGAAACCTAAAAAAGAGTTTTTTTGGAATAAATTAAGTAAAAAAGGCAAAATTATTATTTTAGTAATCGCTGCTTTCGTGATAATTTTAATTGGTGCATTGTTACTATACTTCTTAGTTTTTAAAGAAGAAGAAAAAACACCGCAAGAGCCAGTGGAAAATATCGTTATTGAAAAAGATAATTACATTTATGATAATGGAAAATTAAAACTTCTTAATAGTAAAGATGAAGTAATTGGAATTTATACATGTGTTAATGCTGATGTAGATAAATGTTATGTAGCATCTCTTACTAATGAAGATGAATTTGATATTCCAATATATATGGATGAAGATGATAATTTAATTGAGAAAAAATCAAAAATCTATAATGACCGCTTTGTATTTATCTTTGATGAAGAAAGAATAGTATTATACGATATTGAAAAAGAAACAAAGACTGGGGAATATAGTTTAATTAAAACCGGAGCTTTGGACGCTGACTTAATAGTGGCAAAAAATATCGATGGTAAATATGGTTTAATTGAATTTACACTAACTGATGCGAATACGGTTTTAGATTTTACTTATGATTATTTAGGTATTATTAGTAGTGATTCAACTTTTGTTGCGAAAGATGGTACTTACTCTTATTTGGTAGATAAAACTGGTAAAACTTTAACTTCAAAGATTCGTGGTAATATTCGAAATTTTTCTAATAAATATATGGCTGTTTATGAAGATGGGTATAGTTTATACGATTATCAAGGTCAAAAAGTTTTAGAGGATTTATACGATTATATTGATTTTGCTAATAATTATATTTTTACAATTACTAATAAGAAAATATATGCTTATGATACAGAATTGTTTAAATTAAATGAGTCTGGCATTAAAGTAAAAAATGAAGATTATAATAAAACTTATATTTTTGATGAAGAGAATAACTTAAAAGAAACTAAAAAAGCTTATAATATTACTTTTACAAGCAGTGCAATTACATTTGAGTTAAGTGATGAAACTACTAAAACTATTAATTTAAATGAAGTAGCAATTAATAAAAAAACAGATTATGTCAATTATATTGATGGAGTATTATATTTCTATCGTGATATTGAAAAGACTGATATGATTGGTAGTTATAGTTGTACTAACGAAAATAAAGTTACTAGTTCAGAAAGCGCTTATGAAACTTGTTTTATTGCTAAAGATAGTACTTTAGTAAATAAAGATAATAAACAAGGATATATTCCAATCATAAATGATAATTTTGTATTCATTAGAGATACAAAAGAAGGGGCTACTAAAGAAACTGTTGTTTTATATGATATTAAAAATAGTTCGCAAAAAGTAAAATATCAAGCAGTAGAAACTGGCGTTAGTGCAGATACAATAACTTTTATATCGGCTTTAGATAGTTTGGTATTTGCTAAAAATAATGATGGTAATCTTGGGGTAATAACATTTACAGAAAGTGGTCCAAAAGGATTAATATCATTTAAAGAGGAAAATGAAGGAACTAAAGATATTAGTTATTTAGGAAATTATTTACTAGTTCAAAGAGGGAATAAAAATTATTTATATACTAAAACAGGAGAACTATTAGCATCAAGTCAATTTGCTATAAAAGAATATCGTAATGATTATTTAGTTGTTAAAGATAAAAAATATTTGGTATATAAACTTGCTAATTCTGATACAGGTAGTATTATTTCTGAAGAACTTGATCACGTGGAGCTATTCGATGATTTCTTTGTAGGCGTAATAAATAAAAAATTAAATGTATATAGTTATGAGAATGGAAAGACAAAATTACTTGCTGAGGATTTAGAAATTACTGCTGATAAAATTGCAGATGGTTATAAGATGGCTATTCATAGTGATTCTTATGTAATTAGTATTGTTCAAGGCGAAAATGCCACAGTTGATTATAAATATAGTTTAGAAGATTGGAGCTTAGTTACAAATGAAGAAGAATAAAGTAGTACTTCCCTTAATAATAATATTGCTGCTTTGTTTTCTTCCTGGTTCTATTTACGGAATAATAAGTCATGTTAAATATAGTAAAGAAGGAGGAAATCCTCAGCATTTACATAAATATGAAAATAAATTATTTTATTATGATGCCAATGATCAATTAATTGGAACTTATGAATGTCAAACTGATATTTGTGATGATGCAATCCCAATAATTGATGATGAGTATATTAAACATTATGTAGGAGCTAACGAAGCTATAGGCATTTTCGGTGGAGAATATACTTTTATTCAAGACGGAGATACAGTAAAACTGCATAATATTAAAAGTAATATTTCTATTGCTCAGTTTTTAATGATTAAAAACTATGGAACAACACTAGCAAATGGAAATATCATTGTTAAAGATTCTCAAGGGAATTATGGTTTATTTAATATGAATAATATAATATTTACTATCCCTGCAAAATATCAATTTATGGGAATTGCTAACAATAATGAAAGTTCTAATCTTGCCGTAGATCGTATTGCCGTTAAAGAACAAGATAGTTGGTACATTATTGATGCAAGTGATCAACGACTTACGAGTGCCTCAAGTGATCCAATATATGATTATGATAAAACATATATTTATTATCTAACTGAGGATAACAAATATACTATATTTACTTATAACGGGGTAGAGATTTTAGCAAATTATAATATAACTAAAATTGCTACTAAAGATTCATATCATATTTTAATAAATAATAGTAATCAAGCTTTTATTTATGATATAAATTATGAAAATGTAGTTTTCCAATCTGATTATTCAGCCGGAAAAGTAGATTTTGAAATTGAAGATAATATAGTAAACATTTATAGTGGCGATGAAATAGTAGAAAAATTTAATTTAACTGATGGAGAAAAGATAGTTTAAAAGACTATCTTTTTTTGATATAATTATTTATGTAAAATATGGAGTGATTAAAATATGCTTAAAAATAAAAAAGGGTTAACTTTAGTAGAGCTTTTGGCAGCGATAGTATTATTAGGAATAATTTTAACAATTGCTGTAACGTCTTTTTCATCAGTGCAAAGTGCGATCCGGAAAAAACAAAGAGAAAATCTGATTTCCAAAGTAAAAATCGCAGCGAAAAGATATGTTAACGATACAGAAGTAAAAAAAGTATATGTTGAAACATTAATTGAAGAAGGTTATATCGAAGCTGATGATGAAAGTAATCAAATAATTGCTCCGGATACAAAAGAATCACTAAATTGTTATTATATCGATTATACAAATGAAGAAGCAGAAATTATCCCAGGATCTTTAGATGAAGAAACTGGTACCTGTGATTATGATGTAATTAGTGATGCCATATTAAATATCAAATATTGTGTTGCCGCGGTGGGAGAAACTTGTTCAAATTATATTAATATTCCTAATGATTGGATTGATGCAAAAGGAAAAGATATTTATTTAAAGGCAGTACATAATGAGCCAAACTTTTTAGAGGGAGCAACATTTAATTGGATATCACCGCTTGCTCCAGATGTTCATTATGAAGAAAGGGTTTATAAATTAGAAATAACCGAAAGAAATTATATAGATGATGTCTTTCAAGTTATTGTATATAAAGATAATAAAACATACACAGCAGATGTTAGAATGAAAATTGATAATAAAGAACCAATGGTTCAAGATCTATTAATAGATAATCCAGATGTTTGGGCGCAAAAAAAGAAAATAAGTGCTACATTAGTAGATAACGAATCGGGATTAAGTAGTTATGCTGTTTCCAAAGAAAATACTTTACCTTCTTCGGGATGGATTAATATAAATGGTAATAAACAAAATGTAGAAGTTGAAATAAATGAAAATGGCGCATGGTATATATGGGTCAAGGATATGGTAGGAAACGCTAACTTAATGTCGATTAATAAAAGTGTTATTCAGGTAGCGAAGATAGATACAACTGCTCCGAGCTGCACAAATAGTGGTGATAACACAGTATGGACAAAAAATCCTATAACTATAACTTGGGGATGTGATGATGGAACAGGTGAATCGTCCTCAGGATGTAACCCACTTTATAGTGGATCTAGTCAAAAATTTTCATCAACAACAAAACAATCAGAAATAAGTTCTTATGAAATACAAGATAATGCCGGTAATAAAACAACTTGTCCAAAAAGAAATGCAAATATTTATGTAGATACAACCAAACCAACGATATCATCATTTACAATAACATCAAATAAATCAAATTATAATTCAAAATACGTAACATTAACTGTTAATGGTAGTGATGCTAATAGTGGTGTATCAAAAGTATGTATAAGCGCGACTAATGATTCTACAAATTGTACATGGAATGATTATAGTGAATCTTATACATCATCATATATGTTTAATTCTAATGAAGGTACGGGAAATAGTTATACATTATATGCTTTTATTAAAGATACTGCAGGAAATGTATCTAATTCAAAAACAAAAGTATATACACTATATAAAACATGTGATGATGAAGCGGTATATGATTATGGCGAGTGGGGAAATTGTTCTGTAACTTGCGGAGGCGGATATAAATATCGTGATGTCTATTATTGGGATAAGCATTTTGAAACGCACTGTAGAATCGATAAAAATGCTGATAAGTCTACGAGTAAATGTAATACTCAAGCATGCTGTAACGAAGGCGAATGGGAATATGATTATTGTTCTGATGAAGGATATAAAGTAAATTCAAGATATAATGAATGTATCAAAGATTGGGAATACACTACTACTACAAAAAAATGTAAAAGTGAATACTACGGTTGTTCATGGGGAACTTGTCAAAGCGATGGTTATAAATATAAATCGTGCTTTTATATGTATGGTGGAGAAGTATTCATTGAAGATGTTGTTGATTGGGAACAATGCGAAGAAGAAATAGGTGATTATAGATATGACGATGATTGTAATCAATATTACATAACTACTTGTGATGATACATGGTGTAATTATACTGTAAAAAATGGAACGTGGACTAATGGTACAATAAAAAGGAACGATTTAAAAGACGATCCTCCTTCAAAATGTGATGAAGATGTCGTGGATCCTAAAACGTGCGGGGCCCGGATATATTCGGCATCTAATGACATAGTAAAATTTACTATTACAGGAGGATGCACTATAGATGATTATTCTGATGGAAATTGTACTACTAAAGAAGCTGGTAGCAATTATTTAAAAATTAATTTTAGTAATGCTACATCTTGTAATATATGGGTAAATCTTTATGGAGGAACATATACTTGGCAAAATGCTGAGTACAATGATATTTCTTGGAATACTCATAAATGTTCAAGTGGTAATTCACGAGGAGACGGTTGGTTTTGTACAGGTAGTAGTCAATCTGGAGCATGTAAAACAGGTAATTCAGGATGCGTGAAAGAGAGTTAATATATGAAAAATAATAAAAAATTGTTTATTTTAATTGGTATTATTCTAATTATTTTAATAGTAGTTTTAATTATAATTAGAAAACCCGAAAAAACACTACCTTTAATTGAAAATAATGAATGTATTAAAAAGGGAAATGTTTGTAGCTTGCAAGATATTAAAAATGGTGTTTATGTAGATGTTGAGGTAAATGACAAGAAAAGCTATGGTTTTTATGTTATTTCTAATACAGAAAATGAAATGACCTTAATAATGAATGAAAACATCGCTGATAATATAGACTGGCATCATGAACTTATAAATATGAAAGGTCCTTTGGAAGCTTTGGGGCAATTATCCGATTATACATACAGTTGGACAAAGATTGATATTATAGATAATTATACATACGATGATTATGGAAAAAAATATAGTGATAAACTGTGTGAAGAAGGATCAAATCCTGGATATAGTTGTAAATATTCTATATATAAAACAAGAGGATATAATAAAATTGTTTTATCTAAAGACGAAAAATATGTCGACTTTAATTTTGCCCCGGAGGAAGAAGAACCATTATTAAGACAAGATTTATCGGATTTTAATTTAAGAGCAAGATTAATTACCGTTGAGGAAGTAAATGAACTTGCAAATGCCAAATGGTTAGATTATGGCTTAAAAGATAATGAAGGGTATTGGACGCTTTCTTCTTCAACTGCAGCAAATACAAGATATGCAGTCGGAGCATATGCAGTAGTGAAAGCAGAAAACGGAATTTCTGTAGAATCTTTATTTATTCAAAATTCTCTTAATGAAGAATTAAAAATAGGTATTAGACCAGTAATATCAATTGAAAAAAGATAGTTTAATTGGCTATCTTTTTTTGATATAATTATTTATGTAAATTATGGAGTGGTAGAAAATGTTGAAGAGTAATAAAGGATTTACTTTAATAGAGCTTTTAGCGACGATAGTATTGTTAGGAATAATTCTAACTATTGCTGTAACATCATTTTCATCAGTTCATGATACAGTCAAAAAAAGACAAAAAGAAAATCTTATTTCTAAAGTGAAAATTGCAGCGAAGAGATATGTTACAGATAGAGACATCCAAAAAGTATATGTTGAAACATTAATTGAAGAAGGTTATATCGAAGCTGATAATGAAAGTAATCAAATAATTGCCCCGGATACAAAAGAATCGCTAAATTGCTATTATGTTGATTATACAAGTGGTGAAGCTGAAGTAAAGGCAGGAACCGAAATGGAAGATGGGACCTGTGATTATGATATAATTAGTGATGCTATTTTATCAATAAAGTATTGTGTTGTAACTGAAGGCGCTATTTGTTTAGAGGGCAATTATAAAAATATCCCTAATGATTGGATTGAGGCAAAAGGAAAAGATGTTTATTTAAAAGTAGTAAATGTACCAGACTTTTTGGCTTCTGAAACATTTAAATGGATATCGCCCCTTGCGCCAGATGTTCGTCATGAAGGAATCGATTATAAAATAGAACTAACTGAAAGAAATTATGTAAATGACGTCTTTCAAGCTATTTTATATAAAGGTAATAAACCATATACCGTAGATGCTAGAATAAAAATTGATAATAAAGAACCGATAGTTCAGGATTTAACAGTCGCAAAGCCTGATAAGTGGGCACAAAAAAAGAAAATTAGTGCTACTATAGTAGATAATGAATCAGGACTTAGTGCATATAAAGTAACGCAAGAAAGTAGCGCGCCAACATCCGGATGGATAACAAGTGGTGTATCGGGAAATAGTCAAAAAATTGAATTTAACGCAACTTCAAATGGAACATACTATATCTGGGTTAAAGATGTAGCAGGAAATATAAATCAATCTACAATATCAAATAGTATAGTAAATGTCTCAAAAATTGATTCAATTGCCCCGAGTTGTACGCATAGTGGCGATAATACAAAATGGACAAAGAAAGATGTAATAATAAGTTGGGGATGTGATGATGGAACGGGAGATAGTTCATCCGGTTGTTCAACCTCAACTCTAGGAGGAAGTAAAACGTTTAGTTCGACTAAGAAAACTGCTCAAATAGAATCATATACTATAAAAGATAATGTTGGTAATGAAACTATATGTCCTAAAAGAACTGCAGATATTTATATAGATAAAAAGAAACCGGAAATATCATCGCTTAAAATCACTTCAAGTGAAGATGACTATAATTCTAAGTACACACAAGTAAAAGTTGTAGGAACAGATAATCATAGTGGAGTTTCCAAGGTATGCGTAACTAGAAAATCCTCTTATGATGATTGTTCTTGGAAGAACTTTGATGGAAATTATACAGGAGATTATACATTTAATGTTGATGATGGAAATGGTGAAACATATACGTTAAACGCATATATAAAAGATAGTGTTGGAAATATATCGGAAGTTAAATCTAAAAAATATACACTTTATGAAATGTGTACCGATGAAGAGGCTTATCGTTATGGCGATTGGGGTTCTTGTTCTAAATCTTGTGGCGGAGGATATAAATATCGTGATGTTTACTATCGTGATGAGCATTTCCAAGAATATTGTCGGAAAGAAGAAAACGGTGATAGATCAAACAAAAAATGTAACACCCAGTCTTGCTATGTTTATATAAATGCGTATAGATATGATGATAATTGTAACCAATATTATATAACTATGTGCGATGACACAGAGTGTACTTATACCGAAAAAAATGGTGCGTCTAAGTCAGGAACAATAAAAAAGAGCAACTTAAAAGAGAAGGCGCCTTCAAAATGTACTGATGACATAGTTGATGCTAGTTCTTGTGGTGCTCGTATTATGAATGTTAATGATAATAATCGTAATATTGTTGAATTTAAAATAACTGGGGGTTGCAAAATAGCAAGTGTTTCTGGTGATAAATGTTCTACTGAGAAATATGTAGATGATAGTGGAGTTTATTGGATATCTGCTAATTATAATGGTCAAACATCATGTACTATCACAGTTAACCTTTCTGGTGGGACTTATGAATGGCTTGGAGCTTCGTATAAAAAATTTCATTGGACTACCAAAAGATGTTCTAGTTCTAGTGTTAGAGGAGATAAGTATTATTGCAGTGGTGCTTGTGATGGTTCGATAAGTGCATGTGCAAAATAAGAAACTTAATTTGTAATAATTATTAGAAAGATAGTTTAAATGACTGTCTTTTTTTGTTATAATAATAATGAAAAATATGGAGTGATAGAAATGCTTAAGAATAAAAAAGGATTTACTTTAGTTGAACTTTTAGCAACGATAGTATTATTAGGAATAATTCTAACAATTGCTGTAACATCTTTTTCATCAGTGCAAGGTGCAATCCAAAAAAAACAAAGAGAAAATATAATATCAAACGTAAAAGTAGCAGCGAAAAGATATGTAAATGATACAGAAGTAAAAAAGGTATATGTTGAAACGTTAATTCAAGAAGGTTATATCGAAGCTGATGATGAAAGTAATCAAATAATAGCCCCGGATACCAAAGAATCACTAAATTGTTATTATATCGATTATACAAGTGGTGAAGCCGAAGTAAAGGCAGGAACCGAAATGGAAGATGGTACTTGTGATTATGACATAATCAGTGATGCTATATTAAATGTCAAATATTGTGCTGCCGCGGAGGGTGAATCTTGTTCAAATTATATTAGTATTCCTAATGATTGGATTGATGCAAAAGGAAAAGATATTTATTTAAAAGTAACAAATGTACCAGACTTTTTAGAGGGCGAAAAATTTAAATGGATATCACCACTTGCGCCGGATGTTCATTATGAAGGAGATTCTTATAAATTAGAATTAACCGAAAGAAATTACATAAATGATGTCTTTCAAGTTATTGCATATAAAGATGATAAACCATATACCGCGGATGCAAGAATCAAGATTGATATAAAAGAACCAATGGTTCAAGATATATTAATTGATAATCCTGATGTTTGGGCGCAAAAAAAGAAAATAAGTGCCACAATAGTAGATAATGAATCAGGATTAAGTGGATACGCTATAACACAAACAAATACAGAGCCAACATCAGGATGGATAACAACAGCAGGAAATAAACAAAATATTGAGGTAGATGTAACACAAAATGGTGCATGGTATATCTGGGTTAAAGATATGGCTGGAAATACTAACTTAATGTCAATTGATAAAAGTGTTATCCAAGCATCTAAGATAGATTCAATCGCACCGAGCTGCATTAATAGTGGGGATAATACAGTATGGACAAATAATCCGATAACAATAACATGGGGATGTGATGATGGAACAGGAGAATCATCATCAGGATGTAATCCAGCAAAAAGTGGCTCGAGTAAAACTTTTACAACAACAACGAAACAATCAGAAATAGCAGCCTATACCATAGAAGATAATGTAGGAAACCAAACAACATGTCCAAAAAGAACAGCCAATGTATATGTAGATAAAACCGCACCAAGTTGTACAAATTCAGGTGATAGTACAACTTGGACAAATAGCAATCGTACAATAGCCTGGGGATGTAAGGATGATCACGCGGGCTGTGATACAAGTTATTCCGGTTCAAGTAAAACTTTTAACTCAACGACAATCCAATCAGAAATAGCATCGTATACAATAAAGGATAAAGCAGGAAATACGACAACATGTCCAAAAAGAACAGCCAATGTATATGTAGATAAAACTGCACCGAGTTGTACAAATTCAGGTGATAGTACAACTTGGACAAATAGCAATCGAACAATAACCTGGGGATGTAAGGATGATCATGCGGGCTGTGATACAAGTTATGATGGCTCAAGTAAAACTTTTTCCACCACGACAATCCAATCAGAAATCGAGGCCTATACAATTAAGGATAAAGTTGGAAATACCACGAAATGTTCAAAACGGACAGCTAATGTTTATGTAGATAAAACCTCGCCAACATGTACAAATTCAGGTGATAGTACAACATGGGCTACGTCAAGAACTATCTACTGGGGATGTAAAGATGACCATTCAGGCTGTAATACATCATATAATGGTTCAAACAAACAATATACTTCAACGACAACAACAACTAGTATATCAGCTTATACAATAAAAGATGTCGCAGGTAATACGGTTTCATGTTCTAAAAGAACCGCTAACGTCTATGTAGATGTTACTAAGCCAACAATATCATCATTTACAATAACATCAAATAATGCAAATTATAATTCAAAATATGCAACATTGACAGTTAAAGGAAGCGATGCTAATAGTGGCGTATCAAAAGTATGTATAAGTACAACAAATAGTTCTACAAACTGTACATGGAATAATTTCAATGGAACATATACAGCATCATATACATTTAATGCAAATGAAGGTTCAGGAAATAGTTTTACATTATACGCCTTTATTAAAGATGCTGTTGGAAATATATCGGATTCAAAATCTAAAACTTATAAACTATATAAAACATGTGATGATGAAGAAGTATATGGTTATGGAACCTGGGGAAGTTGCTCTGTAACTTGTGGAGGCGGATATAAATATCGAGATGTCTATTATAGAGATGAACATTTTGATACTTTCTGTAGAATAGATTATGGTGCCGATAGATCTACGAGTAAATGTAATACTCAAGCATGCTGCAGCGAAGGTACATACACATATGACTACTGCTCTGATAACGGGTATAAAGTTTATTCAAGATATAACGGTTGTTTAGGTGAGTGGCAATCCTACACTAGTACAGAAGGCTGTGATAGTGATTATTACGGCTGTAAATGGGGAAGCTGTGATGAGTACGGCTGGAAATACCAAAGCTGTAAATATAAATATAAAAACAAAGAGTATACAGAATACAACGTTGATTATAAAGCCTGCGATAGTGACTACTATGATTGTTCATGGGGATCATGTGAGTCCGACGGTTATAAATATAAAACATGTTATTACATGTATGGTGGAAGAGAATACTATGATGATGAGGTTGATTGGGAACTGTGCTTAGATTATATCTATGATTATAGATATGATGATAATTGTAATGAATATTATATAACTACATGTGATGATACATGGTGTGATTATGATGAAAAAAACGGTTCATGGACGTCGGGGTCAATAAGAAGAAATAAAATAAAAACTAATTTGCCAGCATCTTGTAATATAGATGAAGATGATTTAGATGTTAATTATTGTGAAGCTTGGATTTCAAGTGTATCCAGCGGAGTTGTAAAATTTACTATTAGTAGTGCTTGTAAGGTTGAAACATATAGCGTAGGAAGCTGTAGTAAATCTGGTTATGATGATAATTACATTAAAGTAAATTATAGTGGTATTTCATATGGTTCTTCTTGTAAAATAACAGTAGGTATTTCAGGTGGAACATATTCATGGAACAACAAAGATTACAAATCGATTAGTTGGAACACTTATAAATGTAGTTCTTCAACAGAAAGGGGTAAAGGCTGGTATTGTACAGGTAACAGCCAAGCAAATGCTTGTAAAAACAGTAGAACAGCATGTGCACAGGATTAATTATGAAAAATAAGAAAGCTTTTATTATTTTATGTATTTTTGTTATTATTTTGGTGGGCGTAATTGTATTTTCTTTATTAAAGAAACCAGATACAAACGATGGGCCACAATCAAATAATGATCAAGAGTGTTTAAAAAAAGGAAATGTATGTAGTGAAGATGAAATTAAAAAAGGAATATTAGTTAATGTTATGGTTAATGACAAAAAAGATTATAATTTTTATGTAATTGATAATACAGAGACTAACATGACTTTATTAATGGATAAAAATATTGCTAGTAATGTAGATTGGCATAGTGAATCAATAAATATGAAAGGTCCGCTTGAAGCTCTGATGCAAATTTATGAAAATACAAAGAAATGGACTAACATAAAACCTATTGAGGATTATGTATATAATGACTATGGTAAAATATACAGTGAAGAAATGTGTAAAAAAGGAACGACTGCAAATTATAGTTGTGAATACACAGGATTTACTACTCGAGGATACGATAAAATTTACTTTTCAAAAGATGAAAAATATGTAGATTTTAACTTAGCAAGCGAAGATGGTGAAGAAGTTTTAGAAAAATATGATTTGATGGATTTAGATTTGCGGGCAAGATTAATTACAGCTGAAGAATATCGCAAATTAGAAAACGCCAAGTGGTTAATAAATAATCTAGAGACTGACAAGGGATATTGGACTTTAACATCGTCGACTGCCGTTAATACTCATTATGCAATCGGTGCTTATGCAGTAGTTAATAGCGAAGGGAATGTAGCATTAGAATCCCTTTTTGTTAAAAATTCCTTAAATAAACAATACTCTATGGGTATTAGACCGGTAATAACAATTGAAAAAAGGTAGTTTAAATGACTATCTTTTTTTGTTATAATTTTCTTATAGGTGAAATATGAAAAAAATAGTTTTAATAGATGGAAATAATTTAATGTTTCGAAGTTATTATGCAACTGCATATAACGGTAACATGATGCGAAATAGTAAAGATTTTCCAACTAATGCATTATATGGTTTTACTACAATGATTAATAAAATTATTGCCGAAGAAAAACCAAGTTATATGGCTGTAGCATTTGACATTGGTAAAAATTTCCGGAAGCAAGAATTTGAATTTTATAAAGAAGGAAGAAATGCTACTCCTGATGAGCTAAAAATGCAAATGCCCGTAGCTAGAAAACTTTTAGATGCCATGGGAATTTGTCACTTAGAATTAGAACCTTATGAAGCAGATGATATTATAGGTACGCTTGTTAAAAAGGCTCATGAAGATCAAGAGTTTGATGCTACGATAATTTCTAGCGATAAAGATTTACTACAATTAATTAATTATGAAACTGATGTCAAATTGTTAAAACAAACTGGCTATATACGTTATAATGAAAAAACTTTTTTTGAGGACTATCAAATTGAACCTAAGAAAATAATTGATTTAAAAGCTCTTATGGGAGATGCATCTGATAATATTCCTGGAGTAAAAGGAATAGGCGAAAAAACGGCATTAAAATTATTAGTAGAGTATGGTTCATTAGAAAATATTTATACAAATATTGATAAAATTAAAGGTAGCGTTCATGACAAATTAGTTGTAGGTAAGGAAAGCGCATTTATGTCGCAAAAAATTGCAACGATTTACTGTGATGTTCCTTTAGAGGTTAATCTAAGTGATTTAAATTATGTAGGACCTAATTTTGAAGCTTTAAAGGAAATGTATAATGATTTAGAATTTTATTCTTTTCTAAAAAATTTAAATATTCCTAAAGAGAAAAAAGATATTAAATACATTACTGTATCGGATGAAATAAATGTAGTTTTAAAAGAAGAAGTAGCTTTATATATTGCTTGTGATAATGATATATATACTAAAGGTAATGTAATTGGAGCTAGTGTTACTGATGGTAAATATACTTATTATTTTAATAAAGACCAATTTTATAAGTTAAATGATATTTTGAAAGATAAAAAGATTATTACATATGATCATAAGAAAAATTTATATTTTTTAAATAATAATATTGTTGCTCAAGATGATTTAATGATAAGTGCATATTTATTAAATTATAATGTTAAAGATGATATAGCATATCTTGCTAACGCTCTAGGAGAGGAACTAGAGTATTATTCTAATATATTAAAAAATGATGATAATAATTTACTAATTAAAAATATTGTTTTAAGAGCCTATTTTCTTTTTGAATATAATAAACAATTAAAAGATAAGTTAGAAAAAGAAAATCTTAAGATGTTATATGAAAGCATTGAACTTCCACTTATTAATGTTTTAGCTAAAATGGAAAAAAATGGTATAAAAATCGATCGTAAAGTTTTAATAGCGCAAGGCACAGATATTTCACAAAAGTTAGAAGAGTTAACGACTAGAATTTATGAATATGCCGGCGTGGAGTTTAACATTGCTTCGGTTAAGCAACTTGGGGAAATATTATTTGATAAATTATGTATAGCAAAAGGTAAAAAGAATAAGACAGGATATAAAACAGACGTTGCTACTTTAGAGAAATTAAAGGATGAACATCCAATTATTAATTTAATTTTAGAATATCGCAATTTAGCTAAATTAAAATCAACTTATATTGAAGGTTTGCAAAATTGTATTTTTGATGATCAGAAAATTCATACTATATTTAAACAGACTATTGCTCGAACTGGAAGACTATCTTCCGTAGAACCAAATTTACAAAATATTCCTGTAAGAGAGGAATTAGGTCGAAAAATTAGGGAAGCATTTATACCGGAAAATGATATATTTTTAAGTTGTGATTATTCCCAGATTGAACTACGGTTACTTGCTCATATTGCTAATTGCCAAAGTATGATTGAAACGTTTAATACAGGTGGTGATATTCATACAAAAGTAGCTAGTGATATTAATGGTGTGCCAGTAGAGACAGTTACTAAAGATATGCGTTCAAAAGCAAAATCTGTAATTTTTGGAATTGTTTATGGAATTAGTAGTTATGGTTTAATGGAAAATATTCATGTTAATAAAAAGGAAGCAGAGTATTTTATAGAAAAATATTATGCAATGTATCCTGAAGTAAAAGAATATATGATGCAAAGTGTTGAAAATGCTAAAAAAACAGGATATGTTCAAACTTTATTTAATCGTAAAAGAATTATTGATGAGATAAATAATGCTAACTATATGATTAGACAAACGGGTGAAAGAATGGCTATTAATACACCGATTCAAGGCACCGCGGCAGATATTATAAAATTAGCTATGATAAAAATTGATGAAGCCTTTACAAAAGAAAATATTACAAGTAAAATGTTATTGCAAGTTCACGACGAACTTATATTTGATGTAAAAGCCAAAGAACTAGAAAAAGTGCGTCAAATTGTAAAAGAAACAATGGAAAATGTTATTCAGTTACAAGTGCCACTTAAAGTTAGTTCAGATACCGGATTAAATTGGCACGATATTAAATAGGGAGGTCTATATGAAGTATAAAGACATGAAAGATAAATATAAGACTTTTATATATGAAAAATATGAAGTGATTGAAAATGATGATTCTTATAAAGTAGTCTATTATTTTGAAATCGAAGGATTAAAAAGATTTACTCCAAGTTTGGAAATTAAAAAAACATATATTAAAAATAAAGATATAAATAAAGATTTTTTAAATGACTTATTATTCCATATTGGAATGGTTGAGCTTATTAGTTACTGGAAATGTGCGATGCCTCATGAAGTGATAATTAAGGCTGGTTTTTTAAACGATAAACAAATCAGTTGGTTTAAAAAGTTATACTACCATGGTTTAGGTGAGTTCTTTTATTTAAATAATATTGACATTGATTTAGAAGATTTAATGGATGTTAAAATTGAAAATACAAAAAGAAATTATGAAGTATCATATACAGGTACTGGTAATTTAATTGCTATAGGTGGAGGTAAAGATTCCGTAGTAAGCTTAAATCTTTTAAAAGACATGTATGAAGATAATGATACTTTTATGATAAATCCAAAAGCGGTACATTTAGATTGTGCAAAAGTTGGTGGGTATTTAGATAAAAATATCATTGTTAAAAGAAATTTAGATCCTGGGATTGTAGAACTAAATAAAGCCGGTTTTCTAAATGGGCATACTCCATTTTCGGCTTTAGTATCATTTGTATCTTTATTAACTGCGTATTTAACAGGAAAAAAATATGTTGTTTTATCAAATGAAAGTAGTGCTAATGAAAGTAATGTAGTGGGGACAAAAATTAATCATCAATATTCCAAAAGCTATGAATATGAATGCGATTTTAATAATTATGTCAAAGAAAATTTTAATGTGGGCATTCATTATTTTAGTCTATTAAGACCCCTTGCAGAAATTCAAATTGCAATGTTATTTTCTAGATTTAAAGAATATCATAATGTTTTTAAAAGTTGTAATGTCGGAAGTAAAACAGAGCCTTGGCATTGGTGTTGCAATTGCCCAAAATGCTTGTTTGTTTATATAATTTTATCTCCATTTTTAACAAATGATGAACTATTTAATATCTTTAAAGAGGATCTATTTGCTAAAGAAGAACTTTTAGAAACTTTTATTGAGCTTACAGGCCATTCAGTGCATAAACCATTTGAATGTGTAGGAACATACGATGAAGTAAATTATGCTATTTCTAGAAAAATAGAGCAGTATGAAAATAATTTGCCATACTTATTAGAATATTATAAAAATAATTATTCTTTAATACCCGAAAATGGAATGTTAAAACTGTATAACAAAGAAAATAATTTACCTAATGAATTTATAAATATCGTAAGAGGTGCGATTAATGAAAAAAATAATTGAAATGTTACAAAATAAGAAGATTGTTATTTTAGGATTTGGTAAAGAGGGAAGATCAACTTTTGAATATATTAGAAAAAATCTTCCTTTGATGCCACTTACTGTAATGGATCAAAACTATAAAAATATTGTATTAGATGATGAAAATGCCGAGGTTATTGATGTTAATTATGATTCACTTTCTTCATATGATTTAATATTTAAAGCTCCGGGAGTTTCATTAAAAGACGTTAACATTGAGCCATTTAAAGATAAAATTACATCTCAATTACAAATGTTTTTAGAAACTACCAAAGGATATACAATAGGTGTTACAGGATCTAAAGGAAAAAGTACAACATCTTCATTAATATATCAAATGATTAATGATCAAGGATATAAATCTTTTTTAGTAGGTAATATTGGTAAACCTATTTTAGATGTAATTGATAATATAGATGAAGATACATATGTTGTTATTGAAATGTCTTCCCATCAACTTGAATTTGTTAAAAATTCTCCGAATATAAGTCTTATTTTAAATTTATTCCCAGAGCATTTAGATCATTATAGAAGTTTAGATGCATATTACAAAGCAAAACTTAATATTGCCAATTTTCAAAAGAAAGAAGATTACTTTATTTATTCTACGGATAATGCTGATTTAAAAAAATATATCGAATTTGTAACTGGTGAAGCCGAGGTATTTGATTTAAATGCTGAAAAGAAAGATAATTCTTATGCATACATAAACGAAAATTATATTGTTGTCGATGATGAAAAGATATTTGATACTACAACTGATATTAAATTAAAAGGTAATCATAATTTAAAAGATATTATGTTTGCTTTATCAGTAGCCAGTTTATTAAATTTAGATTATGAAAAGTGTGTTAAAACAATCGAAGAATTTGAGCCTTTATCTCACCGGATGGAATTAGTAGGTACATATAATGATATTATTTTTTATAATGATTCTATTGCTACGATCCCTGATGCTGCGATTAATGCTATCAAAAGTTTAGGAAATGTTAATACTTTGATTATTGGCGGAATGGATAGAGGAATTGATTATTCTGGTTTTGTCGATTTCTTAAATTCATGTGATGTTGAAAATATTATATGTATGCCGGAAACGGGAACTAAACTTATGAAAGATATAACAAAAAAAACATACGAAGCTATGGATGTGGAAACTGCTGTTGATATAGCTAAAAAGGTGACAAAGAAAAATACCATTTGTTTGTTGTCTCCCGCAGCATCAAGCTATGGTTTTTATAGTAATTTCGAAGAAAGAGGAAACAGATATAAAGAACATATAAAAAAAGAAAATTAAAAGGATGTGAACTATGTGCCAGAACTAGCAGAAGTCGAAACAGTACGCTTAGTTTTAAAAAAACAAATTTTAAATAAAAAAATTAAAGAAATTAAAATTTTGTATCCTAATATTATTGAAAGCGATATAAATGATTTTAAAAGTGCATTAAAAGGTAGTTCTTTTATTGATATTCAAAGAAAAGGTAAATACTTGATTTTTGAAACTCCGCATCAATATCTAATTTCTCATTTAAGAATGGAAGGCAAGTATTTTATTAAAAAACATTCCGAAGAAATATCTAAACATGAACACATTATTTTTGTTTTCGAAGACTTTGATTTAAGATATCATGATACTCGTAAATTTGGGAGAATGGTTTTAATTAATAAAGATAGTCTTACCCAATATTTTAAAAATTTAGGCCCTGATGCTAATGGTAAAGTTGATAGTAATTATTTATATAGTAAGATCCATAATAAAAAAGTACCAATTAAAACTTTATTACTTGATCAAAGTATAATTTCTGGATTAGGTAATATTTATGTCGATGAAGTTTTGCATGCATCAAAAATTAATCCATTTGAATATGGAACAAATATTACAATAAATGACACTAAAAATATCCTCGAAAATTCAAAAAGGATCTTAGATATGGCAATAAAATATAAAGGTACTACGATACGTAGTTATACATCATCACTTAATGTGCAAGGCGAATATCAAAATTATTTAAAAGTCCATACTAAAGAAGGAGATACTTGCTTTTGTAAAAGTGTTATCGTAAAAGATAAAGTTGGCGGTCGATCTACTTATTTTTGTCCTAATTGTCAGAGGTTAAAATGAAAGACGAAAGATTTCCAATATATTTATCCTTTATATCAACGTTAATCTTTTTGATTAGCACAAGTATTTGCTATGTTAAAATTAATAATCGTGTCAATGCGATCGAAGCAGGAGCTACTACAGCGATTTTAACTTTCGAAGAATTTATTCCTATGAAGATAAATCCTTCCGATCTACTTTTAAAAGAAGAAAAAGAAATTGCTAAGGCTATAGTTACCTTAAATGCAGTATATACTAATCCCTTGGATAATGATTATGCTTTTAAAATATTAATGAAAACATTATCCAAATATAATAAAACAAGTGGGGTTGATGGAATTAATTCTCATGAATATACTTATGAAATATTATTAGATAATAAAGTCATAAAAAAAGAAACAGAAATTAATTCTTATGATAAAAATGACAAGATTGAACTTTTTAAAACAAAACTTAAAAGTTCCAATAAAAAAAGAACGTATCAAATTGTATTTAGATTATATGCTAATAAATATGATCAAACGCATTTAATGGGGACAAACTTAAATAGTAATATAAGCATTCAAAGTGTTAATGGGTAAAGGCTAGGCACTTTCGTATTGACTAAAATGTTAAAATATACTAAAATAAACGTAGATTTTCTATGGGAAAGTGACGACTTCCAGTAACATAGGAACGCTAAATAGCGATAAAATATAAAGACCTAGAAATAAGGTGGCACCGTGGTGAGTTTTCTCATCGCCCTTATGATTTCTAGGTCTTTTTGTTTAATAAAGGAGGAAATTATGATTACAAAACCAAAAGGATGTTATGATGTAACTGGTGTAGATGCACAATTATATCGTAAAATCGAAGATACTGTTCATGGATATGCAGCAGTATATAATTACAAATATGTAAGAACACCAATTTTTGAAAACGAAGAACTATTCAAAAGAGGGGTAGGTGAAAGTAGCGATATTGTTCAGAAAGAAACTTACGATTTTACGGATCGTTCAGGCAGGAATATGACTTTAAGACCAGAAGGTACTGCAGGAATTGTTCGTAAGTATATTGAGGATAAATTATACGGCGATGTAAAAAATCCTATTAAAGAATATTATTTTGAAACAATGTATCGTTATGAAAGACCTGGCTTAGGCCGAAACCGTGAATTTACTCAGTTTGGTATAGAATCATTAGGTAGCGATGATCCATTAATTGATGCAGAAGTAATATCTTTTTCAGTTAATGTTTTAAGATCATTAGGTTTAGATGTAACTGTAAAAATTAATAATTTAGGCAGTATTCAATGTCGTGAAAATTATAAAAAAGCTTTAGTTGATTATTTAACCCCGCATCTGAATAATTTGTGTGAAGATTGTCAAAGACGACTTACAATCAATCCGCTTCGTATTTTAGATTGTAAAGTTGATGCGAGTGGTGATATTTTGAAAAATGCGCCAAATATTAAGGATTATCAAAGCCCAGAAAGCAACGAAAGATTTCATAAAGTTTTAGAATATTTAGATTACTTAGATGTTAATTATGAGATTGATCATAACTTAGTAAGAGGGTTAGATTATTATGATTATATGGTATTTGAACTTGTTCTTGATGATAGTTTAGCTTTAGGAGGAGGAGGCAGATATAACCATTTAGTTAATGAATTAGGTGGTCCAAATACTCCATGTGTTGGTTTTGCATGTGGTGTTGAAAGAATTATCAATTTGCTTAAAGAAGATTATAATGAAGAGCCTGCGATTGATGTGTATATAATGGCAATAAATGAAGAAGAAAAACTAAGAGCTAATATTTTATTACAGGATTTAAGATTAAGTGGCATTATAAGCGAAACTGATTATATTAACCGAAGCTTAAAAGCTCAATTTAAAGATGCTGATCGTATGGGCGCAAAACAACTTATTATTTTAAATAGCGACGATTTAGCAAAGGGGCTTATTAATGTTAAAGATAATTTAACTAAAGAAGAACATAAAGTTCCCGAAGATGAAATTTTAGATTATATTTTAGGAGTGTTATAATGGATTTAAAAGATATATTAAAAGAAATAGAAAAATATTTAGATAAAGAAGTAGAATTAAATGGTTGGATTAGAAATCATCGTCCTCAGAAAGAATTTGGTTTTATAGCTCTTAATGATGGAACAACCCAAGGGGGAATCCAAGTTGTGTATGATACAACTTTAAAAAACTTTCTAGAAGTTTCAAAATTACTTGTAGGTTGTGCTTTAAATATTAAGGGAAACCTTGTGAAATCTGAAGGTAAAGAAGATTATGAAATTAAAGCAAATGAAATAACTGTTTTAGGAACTTGTCCTGAAGATTATCCGATTCAACCCAAAAGACATACTAGAGAATTTTTAAGAGAACAAGCATATTTACGACCAAGAACTAATCTTTTTACAGCAGTTTTTAGAGTAAGAAGTGTTGCAGCTTATGCAATTCACAAATTCTTTAATGAAAATAACTTTGTTTATGTTCATACACCTATTATAACTGCAAGTGATTGCGAAGGTGCGGGAGAAATGTTCCAAGTTACAACTTTAGATTTAGAAAGAGTTAATGGTAAAGCTGATTATAGTAAAGATTTCTTTGGTAAACAAGCTTCTTTAACTGTATCAGGACAACTACAAGTTGAGCCATTTGCAATGAACTACAAAAAAGTTTATACATTTGGGCCTACTTTTAGAGCAGAAAACTCCAACACCAAAACTCATGCTTCAGAATTTTGGATGATTGAACCGGAAATGGCATTTACCGATCTTGATGGTGATATGCAAGTTATGGAAAGCATGCTTAAATATGTAATTTCTTACGTTCTAGAACATTGCCAAGAAGAAATGAAATTTTTAGATAATTTTGTAGAAAAAGGACTAGTTGATAAACTTACAAAACTTGTTAATAGCAAATTTACAAGAATTACTCATGAAGAATGCATTCGTATTTTGAAAGAAAGCAAAGAAAAATTTGAATTTGCGCCAGAATATGGAGAAGATATTGCTAAAGAACATGAAAAATATATTACTGAATATTTTAATGGTCCAGTGTTTATTTATAACTGGCCTAAAGATATTAAAGCTTTCTATATGAAACAAAATGAAGATGGTAAAACGGTTGCTGCAGTTGACTTAGAAGTTCCAGGTGCTGGTGAACTTATGGGTGGTAGTCAAAGAGAAGAAGATTACGATAAATTACTTGCGCGAATGAAGGAACTTGATATGGAAACAGAATCTTTAGATTGGTATTTGAATTTAAGAAAATATGGTGGATGTGTTCATTCAGGATTTGGAATGGGCTTTGAAAGATTATTAATTTACATCACAGGTGTAGATAATATTCGTGATGTTATTCCTTATCCAAGAACACCAAAAAATTGTGAATTTTAATAAAGGAGGTATTTATGAAAACGTTATTTAATAATCAAATTAATGAAACGTATGCTGGTAAATCTATTACATTATCAGGTTGGGTTAGTCGAGTTAGAAATTTAGGTGGTCTAATATTTATTGACTTACGTGACCGGACAGGAATAATTCAATTAGTTGTTAATCCTGATAGTGCATGTTATAAAACTGCTGAGTTACTAAAAAGTGAGTATGTTATTAATGTAACTGGTAAAGTGGCTAAAAGAGTTACCGCTAATGAAAAAATTGAAACTGGTGATATCGAAGTTATAGTTGATAAGTTAAATGTACTAAACACATCACTTGAAGTTCCTTTTCAAATTACTGAAAATGTAAATGCTTCAGAAGAGACAAGACTAAAGTATCGTTATTTAGATATCAGAAGACCTGATATAAGTAGCAAGCTTGTTTTAAGACATAAGATTACTATGGCGATTAGAAATTATTTAGATAGCTTAAATTTTTTAGAAGTAGAAACACCAATTTTATGTAAGAGTACACCTGAAGGAGCAAGGGACTATTTAGTGCCATCGAGAATATTTAATGGAAGATTTTTTGCTCTTCCTCAATCGCCACAAATATATAAACAACTTTTAATGGTTGGGGGAATAGAAAGATACTTTCAAATAGCTAAGTGTTTCCGGGATGAAGATTTAAGAGCAGATAGACAACCAGAATTTACTCAAGTAGACGTGGAAATGAGCTTTGTAAGTGAAGAAGACGTTATTACATTAGGTGAGAATTTAGTGGCAAATGTTTTTAAAGAAGTAAAAGGTATCGAGGTATCTTTACCTTTACAAAGAATGAAATATAATGATGCTATTAACTTATATGGTAGTGATAAACCAGATTTACGTTTTGAAATGATAATAAATGATATTACATCTTTATTTACTAATACAAATGTCGAATTTTTAAAAAAAACAATAAGTGATGGTGGAATAATTAATGCTATTGTAGCAAAAAAATTAGCCGATAAATATTCTAGAAAAGAAATTGATAAATTAACTGAATATGTAAAAAAATATCGTGCTTCAGGACTAGCATATATAAAATACGCTGATGAAATAACTGGTAGTTTAGTTAAATCTTTAACTGAAGAAGAATTAACTAATATTAAAAAAATGCTAAATGTTGAAAATAATGATATTGTTTTTATTGTAAGCGGCCACAAAAAGATTGTTAAAACGGCTTTAGGAGCTTTAAGATGTAAGATAGCCTCAGACAATAATTTAATTAGTGAAAATGATTATAAGTTATTGTGGGTAACTGATTTTCCTTCTTTTGAATGGAGTGAAGAAGAAAATCGTTATATGGCTTGTCACCATCCGTTCACTTCTCCGAAAGATGAAGATGTTGATAAATTACTTACAGATAAAGCTAATTGTTACTCAAAGGCATATGACATAGTTATCAATGGTTACGAAGCTGGTGGAGGAAGTATTAGAATTCACGATGGTGAAGTACAACAAAAAATGTTTGAAGCATTAGAACTTACTCCTGAAGACATTAAAGAAAAATTTGGTTTCTTTGTTGATGCATTAAAATATGGTACTCCGCCACATGGTGGTTTTGCTTTAGGGCTTGACCGATTAACAATGCTTTTAGCAGGTACTGAAAATATTCGGGATGTAATTGCATTCCCTAAAACAGCATCAAGTAATGATTTAATGAGTGAGGCTCCAAATGTTGTTGATGAATATCAATTAAAAGAATTAGGAATAAAAATAGGTGATGTTAAATGAAAAATTTTACAAAAGAAATGATTAATGATTATGCTAACAAGCTTTTATTTGATTTATCAGAGGAAGAAGCGGATACTCTTTTAGAAGAATTTGATATTATTAATGAAAATATGGAAATAATTAGTTCGATCGAAGGGATAAGCGAGGTAGAGCCACAAAGTTTTGCTTGTGAATTTTCTCTAACTGACCTTCGTGAAGATATTGCTGATGAATCACTATCAATCGAAGATATTTTGGTAAATTGTGATGCGAAAATTGATCGCGTAGTTGAAGTACCAAAGGTGGTGGGTTAACATGCGTTATTTAGATAAAGATTTACTTACAATTCATAATGCTTTAAAAAATGGCGATGTTACCTCAAAAGAATTGATAGAAGAAAGTATAAATGAAATAAAAAAATATAATGAAAAGATCAATGCTTTTAATTTACTGATTGAAAACGCTAAAGAAGTTGAAGTGAACGACAATCTTTTATCTGGAATTCCATATGCTATGAAGGATAATATTTCTACTAAGGGAGTTAGAACAACTGCTTGTTCTAATACTTTGAAAGATTATGTTCCTGTATATGATGCTACTGTATATGAAAATTTATGTAAAAATGGCGCTGTAATGATTGGTAAAACTAATTTGGATGAACTGGCTATGGGCGCTACAGGAACTACAGGTAATAGTGGTACTGTACGTAATCCTTGGAATACGAAACATATTGCTGGTGGGTCTTCTGCGGGAAGTGCTGCGGCAGTAGCTTTAGGTGTTGTACCTTATGCTATTGGAACTGATACTGGTGATTCAATTAGAAAACCAGCTGCATTTACAGGGGTAGTAGGATATAAACCTTCCTATGGACTAGTAAGTAGATATGGACTATTTGCTTTTGCTTCATCATTAGATCATATTGGGACATTTACAAGAAATGTTAAAGATGCTGCTATTGTTATGGATGCTATGAAAGGTTCCGATAACAAGGACATGACATCAATTAGAGATATGGACGATATTTCACTTTATAATTTAATTGATGGCAATGTTAAAGGAAAAAAATTATTTTATATTAAAGAAATATGTGATAAAAATAATTATGTAGATTTAGATACAATTAAAATAATGGAAGATTTTGAAAAGACAATTGCTAAAATAAGACAACTTGGTATTGAAGTTGAGGAAGTATCTATTGATTTTAATTTATTAAATGCTATTAAACCTGTTTATGATTCACTAGCATGTGCAGAAGCAACTTCTAATAATTCAAATTTAACAGGTATTATCTTTGGACCACGTGGTAATGGCAATAGTGTTATGGACGTTATGAAAGATCACCGTACTAATGGCTTTTCTCCGTTTGTTAAAAGAAGATTTGTAATTGGTAGTTTCATCCTTCAAAAAGAAAATCAAGAAAAGTATTTCTTAAATGCAAAAAGGGTAAGAAGACTTATTTGTAATAAATTCAATGAATTATTTAAGGAATATGATGGTTTAATATTACCTTGCGCAGGTTCTTGTGCAACTTCTTTTGAAAAGGCGCAAGATAAGATGATTCGTGGAGATAGACATCGAGTATTATTAGAAAATCATCTAGCAATTGGAAATTTTGGTGGATATCCATCAATTACAATTCCTAATGGTTTTATTCATGAAATGCCAACTGCAATCAATATTACAGGTGCATTCAAAGATGATGCTAATGTATTAAATATTGCTAGTGCAATCGAAGAAGAACTAGGATATAAAAATCAAATAGTAAAGGAGGTTAAATAATGAACTATCGTTTAGTTATTGGACTAGAAATGCATTGTGAAATGAAAAGTAATTCAAAAGTGTTTAGTCCAGCCTCTAATATTTATAATAAAGTAGCTAATGCTAATGTCGTAGGTATTGATTTAGGTTTGCCAGGTATCTTACCAAATGTTAACAAAGAATGCGTTCGCAAAGCACTTATGGCCTCTTTGATATTAAATTGTAAACAACCAGAATATTTAATGTTTGATCGTAAGAATTATTACTACCCAGATTTACCAAAAGGGTATCAAATTACGCAAGCTACAATGCCAATTGGTGTAAATGGTCGTATTGATATTGAATGCAATGGTCAAATGATTCCTATTACTATTCAAGATATTCATTTAGAGGAAGATTCTGCTTCTTTAGATCATTTATCATCAACTTCACTAATTGATTACAACCGAGCAGGCGTTCCACTTTTAGAGTGTGTAACTGATCCGTGTATGCATTCTGCTGATGAGGCAGTTGCTTTTTTAGATACCATGTGTCGAATTTATCAATATGCAGATATTTCCGAAGCTGATACTAAAAAAGGACAAATAAGATGTGATGTTAATGTTAGTTTGCAAGATGAAGAAGGTAATTTCCTTACTCCAAAAGTAGAAGTTAAAAATGTTAATTCACTTGGTAATGTTCGTGATACAATTCTTTACGAAGAAAAAAGACAATTGGAATTATATTGTGCAGGTCGCAGTAATGAACTTGTTCAAGAAACTCGTCGTTTCGATGAAGAAACTGGTACTACAATTCATATGCGTAGTAAAGTTGATGCCGTAGACTATAAATACTTTGTAGAGCCGAATATTCCACCGATTAAGATTGATAAAAATTATGTGGAAAGTATTAAAAAGAGTATTCCAATGCTTGCTAGTGAACGTAAGAAAATGTATATAAAGTCATATGGTCTTGATGAAAAAGATGCTAATATTATTGTAAAAGATAAGAAAAACGCTGATTATTTTGAGGACTGTATCAAGATTGGGATTGAAGCTAAAACAGCATGTAATTGGCTTAATGGCTTAATTATTGCTTATATTAATAAAGAAGAAATTTCTTTAGAGAATTTTTATATTACTCCAAAGTTATTAAAACAAATTATTGATAAGCAATGTGATAATACAATTTCATCGAAGCAAGCTAAAGAAGTGTTCTATAAAGCTTTAGAAGAAAGAAAAGAACCTAAAGAATTTATATCTAAAGAAAATAGTCAAATTACTGATGAAAAAGAAATCGAAGGAATTATTGATAATATTTTATCTAAACATCCAGAACAAATTATTGAATATCAAAATGGAAGAACTAATATGTTTGATTTCTTTGTAGGACAGGTTATGAAAGAAACTAAAGGAAAAGCCAGTCCTCTTATTACTAAACAGTTACTTCATAAGAAGATAGATAAATAATCAAGAAAGTAAAACAATTAAGTTTTACTTTTTATATGCAACATTAAGTTGACATATGCACTTT
Organism: Bacillota bacterium; assembly: GCA_015059305.1. The sequence goes on along the minus strand of SVAQ01000005.1, from coordinate 57,131 downwards.
AAAATATATAGAACTATCTTTTGAAAAAAGATATACTATAGGTAATAAGTAGGTGTAGTATGAATTTATTTGAAAAATTCCTTTATAATTTACAGGGAACAATGAATACCCCGACAGCTTATGGTCTTTTTCACTTAATTTGCATTTTAGTGATGCTGTTTTTAATATTTACACTTTATTTATTAAAAAATAAATATAATGAGAAACAATTTCGATTAGTTTTGGCAATTTATGGTTATGGTGCATTAATCTTAGAGATTTTAAAGCAACTTATTTGGTCTTTTGAATTTGACGCGGTAACAGGTTTATCTAGTTGGAATTATCAGTGGTATGCATTTCCTTTTCAACTATGTACAACTCCAATTTATGTTTGCTTAATATGCTTGTATTTAAAAAAGGGAAGGATTAGAACTTCGCTACTTTCATATCTATCTTTCGTAACAATTTTAGGTAGTATTGCCACGATTTTGATGCCTGATAGCTGCTTTACAAGTAGCATTCTTGTTAATGTTCATACAATGTGGTTACACCTTGGTAGCTTTATTATATCTATTTATTTACTTATAAGTGGAGAAGTGAAGATTACTAAGAAAAATTTTAATAATGCTATTAAGGTATTTTGTTTATTTGTAAGTATTGCGTATCTTTTGAATATTTTAGTTTATAATATTTTAATATTAAATGGTGAAGAATTTAATATGTTTTATATAAGCCCATATTTTAAAAGTTCGCTTCCTATTTTTAATACAATCCAAGATTATGTGCCTCATTTTATTTATCTTATAATCTATATATTTGCACTTATTGTTGGAGCCTATATTATATTTATTATTACTAAAACAATAAAGAAATTCTTTAAAAGAAAACGGATAATTTGACATATGCGAACAATTGTGTTATATTGATAGTGCGTTGAAGAGGAAAAGTAACTTTGATGCTTATGCAAGTGAGTCAGGTATAGTGTGAACTGATGATAAGCGCATTGTGAAAGAACACCTCCGAGCAAACTACCGAAAAGATTATTCTTAGTAGACTAGTTCGGATGCAATCCGTTATCATGTTGCTATGCTTGTTGGAGCAAAAAAAGAGATTACTAAGATAAAAAAAGTTATTAAGCTTTAGTAATAAATTAAGGTGGCACCGCGGATACCCGTATTCGTCCTTATTTGTAGGATGATACGGGTTTTTTATTTTTAAGAAAAAGGAAGTGATAATATGACAGAAGATGACAATAACAATAATATAAGAACCTAAAATAGAATATATTTCATTTGAATCTATTTTAGGAATAAAAATAAATAAAATAGATATGTCCTACAAGTATCTTAATTAGAATTTAAATTAAGAAAGAAGGAAAGAAAAATGAAAAAGAAATTAAGTTATTTAGAAACAATTAAAATGATTGATGAAGTAAAAAAATATTTTGAAAGTCAATTAGAAAAAAGGTTAGGACTTACTAAAGTTGGAAGTCCATTATTTGTAAAAACATCTTCGGGTCTGCAAGATGGATTAACTGGTACAGAAAAATCAGTTGATTTTATGAAAAGTGATGAACAATTTGAGATTGTTCACTCTTTAGCTAAATGGAAACGTGAAGCGTTAGGTAGATACGGTTTTGCGATGCATACCGGCTTATATACAGATATGAAAGCTATTCGTAAAGACGAAATAGTTGATGATATTCATTCAATGTATGTTGAACAATGGGACTGGGAAAAAGTGATTGAAAAAGATGATCGAAAAATTGAATTTTTGCAAGAAACAGTACGTGCTATATATAAAGCAATTAGACAAACATTAAGCACAATGAAAAAGAAGTATCCTTTTTTAAGTTTAGAACTTCCTAAGACAATTACTTTTATTACTAGTCAAGAACTAGAAGATCTGTATCCTGATAAAACTCCAAAAGAAAGAGAAGAACTAATCACTAGAGAAAAAAAAGCGATTTTTATTATTGGAATTGGCGATAAACTAAAATCAGGTATTCCTCATGATTTAAGAAGTCCTGATTATGATGATTGGTCTTTAGATGGTGACTTGCTTGTTTTTTCAAAGAATTTAGATAAAGCTGTTGAACTATCTTCGATGGGAATTAGAGTAGATGAAAAATCGTTAATATCACAATTAAAGAAAGCAAAAGCAGAAGAAAAAATAGCATTTCCATATCATCAAAAAGTTTTAAAGAGGGAAATTCCATACACAATTGGTGGGGGAATTGGGCAATCGCGGTTATTAATGTTAATACTAGGAAAGAAACATATTGCCCAAGTTCAAGCTTCAAGTTGGGAAGAACAAACTTTAAAAGAAATTAAAGAAATGCAAATTTTATAATTTAAATAATAGAAAAGTATTAATTTATTTTTCTATTTTTATTTCTTTATGATATAATAATTAAAGAATAAAGAGGTGTTTTTATGTTCGGAAAAATTCTTTATATAAGTGATAATATTGCTCATGTCCAAAATTTAGCTAAGAGTACTATTACTGCAGATTTAATGAATCTCCATGTCGTTTTTGAAAGTAATGATCAAAGAATTTTAGGAGAAATTACAGAATTAAATGATGAAATTATAAAGATTAAATTTTTAGGAGAATATGTTCAAGATCGTTATATTAATGGTGTACTAAGAAAGCCTTTATTATCTTCGACTATTCGGGTTATTAACGGTGGTGAGTTAATGGCTTTAGTAGGACAATATAATGAAAATAGCTTTGTTTTAGGCGCAAGTGCTATTTATAAGGGGTTTACAGTATGTCCTAATATTAACGATTTATTTTCAAATCACTTAGCAATATTTGGTAATTCTGGATCAGGTAAATCATGTGGAGTATCAAGAATAGTTCAAAATATTTTCTTAAATAAAAACACTAGTACAAAGAATGCTAATTTATTTATTTTTGATGCATATGGTGAATATAAAAACGCTTTTGGAAAACTAAATGAAATAAATCCTGAATATAATTATAAGTTTGTGACTACTAATCCTGTAGATCCCACTGATGTTTTATTACAAATTCCAGTTAATCTACTTACTTTAGATGATTATGCATTGCTTCTTCAAGCAAGTAGTCATACACAATTACCAATATTGGAAAAAACTTTAAAGTTATCTAAAATTTTTGCAATGGATAATCCAGATTCTAGAAGATATAAGAATCATTTAATAGCAAAAGCTTTGTTAGCAGTATTATTTAGCAGCGAAACAACTTCGCAAAAGAAAAATGAAATTTTTACAATTATTGAAACGTGTAATACGCCAGAGTTTAACTTTGATACTACAATTCCGGGATTAGGATATACGCGTTCTTTTAGTGAATGTTTTGAAATTGATTCTAATGGTTATTTTGGAGAATCAGTACTTATTACAGAATATATTTTAAAACATATTGATGATTCAATTGAAGCACTTGCCCCAGATCCTAAGGTATTTTATTCATTAAAAGATTTTGCTAAAGCATTAGAATTTACGCTAATAAGCGAAGGCTTTTTACATAACGATACATTAGTAGATGATGCTTCAATATTAAAGGTAAGAATCAATACAATCGTTGGTGGAGTAGTAGGAACATATTTTAATGGTGGTCGCTATGTTTCTAATGAGGAATTTATTAATTCTTTAAAATCAATTGGAGAAAAGAAGGCGCAAATTATTAATATCAATTTAGAGGATATTGACGATGTATATGCTAAAGTCATAGTAAAGATTTTCTGCAAATTATTATTTGATTATTCTAAAGGATTAAAAAATAGAGCAAGTATTCCTTTTCATTTATTTTTGGAAGAAGCACATAGATATATTCAAAAAGACAATGATACATTCTTACTTGGATATAATATCTTTGATCGGATAGCTAAAGAAGGAAGAAAATATGGTGTGTTATTAGATATTATTTCTCAAAGACCGGTAGAAATCTCTGATACAGTTATTGCTCAATGTTCAAACTTTTTAATATTTAAAATGACCCATCCACTTGATATAAAATATATTGAAGAAATGCTTCCTAATATGTCTACAGACGTTATAGAAAAACAAAAGACATTACAACCTGGTACTTGTGTAGCATTTGGTAGTGCATTTAAAATTCCGATGATTGTAAAACTGGAAATGCCAAATCCAATGCCATATAGTTCAAACTGTAACGTGTCTGGATGCTGGAGATAAAAGGATTAATTAATATCCTTTTTTTAATGACTTAATTTTTGCTGTCAATTACAGTAAAGTCTATTTATTTTAAACATATCCTTTGATATAATTAAATTGTCTAGATAGTTTATCAAGCATAAAACCGACAATGATAGATAAACGGGGATCTAATTGAATTACGGTGTTGAAGATCTACCCATTAAGTGAGTAGAGATCCTAAAGTTGATTCATGTGATTACCCACCTGCGAAGAGCGGGATTTTATCAACGGTAAACTTCTAGATTTTTTTTAAAGGAATAATAATTATGTATGAGAGATTAGCAGGATTGCTTTCTAATGAGGAAATTAATAGATTAAATAATGCAAATATTTTATTAGTAGGAGTTGGTGGCGTAGGTTCAGTTTGTTTTGAAATATTAATTCGTTCAGGAATTAAAAATATTACTATCGTAGACTTTGATTCATATGAAGAAAGTAATTTAAATAGACAATTACATTCAAATAAAAATGTTCTAGGGTGTCAAAAGGTTGAGGTATTAAAAAATTATGCCCAAAATATTAGTGAAGATATTAAAGTGACTATTAGAAATGAGTTTTTAACCAAAGATAGTATTATTGATTATACAAACTATGACTATATCATTGATGCTTGTGATAGTATTGAAGCTAAAATTTTATTAATTACAAGCGCCAAAAAGCATAATAAAAAAATTATCTGTTCACTTGGAGTTGGAAATCGTACAGATATTCAAAAATTAAGTGTTAATTCGCTAAGAAAAACAGTTGGTGACCCTCTTGGGAAGAAACTTCGCCACGAGTTAAATAAAATAGATTTTATAGATGATGTAAAAGTAGTATCGTCTTGCGAAATTCCTATTAAAGCAAATCCAGTCTCTTCATATATGAGTGTGTCAGCTTCCGCGGGTATTTTACTAGCAGATGCTGTAATAAAGGATTTAATTAATGAAGAAAGATAATATATTTGATTATAAAAAGATTAAAGAAATGCAAGTAACTGAGATGCAAGAATTAGCTATTGATATTAGAAAATTCATTTTAGAAAATGTTTCAAGTACTGGCGGTCATTTGTCATCCAATTTAGGAATTGTTGATTTAACAATTGCTATGATGAAAATATTTGATCCCGAAAAGGATATTTTTTTATATGATGTAGGTCATCAATGTTATCCGTATAAAATATTAACCGGTCGATCTGAAGCTTTTACGAGTTTAAGAAAAAAAGATGGTTTATCTGGATTTCAAAGTATTTCAGAATCAAAATATGATCGATTTGAAGCCGGCCATTCTTCGACTTCAATTGGAACTGGGCTAGGAATGGCTATAGCTAGGGATTTAGATAAAAATAATTATAATATTATTTCGATTATTGGGGATGGTTCAATAAGTAATGGTCTTGCGTATGAAGCTTTAAATCAAATTGGTGATATGCAAGCAAAGCAAATTATCATTTTAAATGACAATCAAATGAGTATTAGCGAAAATGTCGGAGCAATTCATAATGTTCTAGATTCAATACGATCTGGTAAAGGCTATAATAAAGCTAAGAAAAACACAAAAAATATTTTAAATAAAACCAAAATAGGTAAAAATATTGCAAAAGGCTTAAATTCAGTAAAGGAAAACTTAAAAAAAATCTATTTAAATAAAGGTTCTTTATTTGATGATTTTGGAATTGAATACTACGGTCCGATTAATGGTCATGATTATGAAGAACTTTTAAAATACTTGGAAATTGCTAAAAATGAAAACGGGCCTGTATTATTACATGTTATTACTCAAAAAGGGATGGGTTATCCTTTAGCTGAGGAAGATAAAATAGGAAAATTTCATGGCATTTCTGCGTTTGATACTAATACAGGGGAATTAAAGAAAGTAGCGAACTTGCCATCTTATAGCGAGATAATTAGTTCGTATGTATATAATTTCGCACGTAAGGACAAAGACATAATTTGTATTACTCCAGGGATGTGTTATGGAAGTAAATTAGATACCATTAAAGAAAAATTACCAAACCAATTTATTGATGTCGGGATTGCCGAGGAACATGGGCTTTTACTAGCAAATGGCTTGGCTTTAAATAATAAAAAACCAATCTTTTTTGTTTATTCAACGTTTTTGCAAAGAGGATATGACGAACTAGTCCATGATATTGCTAGAATGAAGACCGGTGTAACCCTTTGTATTGATCGGGCAGGTCTTGTTCCTGGAGATGGAGTTTCTCATCAAGGTGTATTTGACATTCCGATGATGATGAATATACCTAATATGATAATTACTATGCCTAAGGATGCTAAGGAAGCAAATGATTTAATTTGCACATCATTAGCTTGCAATGCCCCATTTGCTATAAGATATCCTAAAATAAATATTAAATATGATTACGGTAAAGCTCAGGTGTTACCGATTGGTTCTTGGGATGTAGCCAGAAAAGGTCAAGATGCATTTATTATTACTTATGGTGATTTTGTAGGAAGAGCTATTAATATAGCAGAACAATTAGCTAAAGAAAATCTCGATATAAGTGTAATCAATGCGCGTTTTATCAAACCATATGATAAGAAAATGTTTTCACAAATTGTTAAGATGAATAAACCTATTTATATTTATGAAGAAAGCATGAAATTAGGCTCTTTGGGAAGTGTTTTAGCACAGGATGTATTAGAATATAATTTTTCCTCAAAGTTTAAAATATTTGCTATAAATGATGAATTTTTAACTCATGCCTCAAGAGAGGAATTAATTAAATTAACCGCTTTAGATGAACAAACAATTATAAATAAAATTAAAGAGGATTTTAAGTAATCCCTTTTTTCTTGCAAGAATAGTTAATTAAATATATAATAAGGTTCGTTCAAAGGGGGTTACTATGGAAAATATTTATGAAAACAAAGAATTATGCGCTAAATGCGGTGGCCAATGTTGTAAAAAGGGCGGGTGCCAATATGCACCAGAGGACTTTGAAAATTTAAAATTTGACTATTTATTAGGAAAACTCGAAGAAGGTTATATTTCAATTGTTAGTGTTCTAGATTTTCAAGAATTTAATGGAAGAATAGCAGCTCAACCATTTTTATATGTTAAAGCTAGAAATGTTAATCGTCCGATAGTTGATTTACTTTCTATGCGCACTTCATGCATGTCACTAACAGAAACAGGTTGTAAATATGATTTTGAACATCGACCTAGTGGCGGAGTAAATCTTATACCTGGAGAAAATGGAACTTGTCATTGGGAAAAAGATCCGATGGAATTTATTATGATGTGGCAACCTCAACAAAAGGTTTTGCGAAAACTAGTAAAACGATTAACTGGTCAGTCGGTTGAATCTCAACTACGTGAGGATGCGTACAATTTATTTAAAGATATATTTGCAAGAAACTTTAATGGAGTAGCAGAAGAAGAAATTAGAGAAATTCTTAGTGGTTTACATAACTTATCTTTAGCTTTTCCCGAAGCTTTTCAAAAAGCAAATAGTGAACATCGTATAATGGCTCCAAATGACCCAATTTATTTAAAAAGATAAAAAGCATTGAAATTTTACTTTCAATGCTTTATTTTTTACTAATTAAAAAATCTGCTAGTTCATGAGGATCTTTTTTACCATCAATAATATCATTTATTAAAGTGATAAGTGGAATTTGAATATTCTTTTTATCTAATAATCTAAGAACAATTTTGGTAGTAAAATACCCCTCAACAGTATTTTTTTCTCTATATTCTTTAATTTTATTAATATCACCAGTAGAACCAATTACAAAACCAAAAGAGTAGTTACGACTTTTCTTCGACATACTAGTCATTAGAAGATCACCAACTCCGGCAAAAGACAAAATAGTTTTAGGTTTTCCCCCTAGGAAATAAATTAAATCTTTTATATCATGTAGCGATTCGTTAATTAAAAACGCTTGAGTACTTTCTGAATAACCAAGCCCTCCTAAAATTCCCGATGCTATCGCAATAATATTTTTCACACTACCACAAATTTGGACTCCAATCATATCTTTAGACTTGCGAAGTTTTAGGGTATCATTACTCAACGCTTCTGCCACTAAATTTCTAGTTTTTGTATTATTGGATGCAATTGCTAGTGCTACTGGTTCATTATTAACCATATCAATAGCAAAAGTAGGTCCAGATATTACAGCAATATTGTTAGTTTTTAATGTTTCTTTTACAACGTTTGATAATAATTTGCACGTATTATCTTCAATTCCTTTACTAGCAATACAAATAGGAATGCTTTTATGGTAATATTCTTTGATATTTTTTGATACTTCCCATATAAATCTTGATGCACAAGTCATAAAAATAATACTGGTGTCCTTTAAAACTTCCTCTAAATCATTGGAAATAGTGATGTTTTTAGGAAAATCATACGATTCCATTATTGATTTTAATTGATGAGTCTCATTCCATTCTTTAACTTTTTCTTGATTTTCGCTCCACATAGCGACTTGATGATTATTTTTGGCAAGTGCCGAAGCAATTGCGATTCCATAAGCTCCAGTTCCTAATATTGATACTTTCATTTTTTATTTTTCCTTTCTTTATGTACTTTATTTAAGTTATTTTCAATTAAATTGTCTTTGGGAATATAATATACTTGATCTTTTAAATTATCTGGTAAATATTGTTGTGAAACATAACCGTTTAGATAATCATGGGGATATTTATAATCTTTAGACCCGTTTTTTATATGGCTAGGTATTTTTCCCGCTTTTCCCATATTTATATCATTCATAGCTCGATGTAGTCCCATATAGGCACTATTACTTTTCGGAGATAGGGCCATTTCAACAACGATATGGGCTAAAGGGATTTGGGCTTCAGGCAAGCCAACTCTTTCGGCAGCATTTATTGCGCTATCTAAACGTGGTCCAATTCCAGGATTGGCAAGACCAATATCTTCGTAAGCAATAACACTTAATCTTCTTTCAATTGAATCTAAATCTCCCGCGATAATTAATCTTGCTAGATAGTGTAGGGATGCATTAACATCTGACCCACGAATTGATTTTTGGAGTGCACTAAGCATATCGTAATGGCCATCTTCGTTTGCATCAACATATAAATTTGGTTTACTATTAATTAATTTAATATGCTCAATAGTTATATTTTTATCCTTGCTACTATGATATGCCATCTCTAATAAGTTTAACGCTGAGCGCATATCTCCGCCACAAAGTGTTGCAATATAAATTAAAGCGTTTTCATTAATAGTTATATCTTTAAAATGTTGCGTTGCTTTTTTCAAACCATCTTTAATATTTTCAGGACTTAATTCATGAAGTTCGAAAATAGATACACGACTGCGAATTGCAGGATTAACTTTTATATAAGGGTTTGATGTTGTAAGCCCAATCAATATAACTGTCCCATTTTCAATATATGGTAACAAAATATCTTGTTTATCTTTATTCATTCGATGAATTTCATCAATAATTAATATAGCTTCACCAGTCATCCTAGCTTCATTAATGGCATTTTCAAAATCATTTTTATTATTGATTACTGCATTCAAAAAAATACTTTTCTTATCTACTTCGTTGGCAATAACATGAGCTAGGGTAGTTTTACCTGTTCCTGGTCTACCATACAAAATTAATGAAAAGATTTGTTTATTTTCTATTAAATTACGAAGTACTTTTCCTTCGCCAATTAAATGTTCTTGACCTAATACATCATCTAAAGTTTTAGGTCTAACTTGATCAGCTAAAATATTCATACAAACCTCATAAATAATTATACCAAAGTTCATAAGAAAATAGCAACTTGACTATATATTATGCGTCAATCCATTTGACTTATAGCAAAGTATTTGATAAGATATTTGCTGCATATATTTAGGAGTGTGAAAATATATCATGGAAAGTAGACAGATATTGGAAACAAAGGTTAACTTATATAAGGATATTGTACAAAGACATTTACTTGCTAATGGCGTACCATATGTAGTTGGAAAAGATAAATATTATTATTCAATTGATGATATTCCATATCGTTTAACTATAAAAGATGAAGTAATTACAGTAGAATGTCTAGTTACATCCAAAGCTGATCACTATGTATTTCCAATCAATCGTCCAGATATTTTATTAGAACACTATGGTTTTTCTAGTAAATCATATGATCGAACTGAAGTAACGCATACAAGAGTTACGAGTGAAAACGAATCGCTATTTGTTACAGCAGCTGGTTTAAGTTTTGACTCAAGTACCGAAAAAGATTCTTGTGCTAGTAAAATTGTTTTCTTCAGTAGTGACCTAATCGGTGAAGGTTTATACGAATTAATTCATCGTGTTAGGTTTATTGATGATGCTGTTCCTGTAGGAGCAATTCAAGATATACCGCGTGAAACGACGGTAGAAACTGCAATTGAGGATATTCATACTCTAGAAAACGAAATAAGAAGTGAATTAAGAATAAAACAAACTAGATAGCATTTGCTTATCTAGTTTTATTTTTATATAATTAAGTAGTGATGATTATGGATATTAACATTCAAAAATATTTAGATTATTTAAAATATGAGAAAAAATTATCGAAAAATACTTATCTTTCATATTATTATAACTTAAAACAATTTGCTATATTTTTTACCAATAAAAACCTTTTGCAATTAACTACAAATGATATAAGGGATTTTCTTTATCAAGATCGAATTACGGCGAAAACGCGAGCTCATTATTTAACGGTAATTAATTCGTTTTATATGTTTTTAATTGATAATAATATTATTAAGATAAATCCGACTCAAACGATTAAACTACCAAAACTTGCAAAAAAATTACCTGAATATTTAACAATCGAGGAAGTAGACCGAATCTTGAACATCGTTCCTACAAAACCGACCGATTATCGTAATATTGCAATGCTTGAAACCATTTATGCCTCAGGTTTAAGAGTTAGCGAGCTTGTTGATTTAAAAATAAATAATATTGACTTTAATGAATGTGTTGTTCGCATTTATGGAAAAGGAAACAAAGAAAGAATTGTTCCAATAAATGATTCTAGTAAAAATGCATTATCATTATATATAAATGATTATCGAAGTTATCTTTTGAAAAGTAGGGATAGCGAATATGTTTTTATTAATAATTTTGGAAATAAAATATCAAGACAAGGATTTTTTAAAATACTAAAAAAGATATGTGAGGAAAACGGTATTAATAAACACGTTTCACCACATACCTTAAGACACTCTTTTGCTACTCATCTACTTAATAATGGAGCAGACTTAAGAGTTATACAAGAACTTCTTGGACATAGTAATTTAACAACCACCCAAATCTATTCACATTTATCGAATGAAAAGATTAAAGAAGATTATCAAAATCATCCAAGAAACAAAATGGAAGATTAAACTAAACTATTTTGCTTGATTTCTTGCACTGCTATTAGCACGATTATTTGCTTGGCTATTAGCGCTTGGTCTAGCATTAGAGTTTGTTCTTTGATTAGCATTTTGGTTAGCTTTTTGATTAGCTCTTTGACTTGCTGAAGAAGAACATTCTCTAGCATTTGTTCTAGAATTCATTTTACTCATTTTATTTAACCTCCTATAAGTATTATGGCGATTATTTGCAAAATTATCATGGAAATTTTTGGTTTGCATAAAAATATTTAATCTTCTTTTTTTAGTTATCTTTCATATATTTTATTATGAATATAATTTTTGCTTTACTTATATCCTTATTCGCAGGATTATCCACTTTATTTGGAGCTATATTTGTATTTTTACCAATAAAAAGAGAAAATATTAATAAATTTATTACTTTTTCCTTATCTTTTTCTATTGCTATTATGATTGGAATTAGTATTACTGATCTTCTTCCTGAATCAATTGTTAAAATAACAAATACTTATAATAAAATGGCCCTTATTTTAATTATAATATTATTTTTAATAAGTTATCTTTTAATTAAATTTATTAATCGGTTATTGACCAAATATGAAAATAATTTATATAAACTAGGTATTTTATCGATGATTACATTGATTATGCATAATTTACCCGAAGGAATTTTAACTTTTTTAAGTAGTTATTCTGATATTAGTTTAGGAATTAGACTTTCTTTAGCCATAGCAATGCATAATATTCCTGAAGGTATTGCTATAGCGATTCCTATATATTATGCCACTGGATCTAAGTTAAAGGCTATTACAAAAACAGTGCTTTCAGGTTTATCTGAGCCTTTTGGGGCTATCTTAGCGTATTTATTTTTATCAAAATATATAAATCACAATTTAATTGCAATTATTCTAGTGGTTGTATCAGGCTTAATGATAACTTTAGCAATAGAACAAATGTTACCCGAAGCACTAAAATATCATGAAAATAAATCAATGTATTTTGGTATCCTGCTTGGAATTAGTGTAATAATTTTGAATACTTTGTTATAATTATAAAGGTGATAAGATTGAAAACGGTTGGTATTTTTACAAGAATTGATATTCTTAATAATAAAGAAATTTTCTATATACCTAGTGATATATACAATAAATTAAAAGATAAAGTTAATATTATATTAATTCCACTTTCTAAAAATGATACTTTTGATATTGTAGAAGAAAGATTAAATTTATGTAATGGGATAATCCTTCCTGGCGGCGATGATATTTATCCGTTGGAAATTGATGTTTGTAAATATCTTTACGAAAAAGATATACCGCTTTTAGGTATATGTCTAGGGATGCAAACAATGGCTTATGCTATGGGTGGCACGATGGATCGTTTACCTAACTTAAATCATAAATCCGAAAAAGAATATGCTCATATGGTTAAAATTATGCCCAACACCAATTTAGCAAAGCTAATTCGCAGGCCCCAAATCATGGTTAATTCAAGACACAAAGACTATATAGCAACCTGTAGTAATTTACAAATAAGTGCTTATTCTGAAGATGGTATAATCGAAGCAATTGAAGAAAAAAACAAAAAATTCTTTATTGGTGTTCAATGGCACCCAGAAAATTTAAAAGATGAAAATACCAATCGTTTATTTAGATATTTTATTAATATGTTATAATAATTTAAGAAGGGTAGTAATAATGAAAAAAATACTTTTTTTAATACTTTTAATCATACCATTTACTGTTAAAGCAGAAGATATCACGTTGAATAATAAATGTACTATTACCGTCTCAGGACAAATACATAAAAAAATTGAAGATGATAGTTACGCATCCTATTTAAATTTTTTCAAAGATAATGAGCTAAAAATTTCTTGTGAAGAAACTTTTAATAATATTTATATTATGTATAATATTAAGCCTTCGAAAGGAACACTTGAATATAATAATAAAAGTCTAAGTACAGGACTAAATGGATATTTAAATGAGGTAATTAAACTAGATGGCCCTACTAAAGAAGCCGTAATTAAATATGATGAAGATTATTCGATTGCAGAAGTTTATATTTTAGGAGAAAAGATACCGACTTGGGTACAAGATTGGCAAACATTAACTAAAGCGGATTTAATGTTATTTTCAACTCACGCTGATGATGAACAATTATTTTTTGCAGGTTTAATGCCTACGTACATAGACAAGGGATATAAAATACAAGTTGTTTATTTTACGAATCATTATAATAATACCTTAAGATATCATGAACAACTTGAAGGATTATGGACTATCGGTATCAAATATTATCCTGTTATAAGCAAATTTCCCGATGCTTATTCTACATCACTTGAAGGAGCTACTAATAATCTTATAGCTGCTGGATATACTACCGATGATGCACTTTCTTTTGAGGTAGATCAAATTAGAAAATTTAAACCTTATGTAGTAGTGGGGCACGATGAAAAAGGCGAGTACAGCCATGGTCAGCATATATTAAATACAGATATATTAAAAAAGGCTATATATAATGCAGCAGACAAAGGTTTTCAAACTCAGAGTAATAATGATGTATGGCAAATAAGTAAGTTATATCTTCATTTATATGATCAAAATAAGATTATATTAAACTATGATATACCTCTAGATTTATATGACGGAAAAACGGCTTATCAAGTCTCTAAAGAAGGATATGCAAAGCATTATTCTCAGCAATATACATGGTTTACGGATTGGTTAAATGGTCCTAATAATTCCTTTACATCAGCTAATCAAATAACTACATATAATCCAGCCCATTATGGTTTGTATTTTACTAACGTTGGCCCAGATGTAAAAAAAGATAATATGTTTGAAAATGTGAAGTTCCCAATTTCGGAAATTATCTTTAATAATAAAACTGATAATTCAATAGAAAAATTAAAAAATACAATAAACGGTTTAAGTGATAAAGAAAAGTATATGTATACGGGAATTGGCATTATCTTTATTAGCTTAATTGGATTAATTATTATTAGAAATCGAAAGAAATAATTATAATTGATAGAGTAGGAGAGGCTTAATAGTATTAATTATATACTTTATTAATTTTAAAGAACAAATGTTATCTATAAAATTATTTAATAATATTTAATGCTTATAATTTTATGTTTATATTAAAATAAATACATAGTTATATAATTTAAATAATATATTCTAAAGTTAATTTCTATTTATATTGAAAAGAAAAAGAAACTTAAGTTAACATAATATTCAAAAAAGGAAAGTGATTTAAAATGTTTTTTAATTTAAAATTTGTAAATAAAATTGTTGATGTTTATGACGAAGTATTTTTTGATCTAAAAAAAGAAAACCAACAATTAAAAAAAGAAAGAAATACAATGGCTTGTTTAGTAAATGATTTGCAAGAAACCCTAGAGGAAATAAGAGAATTTGTTGTTTATGAAAAAGAGTATGCACATCTTAATAGAAACACACCTAACAAATATTATGAATATATAGATAACCAAATGGATAAATTATTACAAATAATAGATAAATTAAAAAAAGAGGATTAAACCTCTTTTTTAAGTTAGCCAATTTATTAGTAATGTTATTATCTTCCATATTAATCTAGGAATAAATAATAAGATATCTATTATAATTTCTATCATATCTTATCCTTTTCAATTAGGATACTTTTTTTATATGGTCTTTTTTCATCAGTTCTACTTAATAGGTAGTCAATTGATGTATCATAAAAATCAGCTAGCATACAAATTTTTTCAAGTGGTATTTGGTCAATTCCTAATTCATATTTACTATATTGCTGTTGTTTAACTTTTATTTTTTCTGCTATTTCTTTTTGTAAATAGTCTCTATCTTCTCTTATTTCTTTTAATCTAGTTATATTCATACATACCTCTAAGAAGATTGTTGCACACAACTAGGAATTGTATTGACAAATACAATCACAGGTTGTATATTGTTGTTAGATACAATTGTAGGTTGTATCTAGAAAGTGAGGGTAACATGGAATTAAATGTTACATTATTGAATTTCTTATCCTATACAGATAAGAAAACTGGAGAACCAATGATTAGAATTGGTTACATCTCAAATGACAAGGTGTATATTAAAAACACAAAATCAATGAAAGGGTATAGCGAATTATCGGTCTTTGTAAATGATAAAGACGGTCTATACGATAAGCTGAAAGTTGAAATGACAGGCGACACAGCAATTTTGGTATTCGATAGAAAACCAAATCCTTACAATCCCATTAGAGATATGTTAGTGTTAAAGGAAATTCGCACTAATAAGCATGGGAATATCAGTTTACTATAACTTAAATCATCAATGTTTTAAGTGTAGTTATTCGCCACCTATTTGCAAATATAAAATAGACTCTATTGATAAGTTTTCAAGACTTTACTTATTATACATAGATACATCTAGTAGTCAACTTAAAAAGTTGAAAATAAAAAAATATCGTCGGTCTTTTAAAGTGTTTCTTGGCGATATTCTTATTAACATAGGCAATAAGTTATCTCATCATACTCATTATTCTACTAGTAAAAAAAATAATAATTGGTATATGTGGCGAAGATAAGTTGTATATAACTTGTGTTATATAAATTGTATCCTTTTTTAGGAGAAAGGGGTTAAGAATGGAAGGGGTGACTACAGGCTTGGAAGCTTTAGGTACAATCTTTACTCAAATTATGACTTGGGTAGGAAATTTAGTTACTACAATCGCCGACCAACCTTTACTATTATTACCAGTTGGTATCTTTGTAGTAGGTGCGGTTATCGGTCTTGCGGGTAGACTAATCGGAAGATAGGTAATTGCCTATCTTCTTTTATTTAGGAGGATTTTATGAAATTAAAAATTAAAGATAGCGATAAAAATTTAGTCGCTACATATTTACAAGAAAATGGCAGTAAACCCATTTATGTTGTTTACAATGAGATTAAGAATAAGAAATTAAAAGATAGAAGTAAGGCTGAACATCTTGTTTTTTCTTTTCTACATATGAATAAAAGGAAGTTTGGTATCAGATGATTGATTTAAGTATAATATTAGATTTTTATTTTACAAAATATTTATTTTTAGCTAGTGCCTTTTATGGTGTATGCTTAATTGTTAAAAAATTAGTTATGAGAGGTTAGTATGGAATTTGTTGTTATTTTATTGTTTATTTTGGCAATTGTTTGTAATTTTATTTCTTTATTTATTTTATTAAATATTCAAAGAGCTAGGAAAGATTTATTTTTATGAAAAAAAAGAAATATGAAAATCAAGCTAATATTTATATAACCCCTCTTGAATTATTAGTTCTTATTTGTCTTTTTATAGCTTTAATTATAAGTATTTTATATTGTGAGGGGATTATTTAATGATTAAATGTTATTTTGGTGTACCCGGTGTAGGTAAAAGTACGATATTAGTTAGAGAGTATAAAAAGAACCGCCGTAAATATGATCATATTTATTCTATAAATATTCAGATTAAGGGGGTTCCGTTAATTACTAAAGAAGATTTAGAGAAATATAAGTTTAAAAATACTTTAATTCTCTGGGATGAAATTACAATGGATGCAGACAATCGTGAATTTAAGTCATTTTCGCACGATTTAAGAGATTTTTTTATATTACATAGACATTTGGGTTGCGATATTGTTTATGCTACTCAAAATTTCGAAAATGTCGATAAAAAGGTTCGTGATTTGACTAGTGAGTTATGGTATATGAGTAAATCAGTTATACCTTTATTTAAAAATTTTACTAGTGCTAAACGTATTTATAGAAAGATTAACATCAATGAGTTTACTTCTGATTTAACTTTAGGATATAGATTTTGTAATTTTTTAGAATCGATATTTGTATCTAATTTTAAATTATGTTTTAGACCATTTTATTATCGTTATTTTGATACACATGACGAATTAAGTTTGAAAGGTAGGTTATTATATGAAGAAAAGGATTCTATTTCTAATTCCGATTTTAGCGGTATTGTTATCGGTTAATAATGTTTTTGCAGAAGAAATTTCTAACGCTACAATTCATGGTAATGGTAATATCAATGGGGTTACTATTTATAATTCATTAACTAATTTTAATAGTTATGCTATTAGTACTGCAGGCGAAGCTTTAGCTTTTAATAATAATATTTCAATTGGCGTTCCTACTGACGCGGATGCTAAAAATTTATTAGGTCAACCATTATTGGTTACTTTAAATTTATGTACAATGGAAAATTGGCAAGGTGTTACTGATGCAAATAACGTTACAGGTAATTTTTCGTATGCAAGAAATTATGCTACTATTAGTACTGGTTCTTGTAAAATTAGGGGAACAAATTATACTGGTAATGGTTATACAATGTATATGGTTGTAACCCCTGTTAATTATACTATCGATGCTGAAAGTACTTATCGTGTTATTACAGGTTCAATTACTTTTTGGGGCGGTGGTTTTGCTCAAGGTGGTGGATATTTTTCAAGTAATGGTTTTTCTGTAGAATTATTTACAAAAGAAACTGAAACTGCTTTTCAACAAATTGTTCAAAATAATACTGTTATTTCACAAAATCAAACTATTATTAATCAAAATCAAGCCACTAATGATAAATTAGACGATATGCTTAATGCTGATGCTGATGCTAGCGTTAATCCTGACGATAGCAAATACGATGATTATGAAAGTGCAGAGAATAGTCTTAAAGATAAAGTTAATCATGCTGATTTAAGTAATTTATCTATCGGTATTGATTCAAATAGTAGTAGATGGGTTTGGGAAACTTTAACAAGTCTATTACAATCACATAGTGCTATTTTTGGTATGGTAATTGCTATTTTATCGATAGGTATTATCAAGTTGGCGTTAGGTAGGTGATATAGTTGAAAAAGTTAATTGCTGGTATAAAATCTATTGTTGAGTTTTTTACTACTATTTTTGATATTATTATGGATTTTTTTGAAACAATTGCCATGGTTTTCAGATACCTTATTACTATTGTGGATTTGGCATTTGATACAATTTTAACATTTCCTGATTGGATAAAAGCATTTGCTGTTATTACTATTTCAATTAGTATTGCTTATTTTCTAATTGGAAGAAATGTTGGAAAGAGTGAGTAATTATGGATATAAGTAATTTTATGAGTTGGTTTGTTTCTCAAGTTGTTAGTATGTTTACTTGGGCTTTTAATTTATTAGATAGTATTACTTTTGGTGGTACTAGTTTATTGAAAGTTTTAGTTACTATTATGATTTTAGTACCTTTATTAAGTATCGTATTAACTTTATTTCAAAATATGACCGTTGTAGGAGAAAAAAGTGGTCGTATTTCAGAACGTAGAGAACAAAAAAGAGCTAAACAAGGTAAAAGTAGGTGGATATGATAAAGATTTTATTTTTAATTTTAGTAGTTTTAATGTTTAATGAAAATGTTTTTGCGTCGAGTTATGTACCTTCAACGAATTTATTTGAGGGTACGCAGACAAATAATTTATTTGATATGGCAAACAATCAAATTGATAATTTTACTAGTAAAAAGTTTGTTATGTTCCAAAATGATAATAATTATTATATTGTTGTTTCTGATAATGCTGTTGTTAATTCAAATTCAATCACATTATCCGATTCCACTATTATAAGTGCAATTCGTACTTCTAGTAGTGGTTATAATTATTATTATGAATATTCAACTACTTCAGAAGATTCTACATCAATTAGTTTAGATTATGTTGTTATTAGTAACATTAAAGCTAGTAATACTGTATCTAGTTCCCGATTTGATAATTATAAGTTTAATTTAGATCTAAAAAATATAGGTATTTTTATTTTAGGAATATGCTTTGCATTATTCGTAACTAAAGAAAGGAAATTTTAATGAATATAGAAGAAGTTGTAAGTACAATGTTAACTGGAGAACCTGTTCATGATGGACTTGTTATTGGTATTATCTTCGTTTGTTTTTATACTTTCTATTCTGCTATTTTTGGTGGTTTATTCAGTATTTTTAGTAAGAAATAAGTATTTTGCATTGTCAATTTGAAAACGGAATATCGCAACGTAGTGAGAATATGCCGGATTTCGGATTGACAATATTTGTAAATATAATTGTGTAGCCTAGGAAGGCGATTACTTCCTGATTATCTTACAAACACGCAAATCGTTTTTCTAGGTTCGCTTCCTTGCCAATGAAAGGAAGAAAATAATATAAATATCGAGGAAATACGAAGTATTTGTCCTTCGAAAACCATTGGGGGCGTACTACGACCCCCCAATGGTGTGCTTTGTGCTCGTAGTGTTTTAAAGGAGATTAAAATGTTAAAAAAAAGAAATTGGGGTGCTGTTATATATCCTGAAAGTGCTCCTGAAGATTGGAAAGAAATATTAAAGCTTAAAGGTATTACTTTTGCAGTTAGTCCTTTGCATAATAAGGATATTGACCCGACAGGGGAGATTAAGAAAGAACATTATCATATTATTATGTGTTTTCAAGGTCCTACTTCTGATAATGTTGTTAATCAAATTTTAAAAGAATTAAATCAACCAATTGCTATTGCTTTGGAGTCGGTTAGGGGATATTATAGATACTTTACCCATAAAGACAATCCCGATAAATATCAATATAATGATTCTGAGATTGAATTATTTAATGGATTTGATGTTACTGATGTATTGAATAATTTTGAAGTTTATGAATGCCTAAAGGCAATTCAAAAACTTATTGTTGAACATTCTATTACTGAATATGCTGAACTTATAGATTTTCTTATGTATAGCGAATTTTTTGAACTTTGGAATGTAGCTTGTTCTCATACATTATTTTTGAATACATATATTACAAGTAAAAGACACGCTTTAGAGATTGAAGCAAAGAAAAAAGAAACTAATGTTAACATAATATACATTATGCGAAGTTGTATTTGGTATTAAAATTTGCAGTATTTTTTCAAAATTTATACATTTATAACCCTATACTAAATTAGTAAAATTATATAAATTATTAGTAAAATTATATAAATTAAATGCAAACAAAATAAAATCTAAAACCAAATTAATAAGTTTTAGATTTTTTAATTTACAAATTCTTATAATGAAATATTTTGTGTGCATTATAACCTTATTATATATATTTATAAGGTTATATATATTATCCTATTTTATATATAAATAAGGATATATATGCATTAAATTGAGATAGGGGGATTAGTTATTTTTCGGGAGAAGAGGAAATCCAATGATAGTCCCCTTTCGAATCTTTTTCAAAAATATGAGTGTATTGTTTACCATATCTTAAGAGAAAAAGACTATTATAATTGGTTTTTTCATTTATTTTATCACTACATTTTTCATTTTCACTAGTACCACTGTTTGTTACATAACATTTTGAATCATTAACCGCTAAATAGCGATCATAAATGTAAATCCGGTTGCCCTTCTCTTTTACTTTGTTAATCATCCGGTATGTAGTAGGTGCCCATCCTAATTGGAGATTTTGTACAAGAGTATTACCACATAGATACCTACCCTCTTTTTCATCATAATAACAAATCTTTGATCCAGATAATTTGAAGTCATCATAACTTTCAATATCTGTACCAAATATATTTTTATATTTAGCATTTAATATATCAGAAGTAATAATCTCTATATCACATTTATCATCATTACCAGATAGCCTAAATTGTTTTTCTTTTGTAAAATTGCAAGCGTCTTGTTTTTTATCTTTATTTAAAGATTCTTTAAGTATATTGTTTTCTTCGATTAATTTAAAAGCTAAGCACATCTTTAATGAAGAATCAATTGATTCAATGTTAATCTCATCCTCTTCATAAAAAGGCATTCCTTCACAATAATCTAAATAATCACTACCTAAATAAGCATATATTTCCTGAACAATTTCACTAGATGAATCAATACTACTTATATTTTTTATCAAAAGCCAAAGTATAGCAGCTAAAATTAAGACACATAATATTACAATTAAAATTAACTGTCTTGGCATTCTTTTTTTCATTTTTAAACCTTTCTGGATTGAATTTCAGCAATTTTTTCAAATACTTCAGCGGCATTTGACTCATTAATATCATCGTATCCAAGTTCATGTAACGCTTGAACTTTAATTGTATTTAGTTGTTGTGTCCGACTCATTTTTTCTTCATTTTTTTGCTCTATTTCTTGAATAAATCTTCTTCTTGATTCAGCAACTTTACTTTTTGATGCTCCGCCATTGTTATATAGAGTTAATCCTGAATATAAGATGCCTTCAAAAATAAATTGACGATCTTCATCATAAGCAAATTCATCAGGTTTAATAAAACCATTGGTTTTTGCAATATAGCCTAAAATATATTTAATTTCTGGAACATTATTAATTGATTGTAATAAATAATAAATATATCTTACAGTGGCATTATTTGTATAACCGCCTTCTACTAACTTTTCTTTAAGTAAGAAGAAAATATCTCCTAAAAGAGCTTTAGAATCTTTATCTAATCCAATTAAATCAAAATTATTGTCAACATTATCTTCTTTTTTAATGTTTGCATTTAATCTTTTTTCAACTTCTAATAAATAATCTGTAGTTACTTTTATTTCCTTGATTGATTCTTCTTTACCATCAGTTATATTTAATAATTGTAATAATAATATTTTCTTTTCTTTTGGCCATTTTTCTAAACCATCTAATGTAAGATAGTTATATACCATTTGTCTTGAAACTCCTAAGTATTTAGCTAATTTTACTTTCGAAATCCCTAGCTCTTGTAATAAATTATTTAACGTTTCCACTTCATCATCTCTACTTTCTTTACATTATAATTATATCTTGCTTAACACTTAGTTGTCAATTGGATGTATTAATTTTATGATAAAAATTTTAAATAAAAAAAGCATAAGAGTTTATTCTTATACTTTTATTTTGCATCTTCTAATTTAACGCTAACTAATTTTGACACGCCACTTTCTTGCATTGTAACGCCATAGAGAATATCAGCATATTCCATCATTTTCTTTTTATGCGTAATTAAAATAAATTGACTTTGTTGTTTCATATTAGATAAATACTCACCAAACATATTAACATTTTCTTCATCTAAGGCCGCTTCGGCTTCATCAAGTACAATGAAAGGAACTGGTTTAACATTTAATATTGCAAAGATTAAACATATTGCAGTTAATGCTTTTTCACCACCAGATAACGAAGCTGTTGAATTTAATTTTTTTCCTGGAGGTACAGCTAATATATTTATGCCAGTATTTAGTAAATCTTGTTCATCAGCTAGTTTAAGTATTCCATTTCCCCCCTTAAACATAATCCTAAAAACTTTTGAAAATTCTCTTGAGATTTGTTCAAAGGTTGTTTTAAATTTATCTTTCATAATATCATCCATCTCAGTAATTACATTAAGTAGTTCGTTTGAGGATGATTCTAAGTCATAACGTTGTTTATCTAAAAAATCATATCTTCTTTTTAAACGATCATATTCATCAATACTTCCTAGATTGACATTCGTAAGCCCCCTTAACTCACCCTTTAATTTACTTACCATACCTCTAGCTATTTCTATTTCCATATCTAAAGAATAATTATTATTGGCATAGTCATAAGTAATATTGTATTCAGAAGTTAAAATATTAAGTAAATTATCAATTCTTACTTCATATTTTCCAATTTCTACTTCGTTAGTTCTAATAACATTTTCCATTTTATGATAATGACTATTTTGTTCTTGAACAGTTTTTTCAATCGAAGATATTTCATTTGCAATATCAAACTTTTTGCTTTGCAAAGCTTTTAATTCAACTTCGCATAAATCTTTTTCTTTTTGTTTATTACTTAATTCAGTTAAAATTTCATTAACACGATCATCTAAATTATTAGTATCAATTGCTCCGAGGCCTTTGATTTTATCAATAATTTCCACTAAACTGGCGTTTAGCTCATGCATATTTTTTTCTTTGGCTTCAACAATTATTCTTTTTTCAGCAATTTTACGATTTAGTTCACTTGTGTTACTTATTAACATTTCATATTTACTATTTTCATTTTTAAGCGCTAAATTAACACTATCCAATAAAACTTTTTTGCTTTCTAAATCTTTTTTTAGTTTGTTTAAATGGGATCTATCGTGTGAGTCTTTATTACTGTTGCCCCCGGCAATTGAACCACCTGGAAAGATTATTTCTCCCTCTAAAGAGACCATTTTATATTTATATTCAACAATCTTAGCAATATTAAATAAATCATCTATAGTATCCACAATTAACACATTACCAAGCTGATTTTCAATTATATCTTTGTATTTTTCATCAAAATTAAGTAAATCGGAAGCAATACCTATAAAACCCGGTTCAGATGATAGCGAATATTCGATATCTTTTGAAATGCGACGCGATTTTATTGTATCAAGTGGGAAAAAAGTAGCACGACCTAATTTATTTTCTTTTAAGTAATTAATAGCTTCTTTAGCGCAGTTCATATTATCGACAATTATAAAATTAGCATTAGATCCAAGAGCTGTATTAATAGCAACAATATGTGCTTCATTAATATTAATCACGTTACCAATCGTATTATGGATTCCTGTTAAGCGAGGATTATTAATAATACTACTTACACTTCTAGGTAAGAAAACATTGTTTTCAAGATTTGCAGATTCAATATTAATTTTATTTTGAAGTTCTAAGATTTCTTTATTGGTACGATTATAATCATTTGTATATGTTCCTAATTTAATTTTAGTTTTTAATTCTTCATCTGATTTAATATTATAATCTTTAATTAATTCCTGAAATTCTTTCTTAATATTTTCTAGTTCTTTAGATAAGACCTCAATACTTCTTTCAAAATTTAATTTTTCTTCATTTAAAGCCATAAGATTAGTATCAATAGTTTCTTTATCTAATTTATATTTAGCTCTTTCAATATTAATTTGTTTTTGACTATTTAAATTTGATATTTCATCTATTAAAACGCTAATTTTTTTATTGATATCTACTATTTTTTCATCTATTTTAAGACTTTCTAATTTAAGTTTTTCTAATTCTTCTGGTTTAATAATATTTACTAATTCTAACTCTTTTTGAATATTACTGTTTTCTAATTTAAGTTTTTCATACTTAGTAGTTAAATTAGTTATATCATGAGCAACTAAAGATATTTCCACATTTTCTAATTCTTTTTTTATCTTAATATATTTTGTAGCATCGTCTTTCTGCTTTTCTAAAGGTTTTAAAGTAGTCAATAATTCTTTGATAATCAAATTAACACGTGTTAAATTTTCTTTAGTTCCCTCAAGTTTTTTCAAAGTTTCTTCTTTACGTTTTTTATATTTTAATACTCCCGCAGCACTTTCAAATAATATTCTTCTTTCACTAGATTTATTTTCAACTAAAGCATTAATATTTCCTTGAGAAATAATATTAAACTTTGAAGTTACATCAATCAGTAAATCAGTAATATCTTTTAATCTAACTCGAGCATTATTAATAAAGTATTCATTTTCCCCGGAACGATAAATAACTCTTTTTATTTCTACTTCATTAAATTCAGTGTTTAACCTTTTATCAGAATTGTCAAATAAAATTGCAACACTAGCTTTCTTTTGTTCTTCTCTAGTTTTAGACCCACTAAAAATAATATCACTCATGGAATTTTCTCCACGAAGTGATTTTACACTTTGCTCACCAAGAACCCATAAAATAGCGTCGACAACATTACTTTTACCACTACCATTAGGTCCAACAATTGCACAAATTCCCGAATTTAAATCGAGCTCTAATTTATCAGCAAAGGACTTAAATCCTTGCACTTTAATACTTTTTATATACATGTTTTACCTTGCACATTTCTTTAGCGCTGATGCGGCAGCGTTTTGTTCAGCTTCTTTTTTTGACTTACCGATTCCAGTTCCTAAAATAATTCCATCAACTACAACATTTACTTTGAATTGCATGTTATGCGCCTCACCAGTTGATTCAACTAATATATATTCTAAAGATTTTTTGTCAGTTTGAACCAATTCTTGTAAATTAGTTTTATAATCTCTAAAAAATCCTTCATCATTTTTGACAAAAGGAATAACTACTTCGCGAATATATTTTTGACAAACTTCAAGGCCACATTCTAAATATATTACAGCAAGTACGGCTTCAAAGGTATCTGCTATAATTGTATCATTTACATGACCAACTAAGCCATGACCAACTCTAATATATTTGTCATATCCAACTTTTTTTACGTAACAAGCAAGTGCTTCTTCACATACAAAACGTGACCGTTCTTTAGACATTTGTCCTTCTTTAAGATTTGTATTTTTATATAAATACTCACTCATAATTACTTGTAAAACTGCATCCCCTAAAAATTCTAATCTTTCATAATCTTCACAATGATTTTCATAGCCATATGATGAATGAGTAAGTGCCGTTAACAGTAAATCTTGATTTTTAATATTGATTCCATATTTACTTAAAAAGTCCATATTTCCACCTATCCTACATACGCTTATAAGTATATCATAGAACAATATATTTGTAAATTTAATGAATTCGTAGTACAATTATTTTGTTGGTGATATATGAAGTTAATAATTATATATTTGATTAGAGGTTATCAAATAATACCATTTAATGGTCACAAAATGTGTAGATTTACTCCTACCTGTAGTGAATATATGATTGAAGCTATATCTAAATTTGGAATAATTAAAGGAATTAAACTTGGAATAAAAAGAATAAAAAGATGTCGTCCTTTTGGCGACTATGGGTACGATCCAGTTCCCTTGAAGGAGGAAAATTTTGAAAACTTATAAATATGGATTTATAGCACTTTGCTTAATGATTATATTTTTTACAACTTCATGCACGCTAAAAACTGATGATCTGGAGGGTGCAACAATTTATACTACTGTATATCCAATAAATTTTTTAACTAATTATTTATATAAAGATTATGCAACAATATCGAGTATTTATCCAATTGATTGCGATATTGAAACTTATGAATTGACCAAAAAACAAATTAAAAATTATGCTAAAGCTGATCTATTTGTATATAATGGATTAACAGAAGAAAAGGAAACTGCAAAAACCTTATTAAATAAAAATCAAGATTTGCTTATTATCGATGTATCTTACGGATTAACATTAAATAATGCCCCTGAAGAATTATGGCTTAGTCCAAATAATTATTTAATGCTTGCTAAAAATATAAAAGATAATTTACAAGAATATTTAACTAGTAAAATTATTATTGAACAAATAGATACAAATTATAAAGAGTTTCAAGAAAAGATATCGCTTATGGATGCTTCACTTCATTCACTTGGTAAAGACGCAAAAGAAAACAATAAAAATGTAATTGTAGCATCAAGTAATATGTTTAAATATTTAGAAAATTACGGTTTTGAAGTAATAAGCTTAACAGATGAAAGTAATTTAAAAGAAAATAAATTAAGTAATATAAAAAATAATTTTAAAGATGGTAAATATACGTATATTTTGGTTGCAGATAGCGATGCTAATAATGAGGTAATTCAAGATTTAATCACAAATTATAAAGCAAAAAACATTTCAGTAGATACACTTACGATGACACTTACTGGTGATTATTTTGATATCATGACTAAATACATAGAAAATATTAAAACTATCGTATCATAATTGACAAATAAGCTACTTTCTAGTAGAATTAGATATGTAGCTTGGTATGGAGTAGTACTCAAGAGGCTGAAGAGGCGCCCCTGCTAAGGGTGTAGATCGGGTAACCGGTGCGAGAGTTCAAATCTCTCCTGCTCCGCCATTATTTAAATAAAAAGTCTTGTTTTCCATTATGAATTCAAGACTTTTTCTTTGCATAAAAATTTTAGCCTACTATATTTTCAAATTCAAAGTTAATTTCAAACATAAAAAAACTAACATTTCTGTTAGTATATTTTAAATTGGTGACCCGTACGGGATTTGAACCCATGAATGCATGCGTGAAAGGCATGTGTGTTAAACCGCTTCACCAACGGGCCACAAAATGGTGGGCCTGGGGGGACTTGAACCTCCGACCTCACGCTTATCAGGCGTGCGCTCTAACCAGCTGAGCTACAAGCCCACTTCTTTTTGCAGTACTCTTTAATTCTATACTATTTTTATAAATATTGCAACCATTTTTTTGCTTTTTTTAACAAAATATTACAATTTTATCATTTCATGAAAAAAAGCTGATAATATCAGCTTATTCTTCTTCATCCTCATTTTCATCATCTTCGCTTACTAATGATGCTAATTCAGTTTCTAACATCGTAAATTTAGTATTAATCTTTTTTTCCTCTGCAGTCTCTAGTTCGTACCAACCGTTTTGAAACATTATTTCATAAGTTTCTCTGGCTAATTTTAAATATTCATCAAACATTTTTTTATATTCTTTGTAAAGACTATCATTACTTGCTTCAGTTAAAACAACTGCATAATTTTTTACCATTTCTTTTAAAGTACAAAGTAATTTATTCATATAATCTTTGTCATTCATAGCTAGGCTTTGCGGAACTTCAGTTTGTTTATTTTTAATTTTCATTAGCTCCTCCTTCTAAAATGTCTAATACTTCATTCATCACTTCGTAAAATGATTCAGCAGCTTTTTCTAGATGTTTAAGCAAAGATTCATCTTCAATCATTGTAATTGCATCAATTGTATTTTTATATGCTACAAAATTCCAATTAAACATATCTTGAAGATAATCTAAATCTTTACCAGTTATAATTTCTGGTACCTTTTCGTATTCCATATTATATTTCCTCCTAAAATTATTTTGGTTTGGTGCTTAGAAATTATACTTGGCAAACAAAAAAGAATTACAATTTTATGTAATTCTTCAATTTCTAATTTTATTTTTAATTAATAAGTAGAATAAAGTTGATACACTTATAGCATTAAATAAGATGCTAATTGTTAAACTTACACTTAAGCTTTTCGTAGATGTTTTAATAATATTTACTTTATATTCATCTATTATTTCATCTTCTGCTATTATTTTAATAATTATTTTACTTTTATTTTTCAAATTTTTATTACCAATAATTTCATATTTTGTCAAGTCATCTTCTAAATCAACATTAATTGTTAAACTATCTTCATTATTTATTAATAAATCATATTCTTTTTTGTCTTTATCAAAATTAAGATTATATTTTTCAATTAATATGTTTTTTACTTGATTATTTGATTTCTCATTCTTTTCTTTTCTCGTAATATTTAGTGTATATATATTGGTAGTACCATCTTCTGCTGTAACATTTATTTTTATTAAATTATTGCCAACTTCTAGCAAAGTGTTTCCACTAATTTGTACTTTTGCTTTATTATTATTTGCTATAGGCCTAACATTAATATTTTCTACACTATAATCTACTTCAACATTATATATAAATATATTACTTACAAAATTTATTGTACCTGCACTTAATTCAATTCCTTTTAAAGTTGCATCACTATTCTTTATAGCAGGTTTATTAGGTGGAGGTAGCACAGGTTCTGGATTTTGAATTACAGCATCTTTTATTAAAATAGTTTTGTTATCACCAGTACAAGAAACAGAGGAAAAATCGGTACCATCAATAATTTCCTGGCAAACAACATTAATTGATGCATTACCAGAACTGATTGCTTTAAAAGTATAGCGAGCTAAATCTTTAGAGGCAGTAGCTATATCAAATGCACCATCAAGCTCGCTATTAGTCGTAATAAACATGTTACTTCCAGTTAAATTACTTACTTCCATATATTCTATTCCTGCATAGTTAATCGAAGACTTTAGACCCGCTAACGAGTTATGATGTCCTGTTACTGTGCAGGTAAATGTTTCTCCAACTGTAACTGATTCTGGACAACTTATTGCAATAGATGCAGCATTTACTTTAAGCGGTAAATAAACCATCATAATTAATAGTAGTACCTTTAATATTCTTTTCATTATTAACTCCTATATATCCTTTATGTTACCACGGTAATAATTAAAAAATTTCGATAAATCTCCTAAATTAACATTACCATCATTTGTGACATCCGCAGCAAGTAAATAGTTATCCGTCATTGTAATATTTCCACGGTAATAATTAAAAATTTTAGATAAATCTGATAAATTTACTAAGCCATCACCAGTAATATCTCCTCTAACAATATTAGTATATGATTCTAATAAAGTATTTCCGTCATAAAACTCTACTCTACTACCAGTTCCCACAATTGCGTCTAAATTAGTAATTAACACGTTATTTTGGTTATAAAATTTTATATTTAAAATGCTTGCGTATTTAAAATTCGACAAATATTCTGCAATTTTTGTATTATTTTTGATGTTATATAATATATCATTTCGAATAGTATAATTACTTACTGATACCCGTAAATCAATCCATTTAGCATATAAAATAATATCATCTTCCGGCATCACTGTAAATTCAAATTTATTTTTAAAGGTTTCATTATCAATATACCAACCATCAAATTTATGGCCTTCTTTTACTGGGGATGCCGGAAGATTAATGTCTTGACCTATATAACTTGTAATTGAATTTACCTCACTTCCACCATTTGAATTGAAAACTATAGTGCTTTTAGATCCAATTATTACTTCAATGTCACCTTCATAACCATCATAATAACTTACAATATGAATTGTTGTTTCACCATTTTTTATAAGTTTTATAACTCCATCACCACTGCTTGTAATAAGATTTTTATCATTTATTGTATATTCAAGATTATTGGCAGCTTCTATTTTTGGAGAAATCAGATCATTTAAACTTATTGTTTTTCCTACTTTAGAAGATAAATTATTTTTCTTAGTATATTCAAAATTGATGTTTTTAAGGACGGGCATTCTTGTAATACCCTCAATAGTTTCTATTTTCCAGTGATCATTAAAATCATTCCAATCGTTATATGAAACTTTATTTTTTATATCATTAATGGATTTTTTTCCAACATTAGTTAGAATAACTTTATCATTAATGGATTTTTTTCCAACATTAGTTAGAATAACTTTATCATTAATGTAATTCATAGTATCATTATTGGTATAATATATATTATTTAAATATAAATTACCTTCAGAGTTATCATCAAAGTCCCCAGTAATTGCTCCAGAGTATTTTTCTCCTTGAATCTTACCAGTGTTAATGGAATTATTAATGGTTATATTATTATCTACTCTAGTAATTATATAACCTATCAATCCACCAGCATACCCATTTGACTTAACTAATCCTTTATTAAGGATGTTTTCTATTATAATTGGTGATCTAGTTGCCCCATAACTATTTATATTAGTAACCATCCCAAAAATTCCTCCAGCATAATCATTAGCGGATATGGTCGCTGAATTGTATAAATCCATAAACCGATGTCTATCAATTGATGTTCCATAAATTTTTAAGTAGCTACCAGAATTCACTTGGCCAATAATTCCGCCTACATACTTTTTACCAGTAATAGATCCACCAATAACTTGGATATTACTAATATTAATTTGTCTTTCATAAGTTGTTCCTGTAGCATAGCCCAAGACACTTCCAGTCCAATTTCCTCCAGTAATGTTTGGCTCAACTATCATTACATCTTTAATATATAAATCAGAAAAATTTTCGTTATAAGTATTTGCAAATAACCCTACCGCATCCTCTTCTGGACGGTTTATATATAGCCCAATTATTTTATGGTTATTGCCGTCAAATCCCCCAGAAAATCCTTGTGAAAACGAGGGGCTAATTCCGTATGAAAAATATGTTGAATATTTAATTGGGTCCCAACCTTTTCCTTCATTATAAAATAATCCATTTTTGTTTTGTGTATCATAAGTTAAATCAATATCTTGACCTAATCTATAATATGCAAAGCGATCTAAACGAATTAAATTTAATTGTGCAGGAGTATTAATTATGTATGGATCATTATCGGTCCCTGTACCATATGTAACAACAATATCATTATTTACTTTTATTTTTGATTCATCCATTACTTTTCCATTGTAGATTGTTTGAAGCGTATATGTACCACGAACTAAACTACTATCTATTGTTAACACGGAAAAAACTTCGTTTGCAAATACCTTGTTTTCTGAATATGAATATTCAACTGTGATTTCTTTTCCTTTTGAATCTAAAATTTTATAATCAATTAAATCATTTTCTGGAATATTTATCGTCGATGAAGAAATTCTTAAAATATATTTATTAATATCCGTTAATCTATTTTCATATTCAGCATCTTCGGTAATTATTTGGGCACTACTTTCTACATTGTTAGTATATAAACTAATAGATGTCGGCCTACTACCACCTACAGGTTTAACTTGAATCGAAAGCTTACCATCAATAAGAATATTTTCTTGTGATAAATCTACAGTATAAATACCAGGCAAATCTACTGTTACAGTATCATATCGTTTCATATTCGTAGTAGTAGTTCCAATATATATATCAAAAGTATGATGTTGTGATGTAGCACGAAATTTTATTTTATTAAGCTTTTCCGTTACATCAAATTTTTGGTTATAAGTAGCTAATCCAGAATAATTAGTAGAAATTGAATAATTATTATCCCAGTCTTTAGTCTCCATACCTGTAATTAAATTAATTGATGTAGCCATTGAGTCGTATGCCAAATAAACGTAAGGGTTTGAAGATTCGCCCCAAGAATTTTTTAAAAGCCATGCTCCTTTTCCACTAATTATTTTGTCTTTTGGGCAATTACTAATATTTGTAGAGTTGTAAATCCAATTATTCGCATTTTTTTGTTGGCTACAAAAACTATACTCAAAATCATCGTCCCAACCAATAATTTGCATCGCATGTCCTGCAGAATTACAGATTGTATCATCATATATCATTTTATAGCCATTTACCGAGATGGAACAATGACCAGAAGGGTCACCGGTTGAAACATATGCCCCACCGTTTTCCATTATTAATGTTTTAATTGTATTTAAATAAGATTCTCTAGTTTGCACATCCTCACTTTTATTTAAATCTAACAAACTTAATTCTAAACGCGGATAATCTACTGTCGAAGTAACTTCATATACTGAATTTGAGTAATTATATACTTTATTTTTTTCTAAAGGTTTATAATCATACTCTTCAAAATTTCGCCATGAAACATCAACCAAACCTAAACCATCCATTAGTACAGGCATTGCATAATTAAACATTCCACCATCACCTAAATTACGAGAATTAGGATATTTGGGTTCGCTATCTATTATTCCGTTATTAGCAGTAGCGTAATCAATTTGCATCTCCGAAAAAATTTGGGCACCCAAATGATAAGAACGGTTATTTTTTATTAAAAGATAACTTTCTGCTTGCGCATTCGTAGCAAACATCCAGCACAATCCCGTGCTATCTTGATCTTTAATCGGAGTAACGTAGTTTTTACCATTTACATTTCGCAAATCAAAGGTTGAAGGTAAAGCCATTCTTCTATATAAGGCCTTACTCATTGGTGCAACATAATCAATAATTGTTTCATCTGGAATAACTTCGTACATATCGCGAATTTCTTCGGGTGAAATATTCCCTTTTTCCATTTCATTTATATAATATAAATATTCAATATACTGCGGATTTAAGTAAGGAATATTTTCTTTTTTATTTTTTTCTGTTAGTAAAATTTCTCCTGTTTCTTCAAAAAATTTTTTTATAAAATCTTTTGATTCTTGAGTTAAATAACTATATGCATCAGTTGTTAATATATAATCTATATTTATACTACTTGAATAAGATCGAGATTTATTTAAAATAAAAAATAAAGCCCCTATTAAAAACGCTATAACAATTAAAATCATCGCTTGATATTTTTTATTATTCAATAGTCGATTCATTAAGCTTTACTCCCTACTATTCTATATATAATATTATCATATTTCAGAAAAAAATTAAATAAAGAATACTATTTTTACAACTAAAAAACGAACTTTTTTAGTCCGCTTAATTTTTTCTTATGACTAAGTAAAGTTATTAAATTTTTGTATTTAATTTTCGCGACTTTTTTGAACGTCTACTAAATATATCATTTTATCAAATGCACCACGTTTTTGGCGTTTAGTTTGACAAACATTTATAATATCTTCTAATGTTTTTGATTCAATTTTGCATAGCGCCATCATAACTTCTAACAAATCTGCCAATTCTTCAATTCGATCTTCACCGGTTGATTTAATTACCTCATTGCATTCTTCTAATAATTTCTTTTCAAGTTCAAATTTATACTCTCCATTAGATAATATTCTAGTAATTGGAATTTCCCCATTATTTTTAATTATATCCGGTATATTATCTCTAACAAGTTTTTTATAAGACATATAATCACCTACTAGTATCATAACATAATTTAATAAAAAAACGAACCTTTATAAAGGTTCGTATCAATTTCCTATGGTGGGCTGTTAGGGATTCGAACCCTAGACCCACTGATTAAGAGTCAGTTGCTCTACCAACTGAGCTAACAGCCCATAAGAACATTACTAGATAAGTATAACACATGTTTTTTCAAAAATAAAGAATATTTTGCAAATTAAAAATAGACTTTAAAAGTCTATTTTTAAAAACGGCCACCGCCTGATCCTCCGCCTCCAGAAAATCCCCCGCCACCGGAAAATCCGCCGCCTAAACCACTACCTGATGAAGCGTTTGATTCAGCAATTTTAGCGCGAGATGAGGCTATTGCGGCATTAACATTTGTTACAACATTATTGTTTATAGCATTAGTTATCACCATATAATCTGTAAACGATAATCCATCACTATAATTATCTATATTTGGAACTTTTAACTCCATTTGTTTTTGAAGCTTATCTGCAAGGCCAAAAACATTAGCATATACTAGATATTTTTCCCACAAAACTATTTCGGGTAAATCTCTTTCGTTAAAATTACCAAAATCTTTTATAAAATTCTTTAATCCGGACCACTTACTATATAACTCAATTCCTCTCTTTGTTTTCTTTGTACAAAATCCTATGTAAAGCGCTAGAATAATACCAATTATTACTAAAAAAAACACTATAGAATTATATGTTGCAAAAAAAGGAATTAATAAAATTGGCATTAAAGAAAAAATAATAGATAGTATTTTCTTTTTAAAATTATCTTCGAAAAAGTTTTCTTTTTTAGCTTCTTCGGTGGCTTTTTCAATCCACTGATTGTATTTTTTCAAAAATTTGCGAGCACTGCGTTCTGATCTAGATACTGTTTTTAAATCAGATAGTTTAAATTCATTTCCATTACCTATATCTTTTAAAAGCCAACTGCGCAGTTCTTTTTCATTATTTGTTAATTCACATTTTAAATTTTCATCATTTATTGTAAGAATGTACTCTGTAACATTCTTTTTAATAATTAGTCCCTTTTCTTCATTAGATGAGCGAACTTTTAGCCCTTTTTTATAAATAATATTTAAAAGGCTAGATGAAAGCCCTACTGAAGTAATATTTTTTTTCATTAAATATTCGATAATTTCAGGTGAATGTTCTGATGGAAATTCTCTAAAATATTCACTATTGAAAGAACTATTATATTCTTTATCATATTTTCGATATACACTAAATATTGTTTTAAACTCTACCAATACCCAAACTCCAGCTATACAATAAAATATTGTATTCATTGCTTTTTGTTTTTTAGCTTCTTTTTCAGCTTCTGCTTTTAATTGCTCGCGATATCGATTAGCTTCATCAGCTTTTATAGTTTCTTCCTCGATAATCGACGGTAACATGATATTTGAAGTATTCTTAGCAGTTTGAATTAAATCTTTATCTAAGGTCATTCGAATATCAATTGCTGTATTAGCTTCGTATTCATCAATTGTAAAAGTTGCAAATTTCTTGTTTTCATCAAGAACAATATTTCCCCATAATGGCCCATGGGCCCAAGCTCGCAAATCATTTGATGCCTGTGGCAAAATAACTTTTATATTCATATGATCTATATCTTCCGCAAACTCTGATGAAACAATATTAAGTCGCAATTCACTAATATCTTCGTGGCTAACCATCACATTTTTTAGGATATATTCAATATAAAATGCGGTTTTTCTACTACTAGGATTATATAACATAAAATTATCTATACCATTTAATGATGAATGCGTATATACTAAACTATCTCCTTTATTGGCGTAATAATCTTTATAAAAACAAGAACCAACGCTGTTCAAAGGATCGTTTTTATCTGATTCGCAAACTTTAATAATTTCTAAAGAATCAGCACTATAAATTGCATTTTCATCAAAATATTTATATTTTAAAATTAAATTAAATCCATTGTATTTTCCATCAATGGCAATACTTTGTTTAACATATAAATCACCGTTTTCCAATATTGTAATTTCTTCATCAAAACTACTTGCATTTACCAAAATTGGAAAACATAACAAGACTAAATATATAATTATTTTTTTCATAATATCCTCATAAAATAAAAAAGGCAAATTGCTTTGCCTTAAAATTTAACATTAACGTTTTGTTTTTCGGCTTCAGAAGCTTCGAAAAATTTCTCTTTAGTAAAATGAAACATACTAGCTACAATATTTGATGGGAATAATTCAATTTTATTATTTAAATTTAAAACTGAATCATTATAAAATTGTCTAGCATAAGTAATTTTTTCTTCAGTCGCAGATAATTCACTTTGTAAATTTAAGAAATTTTGATTTGCTTTTAAGTCTGGATAGCTTTCAGTTAGCGCAAATAATTTATTAATTGCTTGTGTTAATTCACCATCTGCTTTAAGTTGATCTTCCGGCGTACCTGCAGAAAGATATGTGTTTCTAGCATTAATTACTTTTTCTAGTGTTTCACTTTCATGTTTAGTATAACCTTTTACCGTTTCCACTAAATTAGGAATTAAATCAAATCTTCTTTTTAATTGAATATCTATTTGACTTAATTGATCTTTAGCTCTGTTTCTTAATACTACTAAACTATTTCTAGTAGCTACTACGTAAATAACTAAAACAGCAACAATAATAAGAACAATAATCAATGTATTTATCCTCCTTTACTATAAAAAGTATATCACACTAAAATATAACATACAAATTATTTTTATTTTCTTTACTATTACTATATGATAAAATATCTCTAGGTGAAGTTATGAAAGTTAAATACCTTAGATTAAACACGAAGGAAAGAAAAAAAGTTAAAGAAAAATATTATAAAAGTGAAACTGGTAGATACGTTAAAAAGAAATTGTTATCAGCGCTTATTTGCGCAATTCTATGCATCGTTGGTTCAATATATCTTATTGTAGACGCCTTTATTAATGATTTATCTATAATCGAAAAAATATATGGTTTTGTTATATTAATTATAGGTATTATTTTATTAATAGCACATCGAAAAATTTTTATTAAAAAAATTAATGAATATGTAGTAAAAACTAAATAATGTTTTATTACATATTTTTTTATTATTTAAAATCATAATATACTTCATGATTACTTAATTCAATATTTCTTAATTTTGCTAATTCTGATACACTTAATACTTGTACATCCATTAAATATAATGTTTCCATTAAAGTTATTGCAGCTTCTACTGAAGTATTATATGAATCGTGAAATAGAATTATTGAATTGTCACTCAAATTATCTAAAACATATTTTCTTATATATTCTGGATCCTTAAATTGCCAATCATTAGTATCTAAATTCCATCTAATAAACGCATTATCAATCGCATTTAAAACATTTTTATTATAAGCACCATAAGGAGGTCTACTTAATTTAAAGTGTCCTCCTGTAATTTGATTTAAAATACTATCAGACTTAGCAAATTCAGCTTTTATTTCCTCGGTACTTTGCTTTGTAAAATACTCATGGCGATAACTATGATACCCTATTTCACTATGAGAATCATAAACCTTTTTAACAGTTATTTTATCGTTATCCATTTTATTTGCGACGAAAAAAAATGTTGCGCTCATTTTATAATCTTCAAGAGCATCGATTAATCTTTGGGTCTTATTACCGTTAGGTCCATCATCAAACGAAAATGCTACACTCACTTTTGAAGGGTCATATGAAAAGCCTGTTTCAACTTCACTTTCCTCACTCACTATTGGTTTAAATTCTAAATAATCCACAATTTCATTATAATAAACTTTTAAATTAAAAAGTCTACTAGTATCTAAAAGATTAGCAATATCATATTCTATAGATAAATAATATTCATGAAAAACATAAGTTTTTTTAGCTTCGTTTACTAAAATATTAACTATTTTTTGGGGATATTTTAGTAATAGCAATTCTCTAATTTTATTAAAAAAATTATCTTCTTTATCATCTTTAATAAAATCATTAAATTCTATTTCTTTTTCAGTTTCTAAATTAATAAAATGACTTTCAACAATTCCTTTATTTAAATATACTACATTAGCATAAGTATTTTCAAAAACAGTTTTAACTTGTTCTTGACCATCGAAAATAAATTTCTGTAAGACGTTTTTGATATTATGTGTTTTATACTCTACTTCTTTGTCTTTCAAATTTACAGGCACTATAAAATAAACAAAACTAACCATTATTGTTAATATCACGATAATAATTTTTTCCGTTTTCGTAATTTTTATTTTCTTAAGTTTAAATTGATCCATATTATTCATTTTACTACCCTTACAATATTATCATATCAAATTAAAGTATAAAACTCAATTTATCGACGATGCAAAAAAAAGTATTTTACTAAAAAGTAGATTGTTATACCATTTATTACACAAATTAGCAATGAACTTAATTTACCTACACTATCGCTAATTAAATCTAGGTTGTTAAAATTCCAATTTAGAGTAACAAACAAATATCCTATTTTCCAATTTCTGCGAATAATTAAATCATTTAAATACGAAGAAAATAAGTATAGTACATATGTAATAATTAAAGATACGTTTGCTTTTTTGCTAATAACAGAAAGTAGCAGACAAAAAAGATTTAAAAGTATTAACATAGGCATTATTTTTAGAAAAGACATCAATATATTTTTGGTTACAGCTAAATTTAAAATAAATGATCCATTAAATAAAAATGATATATCATAACAAATTACTAAAGAACAAATAAATATAATTATTATATAAAATATGATCAAAATAATTTTTGCTTTAAGATATTGTAAATTTATAAATGGATGAATCGTTTTAAATTGGAATTCATCAGCAATTATACATGAAGATAGAAACAAAGAAAGCGTTAAAAATAAAAGTAAATATTCTTGAATAAAATTTTCAAATAATAAAGAAACAGGCGAAGATTCAATCCAATAAAGATAATTTGCAAATACACTATATATAACAATTACAAATAAAGAAAAATAGCAAAAATGACTGTTAAAAAATTTATATAATTCTCCTTTTAAATATCTTCTCATTTAACGTCTCCTAAAAAGATTTCTTCGATTGCTAAACCATCTTTTTCTAATACATATGAATGTAGATGATGAAATTCGTCTATAATAAATAGTTTATTACAATACTTATCTAATTCACTTAAAATATGGCTGGAAATTATTATTATTTTTCCTTTATCGCTAAGAAATTTTATAATATTTCTAAAAAGATAAATGTTTTTGGCATCAACTCCGTTAAGAGGTTCGTCAAAAAGATAGATTTGTGCATCCATCAAAAGACACTTAGCTATTGCTAATCTTTCTTTCATCCCGTAAGAATAGTACTGAAATTTTTTATCTTTGTCAGATTGCAATCCGACCACACAAAGAGCCTCTTTATAGTTTAATAAACGCTTTTCATAAACCATTTCAAAATAGCGTAAATTTTGCTCACCAGATAAGTATGGGTAAAAAGCCGGATCTTCAATTAAAAAACTTACACTATAATTAGTTTTAAATTTATGATGTTTTATTATTCCTGCTAATAGCTTTAAAAAAGTTGTTTTTCCACTTCCGTTATTACCTACTAAAGCTATTATATCCCCTTTGTTTATTTGAAAACTAATATTATCTAATATTACTTTTTTTCCATAATAAAAAGATAAATTTTCACAACAAAAATTTTGCATTTTTAGCCTTTCCAATTTATCTTTCTCTATCTTATATATTACTGAATAAAGTTAATTTTCCTTTTTATTTTTATCATATTTTTGTTTTAATTCATACAAAATGTTCAACGCTTCGATTGGAGTTAGGTTAAGAGGATCAATATCATCAAAAATATTTTCTTCTTTTTCAGGTTTAGGATCCAAATCTAATGCTAATTGAACACTGCTAGATTGTGGTTTAGTTCCATTGTTTTCATAATGCTCTAATATCTCGTTTGCTCTTTTAATTAGCTTATCTGGCATATTAGCCAATGAAGCAACATGAATACCATAACTTTTATCTATCGACCCGTTTTTTATTTTATGTAAGAATACTAGTTTATTATTTTCTAAAGCTGCATCAACATGAACATTTTTTATTGAACGATATTTTTGATCTAAAGCCGTAATTTCGTGATAATGCGTTGAAAATAATGTTTTACATTTAATGTTTTCATTAACATATTCAAGTATAGCTTGTGCTAAACTTATACCATCATATGTAGCTGTTCCTCTACCTAATTCATCAAATAAGATTAAACTATCTTCGGTGGCATTTAATATGGCATTATTTGCTTCCATCATTTCCACCATGAATGTACTTTGTCCACCAACCAAATCATCTGATGCTCCTATCCGCGTAAAAATTTTATCTATAATTGGTAAGTTAGCTTCTTTACACGGAACAAATGAACCAATTTGCGCCATAACAATAGTAATAGCAATTTGACGCATATAAGTTGATTTACCACTCATATTTGGTCCAGTGATTAATAATGTAGATATATTTTCGTCCATATTGCAATCATTATCAACATATTGTTCATTAGAAACAATTTCGACCACCGGATGACGACCACCAGAAATTTTTAAAATATGATCTTTGTTTAACTTAGGGCGTACTAAATTATAATCGTCAGTTATTTTAGAAAGTGAAGCTATAACATCTAACTCACTTAATTCATCAGCAGTCTTACGAATATCTAAAATGTATTTTTTTACTTCTTCTTTTATTTCTAAAAATAATTCATATTCTAAATCAATAATTTTTTCTTCTGCATTTAATATTAAAGATTCTTTTTCTTTTAATTCTGGAGAAATAAAACGCTCATAATTAGCAAGGGTTTGTCTTCGTTCCCAACCAAAACTATCTTTTACTTCCTGAGCTTGACCCTTAGATACTTCGATATAATAACCAAATACTTTATTAAAACCTATTTTTAAGTTTTTAATTCCCGTCTCTTCTTTTATTTTAGCTTCAAAACTTGCAACGTAGTCTTTGCCGTGCGCTCTAATATTTTTTAATTCATCAAGCTCAGCGTTGTAACCCGATTTGATAACCCCACCTTCTTTAATGGCTATCGGAGCATTTTCATCAATCGCAGCATCTAGTAAATTATATAACGATGAAAAAGTGTCAATTTTATATTCAAAACCTAATTTATTAACTATTTCTTTTATTTTAGGTAATATACCAATACTTCTTTTTAATTGTAACAAATCTCGTCCGTTTAGATTACCATTAGTGACTTTTCCAGTTAATCTTTCAATATCGTATACTTCATCAAGATGTTCGCGCAATTCATCTTTCAATATAAATTCTTCATTTAATTTTTCAATTTTATCATATCTTTTGTTTAAAATTTCAATATTTTTAATCGGATTTACTACCCATTCTTTTAATTTTCTAGAACCCATTGCGGTTTTACATTTATCTAAAAGCCAAATAAGAGAATATTGTCTTTCTTTGTTACGCAACGTTTCTACTAGTTCTAGATTTCGGATGGTATGAACGTCCATTTGTAAATAATCATTACGATTAATTACTTTTAAATCATTAATGCCTGATAAGTCTTTTAGTTCATTATTAATCAAAAAATAGAATAAATGCTTAACCCCCAATTTAAGACGCGCATCTGTAACGTGGATAAATAAATCCTCATTAACTTCTTCATATAAATTACTATTTATATCTACCTCGATATTATAACGATTTTTCAGTAAATTTATTAATTCTAGCTCTGTATTATCTTTAAAAATAATTTCTTTAATTTGATAATGTAAAATTTGATTAATTAGTTTATTTTCATCTTTATTTATTGTTATGCTCATTAATTTGCCGGTAGATATATCTAAAATAGTTAGAACATAAATATCTGGATAAACTAGTAATGACGCAATATAAGATGCACTATAACTATCTAAAAGTTCCAAATCAGCAACAGTCCCTTTACTAATTACGTCAGTTACACCCCGTTTAACCATTCCCTTAACTGCTCTTGGATCTTCTAATTGTTCACAGATAGCTACTCTGTATCCTTTGTTTACTAATTTTTCGATATAACCTTTTACGGAATGATGAGGTACACCACACATTGGTACTCTTTCTTCCAATCCTGCTACACGACCAGTTAAAGTTAACTCTAATTCCTTCGAAGCTGTTATTCCATCTTCAAAAAATAGCTCATAAAAATCACCAAGACGATAAAATAACAATTCATCTTGGTATTCATCTTTAATTTCCATATATTGAGCCATCATTGGACTCAGTTTACTTCTGTCTACTTCATTTCTTTTCATACTTTATCTCTTACTAATTATATCACTTTCATCAAACATCCATAACGGATTTATATTTTTTAATTGTCCTAAACTTTCTTCATCTAAATTTTTACGACTGCTAGCTCTTTTCTCAGGGCTACCAGCTAAATAACCAAAATATGTATATAATAAACCTAAATTTGTTTCATCATTTGGAATGTTATAATTACCATTTGTAATAGCTTCATTAATTAAAATCGCGATTCTTTTTTCAGATTTAATAATATTAGAAAACACTAAATATTCATATATATCGGCATACATTAATCTGAATAATAACGGTTGATACGCTTGTAATAAATTTATATCTTTTTCAATCTTGGGATTTCCACTTATAAATGCTTTGCCACGAAGGGTTAATAAAAAGACTTGCGCAGGAATTAAAGAACCACAGTTAAGAAGATTTATAGCACTATAAACATTTGCAAAAGCCCTTCTTAGCATGTTAGAAATCACATCAATTTGAAAGTTAGTTGTAAATTTAGCTTTTAAACCATAAAAGCTATTAAATTCTTCGCTTTTTTCTCGGCCTAAATTTTTAAAATAACTTGCAATTAAATCATGAGCAAAATATTTATTTTCTCGAAAAAAATTAAAAACATTATTACGTGAAGCGGAATTTAAATATTTAATTGTATAATTATTTTCATCGGGATTACAATCAATAAAATCGCGAATTAAAAATGAAATCACCTCTTCGGTAGTCACATTATTTTCTTTAGGAATCATTATTATGTTTTGATAGATAAAATCTAACACTTGTTCATTTAACATGCTATACGCTTTATTTTTTAAATACTCAAATGGATTATTAATTGTTTTTGCATCAATTCCACTACTTAAAAAGAATAATGAACTTATATAAATTTCTTCGGCATTCACCAAAACCACTTCCCTTTTTTTGTAAAAATTAGTATAACATAATTTGTTACTTTTGGCTATTTAAATACCCTATTGCATCATCTATTGTTTTAACACAATATAAGTTAAAATCTAGTTTATATTCTTGATATATTTTTTTTGCTTCTTCACAATTATCCTGCGGAACAAAATAAACATCAGCATTATTTCTTGCGCCAAGCATTTTA
Organism: Bacillota bacterium; assembly: GCA_015059305.1. Next base: position 13,861 of record SVAQ01000005.1, on the reverse strand, counting down.
TATTTAACTCCACCGATAGCTCCAACATTTCCTTCTTTATCAATTGTGCCAGTGCCTACCACAGTTTTTCCCTTTGTTAAATCGGCATTTATAAGTTGATCATATATCGTTAGTGTAAGCATTAACCCGCCACTTGAACCAGATTCGCTAGATTTAGTTTTAAAATCAACATCTATAGGGGTATCATAAGTATACTTTTCAAAAAAGGTAATCCCAATAACCTTACGATTTTCGTACTCGTAAACATGAGCATATTTAATTTCTTGCTCTTCTTCAGTTAAAACCTCTAATTCAATTTTATCGCCAATATTAAAAGTATTAATATACGCTCTTAAATCAGTAATTTCTAAACATGGTATACCGTTTATTTTTTCAATTTTATCTAGTACTTTTAAATCGGTTTGAGCATTTTCATCAATACTTTGGACAACTATTTGTAAATTAGAAATATCAACATTATATCCCGCTTTTTGAAATGCTACTAATTTAGCAACATCTACAGAATTTTGTAAATCTAATTGAGAAATCTTCAAGTTAGTTTCATAATCTTCATCATAAACTAAAGTTTCTTCTTCTTTCTTTAAATCCCAATCATTTATAATGAATGAAAGTAAAATATTTGGTAAATTTCCTCGTGCAACAGTTACATAACTCATATTATAACTTCCGCTTATTTTGGTTCCATCAGATACATTAATCCGTTCATTTAAATTAATTAAACCACCTGGCCTATAAATTACAAATGGAAATGGATAGTAACATAATATTATTAAGAAGACAATAATAGCAATATCCCAAAGAAATCTCTTATAGTTTTGTTTTAAATATGCATATAATTTATTAAAATGTTTTCTCATTATAGTCACCTTATTAATTATAACAAACTATGGAGATTTTATGAATAAAAAATATCTAAATATACTTCTTACCGTTGCTAGTTTTTTACTTATAATTATTTGTTTACAAAACAGTAGCGTTATATCTAAATCAGTATTAGAAAGTAGCATAATCTTTATAACTAAAGTCTTTCCATTCTTATTTATCATGATGATGATAAATAGCATTTTAATTTGTGCAAATTTTCCATATTTACTTAGTAAAATAATTGCAAATCCCTATGTCTATATATTTATTATGTCTGCCCTTTCAGGAAGTCCCGTTAACGCTATAATAATTAGAGACTTTATTAAAAAAAAGATTATAACTGAAAAGCAAGCTAGCATCGCTATTAGTTTCACAACTTTAAATAACCCATTATTTTTATATAATTATATAAATTTAATCTTTAAAAATCAGTATATAACTATTAAATTACTTAGTATCATTTATATTTCTAATATCTCTTTACTAATTTGGTATAGTTACAAAGAAAAGAATAGCAAATATATTTTACCCTATAACAAAACAAATATTCAGAAGGATTTTATTAATAGTTTTACTTCTACCATTAATAATTTAATTAACATTTTCGCTATAATTACCTTCTTTAAATTAATTTGTGATTTATTAATTACAAGCACTACTCCCTTATCTAGTTTAATTAAAGGACTAATTGAAATTACTCAGGGACTCAACGATATATCACTTGCATCATATATAAGCATAATAAAAGAACTACTATTAATAGTAATTCTTTCTTTCGCAGGATTTTCTATTCATATTCAAATATCAAATATCTTAAATGATTATAATGTTAACTATAAATATTTTTATTATTCTAGATTAGTTCTAATAATTATAGGAACTATCTTAGTAATTATGTTTTAACAATGGCTGAAAATGTAATATCGTCGAGTGTATTGTTATTATTTTCATTCTTATTTATTCCATTTATTTGATACTTAAGCATTTTATTATTGATATTTTCTGTATAAATTGGAATTGTGCATTGCCACATGCTTATATTCGTACCATAATCACTTGCTTTTTTTTGAATTATAAGATTACCTATATCTTCTTTCGAAGCAAAAGTGCCACCCTTAATTGTCCAGGTCTCAAGTAAAACCAACTTATTTGAACCCGCTACGGTTTCATCGTATTCATATAGTTCAAGAATTGTTTTTGAGGTTTTTATTTCCAATTTCACTCGGTCTTTACCATTAATCTTAACTTTAACACCATATGATGAATTACCATATGTATAAATATTTATATCACCTGTAGTCTGATATTTTTTAATCATTTTTTGAACAGACTTTTCAATTTTATTAATCATGTCTATCCTTTGACGCTGATTAACCGTAGCAATATAATCATTATCTTTTTGAAATGTAACATCCGCTAATAATTGATACATAAATAACATAACAACTGAAATTAGAGCAATACTAACTATTAATTCAATTATTGTAACACCTTTTTTATTTAGTTTCATATTACTTCCTTTCTATAGCATAATAGTATATGGATTATCATAAGAACCATCGCCACCATATAACATTACATTTTCCTTTAGATAAACTACAGGACGAGCTGTATAATTACCATTACGTAAATTGCTTTCTTTTTTCAAGTTCCCAACATTATCAATGACCATAATATTATTACTATTTGATGTAGTTAAAGTATATTGAATTTGTGATGTGCTTAGCCAGTTCAAAGTAGCGCAGTTCGATGTCCCTGTAGATGGCTTATACCCGCTTAAAAGTGTTGTTCTTGGACAAATTGTACTTAACACAGCATACGCATAATCAGAAGGATATATAAGACCAACCTTAGCATTACTTTCACTATTTGCTGTAACGACTCTTTCTTGCGTATACATTTGTTCCGGAGTATATGAAATCGACGTTACTTGACTTGCTACCCAAGTTACTTCGGTAAGCATTTGTTCACTCGTTGCATTCCACACATAATTATTATTTAAAGTTCGACTTAAAGAAGTATTTTTCCAAACATTGGTATTTTCACTACTGTACATTGTATTAAATGGTAAATCACGAACTAGTTTTACTAATTCTTTGCTTTGTTTATGGGTACTTCCATCAAATACACCAATTATTCGCCATAGCTCATTATTAAATCGAACGTAATTTCGCGGCGTTGCCCCTTGATAACGATACCCGCCTTTTTCATAAACTACCTTCCATGCGGTTTGCGAAGACGTAGTTGTAACTAAACCTTTAATGTAATTGCGAAAATTTTGAGTTCCTAATACCGAACCATTTTCATTACTAAACTGTTTTTTAATATCTGCTTTATAGATATTAAAATTAAAACGATTATTCACATAGGATGACATCATTAAAAGCAAAAGCAGTAAAAACACAACAAAAAATGAATAGATAATTGAAATTGAAATAAAACCATTTTTCTTTACCATAAGTACACCCACGAAATATAATAAGCATTTTCACAACTCATATTAAAACTTAAATTATCATTATCATTATAGTTTTGCATTGCTTCGATCATCCGATTTTCATAATTCGAAGCAGATGGCGAAATAGAATTTGCTATTCGCACTTTTTCATATAAGCATTCAGAATATTTTCCTTTACCAACGGTAACAACCCCAGTACTAGTTTGCTGTGCTCCACCATTTTTAGTTTCATATAACATTGAAATTAAAATTCCTTCAGCACTTGACGCTGAGGCGTCAACATCTAACGTTAAAATGTAATCTTTTAAATAACTAAAACCGTGCGATTCGGCAAACCATAAAGTATTATTACATTTATATTCATTTTTATTACTTGGATCATTTACCATACCATTTTTCACACAAGATTTTATGTCGGCTATATCTTCGATTTTAATATAAACTAAGCGATAAATATTATATAAGTCTTTCGCCTGGCTTATTGTCTTTTTATCTAAGTATATATCACTTTCGACATTGAAAACATACATATGCATTATTTCACTATTACCAGCTTCTATAGTTTTGTGATTAACGGCATCTGTAAATTTGGCTTGATCAATAGTCTCAGCTAAAATATCACGGATATGTTCTGTCTTATATACATACGCTATATCATCATGATATAACCTACTTTTTTCAGTAATAATAACATTACTATATGCAGCATATAACGCTACTAAAGTTGACGTTAATACTACAACTGTAATAATAGTCTCTATAAAAACAAAACCCTTATTATTCATACTTATCTACCCTAATAAGATTATAACAAATATTAATTTAATTTTAAATAGCAAGATAAAAAATTGAGATATCCATCCCAATTTTATTTTTAATACATAAAATATACTAGGTGATTCTTATGTTTCCACATCGACACCCAGGTTTAAGCGTTATATGCATCTTAATATTATCTATTTTAATTTTTTATCAAATTTTATTAACATTCATCTTCCCTTTTCGATTTAATATTTTTATTTTACTTGTAGAGATTTCTATTTTATTCTTTCTACTCTTTAGGATAGTATGGCCCTATTAACTTTTCTGTATAAAATATATAGTTCATCTTTTCTTTAATTAACTTGGTATTTGTAAATTCGTTTTCCGTAAGTTCAAAGTATAAAGGTAAGCTAATTAAAACGAAAAGCAACTTTTTTTCTTCTTCTAATAGTTCAAAATAATCAAAATATTTTTGAAAAAAGGCAGAAAAATCATGATTTAAATATTCAGTATGATATAAGTGGACAACATCCATTATGGGTGTATCATATTTATAATTGTCCCAACTTATTAAAGCACTATTTCTTTGATTGTAAATAAAATGTTCTAACGATAAATTATTATGAACAATTGCTACGCGAGCTTGATTTTTTTCTTTAACCATTTCATACCACTGTTCAATTTCATCTTTACAAAAATTCAAACTTTGTTTAATCTTATAAAAATTTCTTGCAAACAAAAATTTACTAGGACTTACAAATTCCTCTTTGCAAATATTTAAAAATAAACTCTCAAAGTATGTTCCAAGGTAGCTGATATTATTAGTTATAGCTTCATAAATTTCTTTATAATCATCTAGGGAAACATTTTTATAATATACTGTTTTATTATGTAAAGAAGCTAATAATGACGCTAAATCAGTTAGTTTTTGCTCTTTAGGAATAATATCTTCTTCAATAAATGAAAAAACATTTTCTTCGTTTCGATAATTTTGAACAAGCTCTGGATAATGATTAAAGCCTCGGTTTGATAAATAATTAAAAAGTGTGAATAAGTCTTTATTTTGTTTTTTTACAACAAACTTTCCCGAAGAACTTTCAACGATCGTTACATTATTATTTAAAGTATAACGATAAGGTTTATAAATGCTTTTTAATATTTCTAAACTACTCATTAATAATAGGTATAATTAATTTATCATTTTGCACAATTTCGGTTATATCATTAATTTTTTCAAGGTCTTCCTTTGCTATTTTATAAGTTAAAGCAATACTTTCTAAAGTTTCAGCTTCTTTTACAACATGAACATGGTATGTCATATAGTCATTTTCTGTTTCAACGCCTGAAACAATCTCAGGATTCACTTCTTCACGTACTTCCTCATGTAGCTCTTCTTTAATTTCCTCTTTATCATCTAACATATCTTTGGGTTCCTTTTCGATTTCTATAACAGGTAAACTTATAACCTGGTCTTCCTTTTTCCCTTCTTCCGTTTCTCTATATAAATCCAAAACATCTTCTTGTGATTCTTCACTAATAATATCTTCACGCACATCATCCGCAGACACAATATAATCAATTTTGACTGTCATCTCACTACCTGCTATATCATAAGTAAAGTTGTCGATACTAAATTCTAATGATTCATTTTCAATTCGATTAGTTAGTTCTACATTAAAAGGAATTGTAAATTTAAAATCTGAGGTATTTACACTTAACTCATGTTCCTTATATGTTCCACTTACAATAAAATTCCCTAATACTTCAGCATCATTTTTAGTTATTTCATGTTCTAGCGAAATACTACATACTTCTTTAACAGGACAATTAAATTTCACTTTACTTTCAAAGGGTATTATACAATTCATATTATCATCTCCTACAAAAGGATATGCAAATAAAAAAAGATTATTCTCTTTTTAACTTGTGAATAATCTTTATAAAATTATCTATTTTTTGAATCAATTATTATTGTTACTGGGCCATCATTTAAAATATTTACTTTCATATCCGCACCAAATTTGCCAGTTACACATAACACGTGTTCATTTAGTCTTTTATTAAATTCATCATATAATAATGTAGATTCTTCGCCTTTTAATGCTTTAATGTAAGAGGGTCTATTCCCCTTAGCGGTATCAGCATATAAAGTAAATTGAGAAATTGATAAAATGCTGCCACTAGTATCTAAAATAGACTTATTCATAATTCCATTTTCGTCATCAAAAATTCTTAAATTAACAATTTTTCGAACTATATAATCAATATCTTCAACGGTGTCACCTTGAGTAAAACAAGAAAAAATAACTAAACCTTTTTCTATTTCGTTATAAATTTTACCATCAATTGCCACACTACTATGTCCACTTCTTTGAATTAAAACTTTCATTTACGATGCACATCCTTAACATATCTTAATTTGCGAATATTTTTAATAACATTATCAATGTCATCAGTATTTTTAACTTTTAAGTCAATTCTATACATATTTTCTTTTTGCATATCAATAGTTACAATATTTAAATTTTCTGTCGTAATAACTGCTATTAAATCGGAAAGTTTGTTTTTATCACTAGAAATTTTAACTAAAATACTTGTAAAGTATAAATTATCTGTCTTACCAGCCCAAGAAACATCTACCATCCGTTCATTATACATTGATATGTTTTGACAATCCTTACGGTGAACTGCTATACCATCATTTTTAGTGATAAAACCTACGATTGCATCATTTCTTACTGGATTACAGCATTTAGCTAAATGAGTTAAAATAGAAACTTTATTATCAACTAAAATGTCTGATTTATGATTTACATTTGATATAGGCCTTCTTTTAGTAACTAGCGCATCTTCTGTCTCAGAGCCAGTAACATAATTTATTATAAAGTTTGCAGTATATCTAAAGGATCCAATCGAAACATATATATCATCTAAATCTTTTAGCTTTAATCCCAAACAAATTTTATCAATATTATCACTAGATAAGATTTCTGTAATTGACAACTTTCTTTTACGAAGTTCTTTTTCCAAAATTGCTTTGCCTTTTGCAATATATTCTTCTTTATCTATTTTTGAAAAATATGCTTTTATTTTATTTTTAGCTTGACTAGTTTTTACAATGTTTAGCCAATCTTTATTTGGCTTAGCATTAGGATTAGTCATTACTTTAACTATATCATTTTCTTTAAGCTCGCTATTAATCGGAACCATTTGATCATTAACTATTGCTCCAACCATAGTATCTCCTACTTTTGAGTGAATACGGTAAGCAAAATCAATGGGAGTAGCCCCTGCAGGAAGTTCTACCACATCACCTTTTGGGGTAAAGACATATATTAAGTCACTTAAAATATCACTATCAATTACCGAAGCAAATTCATTATCGGCGCTATTTTCTGTATTTTCAATAATACTTCGATATAACTCTAATTTTTGTTCCATCATTGTTTGAATTTTTTTAGCACCTTTTTCTTTATATGACCAATGTGATGCAATACCTTTTTCTGCTATTTCATCCATCTCATATGTTCTTATTTGTACTTCATAAAGCATACCACCTTCGCCAAAAACAGTTGTATGTAATGATTGATACATGTTTTCTTTTGGTACTGCTATATAGTCCTTAAAACGATTTTGCATCGGACGATATTTAGAGTGTATTAAACCAATAACAGCATAACAATCACTTTCTTTTTCAACGAAAATGCGTAACGCTAAAATATCATAAATGTTTTCCCATTTTTTCCCATTACTTAATTTATTATAGATACTATAAACGCTTTTAACCCTGCCTTTAATTTCAAATTTAATATCATTATCAATTAATAAGTGTGAAAGACTATCTTTCATATCTTGTAGAGATTCATTTAATCCTTCAACTGTATCATTTAATTTTTCCAAAATATCGTTGTAAACTTCAGGTTTTAAATAATATAAACATAAATTTTCTAATTCACTTTTAATTGAGTTAATTCCTAATCGATGAGCAATTGGTACTAAAACCGATAAAGTCTCATTAGCAACCTTTTTTTGATGCTGTTTAGATAAGCACTCCATAGTTCTCATATTATGAAGACGATCTGCTAGTTTGATAAATAATACCCTTACATCTTCACATAAACCTACCATTACTTTGCGAAGATATATAGCACTATTTTCACTTTCGTCCACCATTTCTAAACGGTTAATTTTAGCTACTGAATTTATAATTGTATAAACATCATCACCGAATATTTCTTTGATTTGATTAATATCAAAATCGTTATAATCATCAGCTTCATGCAAAAGCGCACTTACAATAGTAGTAGTATCAACATTCAAATCTGATAATATATTTGCTACTTCAAGACAATGAGTAATTTCATTCTCACCATTTTTTCTTTTAACATCTTTTAAAATTTCACATGCTAAATCATATGCCTTTTTAATAACCGGAATATCATCCGGATTTTTAATTTTGGCAATTAAATCTTCTATTGTCATGTATTAAACACATCCTTTTATTTAATTTTTCTTTAAATATTCTTTTATTTTTAAATCATCAAGTTTCATAATGTCACTTACCATGTCATAAATACTAAGATTTGTATTTTTAGCCCATACATTTTCTTTTAAATAATTCCATAAATCTATTTCCTTAACGATAATACCTTTGGTTTGTAATTCACCTTTTTTAGTATTAAAAGCTGGAAATAATCGATTATATAATTCGTTTAATGATTTAAATTTCATTTCTTCCATAAAAAACTTTCTTTCATTTATATTATACTAAAAAGCATGAAAATGCGCAACGAATGCAATTAACGTTTTCGGTCTTTTTTCTCATTAATAATAATATGATTTACTACAATGAAAATTTTCAAAAATAAATTTATTGCTTCAACTTTTATTTTAATCTTAAGTGGAATGGCTACCAAAGTATTAGGACTTGTAATTAAGATTATATTTACAAGAATTGTTGGTACTACTACTATTAGTTTGTATTCAATTGTAATGCCAACATATTCTTTACTTTTAACAATCGGTACTCTAGCCATGCCTACTACTATATCTAAACTTATCGCTAGTAAAGATGATCTTAAAGTTTTAAATAGCGCTACAATATTAATACTATTAATAAATATTTTTATTATCTTAGTTATGTTTATAGCAAGTCCTTTTATCGCTAATAATCTTCTTAAAGAACCAGATGCGTATTATTTATTAATAGCAATGTCATTTACGCTTCCGTTTGCTTCTTTAGCGTGCATTTTAAAAGGTTATTATTATGGCAAGCAAAAAATGGTTCCACACGTTGTATCAAATACAGTCGAACAAATAATTCGTCTTATTCTCGTTATCACAATTATGCCAAATCTTATTAAGATTTCTTATATTTATGCCGCTGCCGGATTAATTTTAACTTCTTTTTTTACTGAGCTAGCCTCAATAATTGTCTTTTTATTATTTATGAAAAAGAAAGATGTAATTAACCTAGCTAAAATAAAGTATGACCGTACTGATGCTAAAGATATTTTAACACTTTCAGTGCCAAGTGTTGCTAGTCGAATCGTAGGCAATATTTGTTATTTTTTTGAACCAATAATCCTTACCAATGTTCTTTTATATAAGGGATATTCAAATAGTTATATTCTTTTGCAATATGGAGCTTATAATGCTTATGCTATTTCAACACTTACTATTCCTTCTTTTTTTATAAGTGCAATTGCCTCTGCTTTACTTCCAGAAATCTCAAGATTTTTGCAAACACATCAATATACTTTAGTTAAAAAAAGACTAAAACAAGCCTTTATTTTCACTTTCATCATTGGACTTTCCTTTACTTTTATAATATTTGTTTTTCGAAATGATTTACTATCATTTTTATATAATACTACACTAGGTTCTGATTATATTAAAATACTAGCTCCTTTTTTTATATTATTTTATTTTGAAGCAGTATTTGCTTCTTTTATGCAAGCTATAGGCAAAGTAAATGTAACCCTTAGAATAACAATCTTTGCTGCGATCGTTAAACTTATATGCATTAGTACTCTATCACTTCTTAAAATAGGATTATATTCACTATTACTATCAGAAATAATCAATATCATTTTAGTAGTACTTTTAAATTACATTTATACTCAGAAATATCTTACAAAAATTATATAATCAAAAAAAGCGCATATAGCGCTATTTTTTAGAAAGGAGTTCGGATAACTAATGATGTCACATTAGCCTTCAATAAATTAATATTGAATTTGAACCTGTGAACTTTCTTGTTCACTAAATAAATTATAGCATAATTACTTTACATCGTCAAATTTGCATTGTGTCAAATTATGTCGATTTATAGTTGTATATATTTAACAATAACTTTAAGGTCAAATTTAAGAATATAAAAACGAATTCTTACTTTATTCCAACATATCCTGTTTTTTCAATTATTTCTTGACCTTCATTTGATAATATCCATTTCAAAAGTTTTTGGACATTTTCATTATTGTTATTTTTGTAAGTTACTGCATAAAGAGACGTTGTTACTGGATAATCTTCATTTTTTATATTATCAAGATTTGGTTCTATTCCATCAATTTTGACCATTTTTACATTAGGATTTTTTATAATTCCTTCCATATAATATCTAAATGAAAAACCAATAGAATTTGTTTTATTTTTATAATCCGAAACTTTATTTATTATGCCAACCATAAAATCATTTACTTGTTCTGTTGGAGCTTCCATAATCGGTGTTCCGTCCATAAATCTAATAAGCATACTCTGACTTCCACTTCCTTCATTTCTTTGGAAAGCCACAATATCTTCATCATTTCCGCCAACTTCTTTCCAATTTTTAATCTCTCCAGAATAGATTTTCTTGATTTCTTCGGTAGTTAAGCTATCTATTGGATTATCTTTGTGTACAAAAAATACAAATGCTTCTTTCGCAATTTCTGTATATTCAAATTCAATTCCTTGTTCTTTTGCAAAATTTATTTGGTCTTTTGAGGGAAGTGCTCCAAAAAATATATCAGTTTCTTTTAAAGCTAATGATCTATAACCTCTTACAGTATTTCTATATTCAAATATTCCATCATTTAAACTAACAGTGTTTGGATAAGTCGCATTTATAAATGCCGAATAAAGGAAATGCTGCCGCTGCCCCATCTAATCTTGGTAAATTTTCTATTAATTTTAAGCTTGCTTCATAATCTAATTTAACGATTTTAGTTTCTTCTACAAAAGGTAAATATTCACTACAATTTATATTTACATTCGTTTCTATAGTTATACTTTCCTCATACTTGTTTATTCCAATATTAATTCCTAAAACAACAAAGAAAATTAATATACATACTCCCCATCTTTTTAATTCTCTTTTTTTGTTTTTTGAATATATTAAAGTTAATAATAAACCTGGTAATAATAAAGTGCTCCACACTATTGAAATTACATTTATTTTTAATGAACTAAGAAGTAATAACAAATATATTGCTACTATATAACTTACAAATAGCGCTAGCCCAGTAATAATTAATTTAAATACTATTTTCCAAAATTTTTTATTATTCATAACTTTTCTCCCAACAAACTATTATATATCTATTAGTTATATTATAACACAAGAAAAGACTAGATTTCTATAGTCTTAATTTTTAATTAATTATTTTTCGCATTGATTGTAGCTTGTATAGCGCGGCTTCTTTATGTTGAGAATATATCTTAGAAAAAACAACTCTCTTTCTATAAATATTAGAGTATAAATGTCACTGTATTTTATATTTACTTATTGTTGATTGCAGCTTGTGCCACCGTCGTGTTAGAGGGGCAATTAACTCTAAAAGTAATATATTTGACCATTGATTAAAGCATTAAACTCAGCTTTCTTACACAATTAATTATAACATATTTTATTTTTTATGTCATCAAATTTGGTGAACATTTCTTATAAATATATATCTACCTTTATTGGTTCTTTTAATCTTAAAAATCTATATTCCTTATGATATTCTAAAAATCTACTAACATCATCTTTGGTAATTACTATCCTTGTAAGAAAAACATTACTATCTTCTAATAACTCATCTTTTAAATTTGGTTCTATTATTCCATCCAAATAATTTAATTTCCAATCAAATTTATCTTCTCTAACTATAATTTTTTTCACAAATAAATCAATAACTTCTTCAGAAACATGATTATCATTATAATTTAGATTGTCTATTATATTTTGTTTTAAATTTTGTAATTTGTTTTTTAACACTTCTTTTGGCGTTGTAACCTTTGATTTTACTTCTTCGTTAAGTTGCATATATGTATTTAAATTATTTTCTAATTCTTCTTTCTTCAATAGATAATTATCTTTATCAATCATATCGTTTAAATACATATCTAATAATTTTTGTATTTTTTGTTGATATCCTGTTATTTTATTTTCATTATATTCAATCTCATCTTTAATATCATTTTGATAACTATCTTCTTGTATAGTTTCTTCTATCAACTGATTTGCCATTTCAATTATTCTTTCTTTATCATTCCAAATTGTATTAAAAATTATATTTGACATTAGAATTAATTTCCATTCTTGAACAACTGGAATATCACATGAATCAGAAGTATCTAATCCTTTTTTTATTCTTGTTTTAGTCGAACCTAATCTTTTTTGTTTATAACATTGATAACAATAAGATATAGTTCCATCAGGTTGTTTATGATATTTCATTTTATTTAAGCTTGAACCACAATTACATAATAATTTCTTTGACCATACACTTTTAGGAATTCCTTTACCAATTTCTTTTTGTTCATTTATAATTGTTCTTCTTTCTTTTATTATTTCTTGAACTTTTTGAAAATCTTCTTTTGATATTAAAGGTTCATGTGTACCTTCAACTATTATTTTTTCAACTTGACCATTATTCTTTTTAGCTTTTTGTTCCAAATAATCAGGAATATAACTTTTTCTATAAACAACAGTTCCGCAATAAAAAGAATTTTGTAATACTCTAGTAATATAAGAACAAGACCATTTTTTTAATCCTGTCGAAGTTAAATATCCTCTTTCTTCTAATTTATATTTTATTGCAGTTGATCCTTCTCCTTTTAAAAATTCTGAAAAAATAAATTTCACAATTTCTGCTTGTTCTGGATTAATAGTAACTTCTTTTGTAAACTTATTATAGTTATATCCTAATATATTACCATTACCATAAAATACACCATTTTGAAAAGTAATAGTTTGACCTGCTTTTACTCTTTGAGATATTTTCTTACTTTCATTTTGTGCTAATGTTGCCATAATAGTAAGTTTTAACTCTCCGTCTTCATCATTGAATGTCCATATATTATCTTCAGAAAAATATACCTCGACTCCCATCTTTTTAAGATTTCGAGTTTCTTGCAATGTATCTACGGTATTTCTTGCAAATCTAGAAACTTCACGAGTAATTATTAAATCAAAGCATCCGTTTTTGGCATCTTCTAACATTTTCATAAAGTTTTTTCTTTTTAATATAGATGTTCCTGTTATACCCTCATCTATATATCTTTTGTACAATTTCCAATCAGGATGTTGAGCTAAAATATTATCATAATATTGTACTTGATTTTCAAGAGCAGATAATTGTGATTCATGTTCTGTTGATACTCTTGCATATATTGCTACTGTCCTTTGCATTTTAGCCACATCCTTTCTTTTATTTAAGTTTACTTTAATTGGATTTTAATTTGGGAGTGCGATTAGCATTCCTTATCAGTGAATCAAATTCTTTTTTTGATATTTTATTTTGTTGATAT
>SVAQ01000014.1 GCA_015059305.1 Bacillota bacterium | reverse complement strand
TCTACTTCATAACCAAACTTATAAGTTCTTAATTGTCCTTCTGAATCAGGTTTTACTATACATAAATAACTTTTCATAATTTCACTTAGGGGCAAGCTATTTATAAAAATGCTATCATATCCTTTTTCGGCATTTTCTGGTAGGTTTTTATAAAACTTTATTATTTCATTCATAAGAATAATAAAAGTGGTTAATCTTTGTTGACCATCGACAACGTGATATGCATCATATCCCCAATTATTTAATAACCATAATTCTTCTGTCCAATCTTTAGTTTCTTCTGTTTTTAACTTTCTTAATGAAATCATTCCTGTATAATGATCTCTATTAAGCGGAAGATTAATTATATCTTCCCAAAACTCTGTTAATTGTTGTTCTGTCCAAGAATATCCTCTTTGATAATCTGGAATTCTAAACAATCTTTGATTGAATAAATCTTGTAACGAAAATAATTCCTTCATTAATTCCTCCTACTAAACACTTAATTATTATTTCACTATTTCTTTGATAATGTCGTGTTCCAAATCATCTATATTGTAAATTGTATCCATTTCATTAAATGTTTCTTCAAGATTTTTTCTAGCACTTATCCATCCAATACCATCAGTAAACCATATGAATGTTACGCCATTTACTTTTTTAGATTCTTTAGCTAGCATCTTATAACTTCTTGCTGTTTCATTTAATTTTGAACCACCACTTGAATAAAAATTAGTTTCTATTACATATACTTGATTCTCTGTTTTAATAACAAAATCAAATCTTTTTGTTGATACATTGTTACCAGACATTGCAGACAAATCTAAATTCCATTTTTTCTCAATATCAGATAAGTACATTTCTTTGAAGTAACTAATGTCTTTTTTATATCCTGCTTTTTCGACATATTCTTCAACAAGATTTTCCATTAGATGTCCACCACGATTTTTTCTACCATTAGAATCTAAGCCAACCTCTATTCCTAAAACATAATCATAAAGGTTATTTATAATATGATTTTGTAACAAATCAAATAAGCCTGATTCTCTCATAAATCTTATGTAATCTTCTATAGAATAAATCATTTTATCAAATTTAAATAAGTATTCATTAATTTGATCTTTAATAAATATCTCACGAGAACGAACTGCTAATAATAGTGGAATGCACTCCAAAGTTTCTGGATATTTAATTAATATCTTTTGAAAATCTTCTTCGATATTTTGACTGCCAATTAATGAATTTAAAATATTCAATTCCACTTTTACTTTATCAACGTTTTTATATATTTTTTCAAAATCAACATAATAAGTATAATCTGATATACTTGTTTTAAATTTACTTAACCATTCATTAAAATCTCTTTTCATTTAGAATCACTTTCCTTTCTTCTAATTGTTAAATCTAAATATTCTTTTTCTTTTTCTATTCCAATATATTTTCTTTTTAATTTATTAGCTACTATTCCAGTTGTACCACTACCATTAAAAGGATCTAATATTAAATCACCCTCATCAGTTGAAGCAAGTATTAATTTTTCTAATATAACTTCTGGTTTTTGAGTAGGATGCTTACCGCATTTCTTTTCACTCGGTTTTGTTAAAGAAGATTCCCAAACATCTTTTGCTTGTTTGCCGCCATTAAGCCCTCTCATTAAATCATAATTAAATTTGTGTTTTGCTTTCTTCAAATCTTTTTTAGCCCATAATATAGTTTCCGTTGAATGAACAAAAAATCTACAACTTATATTTGGTGGAGGATTTAGTTTCCTCCAAGTAATATTATTAATTATCTTAAATCCTTCTTCTTCCAAAGCCATACCAATTGAATAAATATTATGCATAGTTCCACTTATCCAAATAGTTCCATTATCTTTTAAAATGCTATAACAAAGTTTTATCCATTTTCTATTAAATTTATGTTTCTCTTTTATATTAATTTTCTTATCCCAATCAGCTTTATTTACTAAAACCATTTTGCCACCACTACAAGATATTCCATCTCCAGATAAAAAATATGGTGGGTCTGCAAATATCATGTCTATACTTTTAGGTTCCATTTTTTTCAATAATAAAAGTGCATCTCCATGAAGTAATTTGAAATCATCATCACTATAATAAAATTTTTTACTCACACAAATGCACCTCCTAATTATGTATTTAAGATTTTATTCTTCGAAACCTTTTTTGTTTTCATAATTTGTTATAATCACTTCTTCAACTTTCCCTCTTTTCTTTCCATTAGCATTTATATTTCTTTTGGCTTCAATTACATGAATATTAAAATCACTATACAATTCATTTATTAGTTTAGTATTATGATTAGATAACATTACATAGCAACCTCTATCAGATAATTCTTTGAATACTCTTGCAAGCCTAACTTGTTCTTCTTTACCGAAACCATCTTCTGTATAACTATTGAATGTTGAAGTATCAGAATCATAAGGTGGGTCAAAATAAATAAAATCACCTTTTTTAGCTGTAGATACTGATTTTTCAAAGTCATCATTTAATATTCCTATTTCATTATTAGTCAAATAATAACTAATTAAGTTTAAATTACTGTCTTCATAAGTATTAACCTTAGTCTTTTTCCCAAAAGGCACATTAAATTCACCTTTACTATTAACTCTATATAAACCGTTAAAGCAAGCTTTATTTAAGTAAATAGTCCTTGCAGCTCTCGTATAATCTGCTAATCTTCCAAAAGAACTTTTACTTCTATCTTTATTTCTTAATTCATAGTAGTATTCCTCACTATGATTTGTTTCATGACTATTTAAAACTCTAGTCATTTTATTAAATTTTTCTTCATTACATAAAACTTTATATACATTGATTAACTCTGCATTAGAATCGTTTATTATAGCTTTTTTAGGAGATAATTCAAAAAATAAAGCTCCACCACCTATAAATGGTTCATAATAAGTATCATATTCTTCTGGTATATATTCTTTAAGTTTATCAATTATTTGTCTTTTTCCACCAGCCCATTTAACAAATGGTTTTCCTTTTATCATTGAAATCCCTCCTGAATTTTTAAACACTATATATAGTATATCATAAAATATCTATACTTAACGATTTAATTGACATAGAATTTTAAATTTATATCCTACATTTATTCTGAGATATCCCATTTTAACGAAAATAACTTTCTTAATAATTTATATTACTTAAAATAAAAGTGTCCCAGAATTAACGTGAGACATCTTGAATTATGTTTTTAATTTTTCATATTATATTGGCAATATACCGATTTTTGTTAACAAAATCATAATGATATACATAATACCTAAATTTATTAAATAAACAAAAAAATATAAAATTGCTCCAAATGTAGGTGCATCACCAGCTTTATAAAAAATACCGACAATTTTTCTGCTTATTAACATTAAAATTGTATAGAGTGAAATTACTTCTAATAAAATACTATTGGCTATTGGATTAGCTAATATTGGTATATTATCGATTGTATTGTAACATAACCATGCTCTAATCAAAAAACTTATACCACTTATTAATTTATACATATTATTAAACCTCCTTATGTGATGTTTTATTATAGCTTTTATAAAATTATATTATTATTTTTTTATTAATCAGATTTTAAACGAAAGCATTCTCATTAATAATTATTTAGTCATTACCATTAATACTAAACAAACAAAGTTTATAACCTTTTTCTACTAATTTTTTACAAGTATTTAAAGTCATATACTTAGCATAATTTGAACTTATTTTGTTTGAAAAATCCTCCATAAAACCTACAACATAATAAATTTCCGGTTTATCAAATAATTCTATAAATTCCTCAACGGTTATATTTTGAATTTTTTTATTATTTGGATATTTTCTTTTTATTTCATTATAATACTTTTCAAAAATCTCTTTTTTATTTTCACCTAATAAATAATGCCTAATAAATTCAGCAGATGTAAGCACTTGATTCATAACATCCCTAGCGCCTTTACCATCGAACTTATTTTTATTATGTATTAAATATAAATTATCCTCATCATAGTATATTAAATCTGCTAGTTCAATATTATTACTAAAAACAGTGTGAGCAACTATGATATCATCAGATTCAGAAAAAATTTTGTTATATTTATCCTCTGATAAACTTTTATCATCATTTAATAATATTTGATGTAGTTTATCATTAATGTTAATTAATTCATTATAGTTTTTTTTAAACTCTTTATCTAGATTTTCGTCATATTTAGAGTCGAACATTAACCAATCACCATTAAACAAGAAAAATGGTACGTTATTTTCATTCTCTACGTATCCCTGTATACATTGTTTTATTTTTGTAGGAAATAAAATCATATCATTATCACTATAAACGCTTAATTCACACTTAAAAAAACTCTCTACCATTGATTTATTAATTTTATCTTTAAAATATTCATTAAATAATTCGCTAAATTCTATTGGTTTATCTGATTCATATACTAAATTACCATCCGAACTCATAATTATATACTTATTACCACCTGTACAATATTCTAAATAATCATCTCCTACCAAAATGAAATTATCAGTTTTTCTTTCTAACATATAACTTATTAAAAGTTCATTTATTATCTTTGGAGAATAACCCTTCTTTTTTACATTTACAAAATAACCTAACGAAAAATTATCTTCATACTTTTCTATTTCAATCAAATTATCTAATACTATTTTTAATTCAGATAAAGATATAGACTTTCTTAATACAAATGAATCTTTGGCGATTACATTTATTACTCTTTTATTCTTTTCTTCTTCTATTTCAATACCTATCAATTTAATAATTTCCTTATTTAATTCAATAGATAATTCTCTAAAAATAGAACTCATTTCATTTTCTAAGTTCATTGTTGTAACATTACGGTTAGAGTGTCTACTAGTCAATTTATTACCAGATAAATTATTTTCTAATACAGTTTTTATAACAGGACTATCCTCTTTTAATATTTTAGGTAATAATGATAGTCCATAATTTTTCTGTGTATAATCTGAAATGTAACTACTTCCTAATCCGCCAGTTAAAAGAAAAATATTATTTTCTTTTCTATATGACAATATATAAGAAATATGCGTGTTAGATATATCAATTTCATCAATTACAATTTTATTAATCATTCCATACCATGATGGGTAATGAAATGTTTTAAACACAAGACCTTTGAAAAAATCATCTTCTATTTTACTAGTTTTAGTCCTAGACTTTTTTGAAAGTGTTTTTTCTATATCTTTATATATTTCTTCTTCTAATTGTTCATATGAAGTTATTTTTATATCGCTGTTTTCTGAAAAGTATTTTACTGAATTATTGTAATCAACCTTATAAACACTAAATTGAGTTTCGTATTTATTCTTTGCCATTATTACCTCCAAATAAAAAAAGATATCATAATTTTAATGATATCTAAGCTATTATAAGTATAGCATAATTTGCTTTAAAAATCATCATTTTCGCCTAATTTTCGCCTAGAGGTTTATTAGATACTCGCAACCCCTTATAAACAAACAAAATGAGACGCCGTAGCGTCTCTTCAGGGGGTTTTGGTTGATCATCTCCCACATTATTGTTCGTAAGAGTTGATCATGTACACGATATTGCTATCGTGCTATCTTAATGATAGTATCTTTTATTTTAAAAGTCAATTGAGTTTTTATAACTTTACACATTAATCAACAACATCTAAACTTTGTGTAATTTTTGTATAATATTCACTTTGTAAATATCCTTTGTTTTTAATGTATTCTTCAGAATCATTTTTAGCCTGTACTAGTATCTCATAATCCTTTTTAAGATTAGCTATTTTAAAATGCATATCTCCACTTTGTCTAGTTCCAAATAAATCTCCATGTCCTCTTAATTCAAAATCTTTCTGCGAAATGTAAAATCCATCATTACTTTCTTCCATTACTTTAAGTCTTTCGTTATCGTAATTACTAATTAAATAACAATAACTTTGCAGTTCACTTCTTCCTACGCGTCCACGAAGTTGATGTAAAGAAGCTAAGCCAAATCTTTCAGCATTAAATATTACAATCATTGTGGCATTAGCTACATCAATACCAACTTCGATTACTGTCGTAGAAATTAAAATCTTTACTTCATTATTTTTAAAATCATTCATAATAGCATCTTTTTGGTCTTGCTTCATTTTCCCATGAATAATCTCAGTTCTAACTTTACCTTGAAATGCAATATCAATCTTTTCTTTCAATAAATTTACACTATTTAAATCTAGTTCTTCATTTTGTTCTACTAAAGGCGAAACAATATATATTTGATGTCCTTTTTTAATCTCTTCAAGCATTGCTGATAGAACATATTTAATCTCTTTTTCACTTTTTACTTTGGTTATAATTTCTTTTCGTCCCATCGGTTTACTTTTAATCATTGAAATATCCAAATCACCATAAATAGTCATTGCATAAGTTCTAGGGATCGGAGTTGCTGACAAATACAAAATGTCAGGTTTAAATGATTTCTTTTGTAAAATGCTTCGTTGATTGACACCAAACCGATGTTGTTCATCAGTGATAACTAATCCTAAATTTTTAAATATAACATTATCACTTAATATGGCATGTGTACCAATAAGTAAATCTACTTCACCAGCTTCTACTTTTCTGTATACCGTTCTTTTTTCCTTGGCACTCATTGAACCTGTTATAACGTCAACATTAACATTAAACTTGTCTAATATCTTTTTTATGCCATAATAATGCTGAATTGCTAGTATTTCTGTTGGGGCCATTAAAGCTGATTGATATCCTGATAAAAAATTTGCATACACCGCTAAAGTTGAAACTACAGTCTTACCACTACCTACATCGCCAAGAAGAAGACGATTCATACGTGAAGAAGATTCCATATCATTTAGTATTTCGTCAAATGCTTTTTGTTGATCATTTGTTAAATTATATGGCAAACTATTGACAAGAATTTGCATTTTCTCCTTGTCAATCTCTCTTGCAATACCATCAATATTTTTATTTTCTTTATTTAAATAATTCATTTTAAACGAAAAGTTAAATAACTCTTCATAAATTAGTCTAATCTTCGCATTTTTTACTTCTTTAGCACTCTTTGGAAAATGAATCTTCTCTATTGATTCTTTTTTACTTAAAAAGTTATATCTTTCGGAATATTCTACCGGTACTAAATCATCAATAGAATTTTTAATAGCACTTTTAATTAATTTAGCTAAAGCCTGACTAGATATCCCATTTGTCAAATGATAAACGGGTTCAATATCCCCAGGTTTGATATTAAACTTAATATCACTGGCCGTAAAACTATTTTTTGGGGCATCATATTTACCAATTAAAGTGACAGTTTTACCTAACGTTAAATTAGGTCTCATAAAAGCCCGATTGAATATTGCTACATTAAATATTTTTCCATTTGCATTAGCTCTAAATGCAAGACGATTAAAATTCTTTTTTATATATGAAACTACTGGATTTGATTCAATAACAGCACTAATTATTAAATTATCTTGCGAATCAATTAAATTAGTAAATGAATATATATTATAACGATACGGATAATATGTTAATAAATCTTCAACTGTATAAATATTAAGCTTTTCTAATAACTTAGATGTCTTTGGTCCTACGCCTGTAATACTATTAATATCCATGTTTCCTCCACTATTTAATTATAGCATATTAAACCAGTTAAAAAACATTTAAAATTTTCTGTAAATTATGTGTAAATTCAATTGACTTTTTAGGACCTATGATTTAGTATATTAAGTACCAAATCACTTGAGAAGGCGATTTGGTGCTAGTATCACACTAGTCAACCCCTTTTTATTCTTTGAGACCATCACGTAAGTGATGGTTTCGTAATTTATGACATATAAAAACTAACTTTATTTGAAAGTTAGTTTTTGTTTTCTAAATTTTTATAATAGTTATACCGCTTAATAGCATTTTGTTTTTGTTCGTTTAATATTTCTTCAGCATATTCAGCGTTCTTAATCTTCAACGCTTTAAATCTAACTTCATTATCTAAGAAGTCTTGATACTTTTCAAAGTCAGGTTCCGGTGAATCAATATATAGTTTATTATCAAAATAACGCATTAGCATTGTATAACCGCATTCCACACCAAGTTTTTCTTCGCGAATTGAATTGCCCATACCATTTTTAATACCATGTTCTACACAAGGACAATAAGCAATAATAATTGCTGGACCTTCATGCTCTTCAGCTTCTTTGAAGGCTTTAATCGCTTGCATCATATTAGCCCCAAGTGAAATACTTGCAACATAACAGTTTTCAATTGAACTAGCAATTCTAAATAAGTCTTTTTTCGTTGTCTTTTTACCAAAGTCTGCGAATTCTGCTACCGCACCTTTCTTAGTCGATTTACTTGCTTGTCCACCAGTATTTGAATAAACTTCAGTATCAAGAACTAAAATCTTAATATTTTCATTTGAATGAAGAACATGATCAAGGCCATTATAACCGATATCATATGCCCAGCCATCTCCTCCAAGAGCCCATACAGTTCTTGCAGGCATGTATTCTTTAAGATCTACAAGTTCTTTTGGAATATTTTCATCTTTAAGTGCTTTTGCTATTTCTGTTGTTATTTTGTTATCATTTTCATTGGTTAGATATTTGTTAAATAATTCTTTAGTTTCATTATCAACAGCACCAATCGAAGATTCCATTACATTTCTAATTCTATTTCTTTTTTGTTTATATGAAATATGGATACCATAAGCAAACTCAGCGTTATCTTCGAAAAGTGAATTCGCCCAAGGAATTGAATATGGCATACACGGAGCACTAGCACCATAGATACTTGAACATCCCGTAGCATTAGCGATTACTAATTTATCGCCCATTAATTGTGTTAATAACTTAATATAAGGTGTTTCTCCACAACCTGCACAAGCTCCACTAAATTCAAATCTTGGTTTTTCAAGTTGACTTCCCTTAATTGTGTACTTACTAAATAATTGTGGATTTTCATAAATATCGAAAAGTACATTCGTAGGTTCAACATTTTCTTCCATAGTCAGTGCATGAGTTGGACAAATGTTAACACATAATCCACAGCTTGTACAATCTAGGTTACTAATACCCACAAAGAAATTATAATCATCGTTTCCTATCACAGGTTTACCAATAGCTTTGTTTTTTACTACAAAGTTTCTAATAACAGAATGAGGACACACAAATGAACACATACCACACTGGATACATTTATCTTTATTCCATCTTGGCGTTAAATTTGCAACATTCCTTTTTTCTCTTCTTGAAAGCGAGCCAGGGAATGCTCCACCTGCAATCGGCAGTACATCTTTTACCGACAATGTATTCCCCATTCGGTAATCCATCATTTGATATATATCTTTGATTTTTCTTTCTTCATTAGTTTCTTCATTTAAAGTAATATTAACTTCTTTAATACTGTTTAAAGATTCATTAACAGCATTTATATTATTATCAACAATATCTTGACCTTTGGTTGCAAATGCAGCTTTAATTGACTCTACAACAAGTTCTAACGCATTATCAATACCAAGAAGTTTTAAGATATTAACCTCCATTATTTTATTAATTTTACCTCGAATATTATTTGCATAAGCAATCTTTTCTGCATTAATAATATTAATTTTTAAATTTTTATCTAGAATAATTTTCTTAACATCACTTGGTAAGAAATTATTTAATTCTTCTTCATTTTTAATTGTATTAATTAAAATAAAAGCACCATCTTTTGCGTCAGATAACATATCATATTTTTTAAAATATTCATCTTTGGTAATCACTATTATTGACGGACTTACAACATAGTAAGGAGCATTGATAGGGATATCCCCTACTCTTAAATGAGAAATGGTTACTCCCCCACTCTTTTTCGAATCATACTCAAAATAACCTTGAACATATTTTCCTAAGCTACTATTAGCAATAGATAAGATATCTTTCGAAGCACTAACCATACCATCAGAACCAAATCCCCAGATTTTAAATTCTTGGCAAGGAAGCTCCACTTCATATTTATCTATTGGTAAACTTAAATATGTTACATCATCTTTTATACCAATTGTAAAACCATTTTGCATTTTACTTTCAAGCATATTATAAACAGCTATTATTTGGTCTGGTGTTGTATTCTTACTAGAAAGTCCATATCTTCCACCTACAATTTCTATATTGGTATCTTTTAAAGCCCCAACAATATCTAAATAAAGAGGCTCACCAATACTGCCTGCTTCTTTTGTTCTATCTAAAACTGCAATTTTTTGTGTACTTTTAGGAAGAACATCTAATAAATATTTAACACTAAACGGACGATATAAATGAACTTCAATTAAACCTAATTTTCTACCATTTTCATTTTCTTTATCTATTACCGCTTTAATGGTATCGCATACACTACCCATAGCTACAATAACATTTGTAGCATCTTTTGAACCATAATAATTAAACGGTTTATAGTCTTTACCTGTTAATTTGTTTATTTCCATCATGTATTCATTAACTATATCAGGCATTTCCATATATTTAGGGTTTCTAGCTTCCATACATTGGAAATAGACATCTTCTGTTTGACTAGTACCATATTCTTTATTACATCCAACATTAAGTGCACGATTCTTAAATTTTTGTAATCCTTCTTCATCTACTAAAGAAAGTAATTTAGCTTCATCTAATTCATGAATTACATTAAGTTCATGACTAGTTCTAAATCCATCAAAGAAATGAACAAAAGGAAGAGATCCTTTAATTGCAGATAGATGGGCAACAGCTGCTAAATTTTGAGCATCTTCTACGTTAGTAGAAGCTAGCATACAAAATCCGGTTTGACGCACGGCATAAATATCTTGATGATCCCCAAAAATTGATAGCGCATGAGTAGCTAAACTTCTCGAAGCTACATGAATAACTCCAGGCCACATTTCTCCTGCTATCTTGTACATATTAGGAATCATTAAAAGTAAACCTTGACTAGCAGTAAAAGTTGAACCAAGTGAACCACTCATGAGTGCACCATGTAAAGCACCTGCGGCTCCCATTTCCGATTCCATTTCTACCACTTCTGGTTTTGCATTGAATAAATTATTTAACTCCGTATGAGATAAGTAGTCTATATTTTCTGCCATTGGCGAAGATGGTGTAATTGGATAGATTGCACAAACTTCACTAAAAAGGTAAGCAATCTTGCTACATGCTTTATTTCCATCTACTATTTTCATATTATCACCTATTATTAATTATAAAATAAAAACTAGTAAAATACTAGTTTCTAATTATTTAATTCATCTTCAATTTTAGTTAATCGATTATATTTTGCAACTCGCTCGCCTCTTGATACTGAACCAGTTTTTATATATGGTATGTTTAGTCCAACACCAAGATCTGCAATAAAGGTATCTTCAGTTTCACCACTACGATGTGATATAATCATCTTAATATTATTTGCTTTAGCTAAATTGATTGTTTCAATAAATTCAGTAACTGAACCTACTTGATTGGCTTTAAGCAATATTGCATTTGCAGCTTTTTTATCAATTCCCATTTGTAAGTATTTTGCTTGTGATACAAAAAAGTCATCACCAACTACCATTATTCTGTCACCAGCTTCTTTAGTAAGTAACGCAAAACTTTCTGCATCTTCTTCTTCAAACGGATCTTCAATACTTACAATAGGATATTTATTAATTAAATCTAAATAATAATCTTTTAATTCTAAAGCTGTATATTCTTTTTTATCCAAAGTATATTTTCCTGTTTCGCCATTATAAAATTCTGAAGCTGCAGCATCTATTGCTAAAGCAATATCTTTCCCAGGAACATATCCAGACTCTTCAATTGCTTTAACTAAATATTTAAAACATTCCTCATTATTTGGAAGATTCGGAGCAAAACCACCTTCATCACCTACGCCTGTAGCCATGCCATCTTTTTTAAGCATTTTCTTTAAAGTAATAAACACTTCAGAAGCAGCCCTAACTCTATCTACTTCCTTCTCCATTAAAGGAACAATCATAAATTCTTGAATATCTAAATTATTATCAGCATGTGCGCCACCATTTATTACATTAATCATTGGAATTGGCATACTATATGTACCATTTGATACATATTCATATAACTCTTTACCTTCCAATTTTGCTAAACATTTAAGCGATGCTAACGATACTGCTAAAATTGCATTGGCACCTAAAGTAGATTTATTGTATGTACCATCCAATTCAAGTAACATTTTATCAACATCTTTTTGTACTAGTTCAGTTCCCACTAATTTCGGAGCTATCACATCATTAACGTTACTAACGGCTTTTAAAACCCCTTTTCCATGATATCTTTGATCACCATCACGAAGTTCAATTGCTTCTTTTGAACCAGTCGAAGCTCCTGATGGAACTGAAGCTACACTACTTATTCCATTTTCTAAAATCATTTCTACTTCAACAGTCGGATTACTACGACTATCTAGTATTTCTCTTGCTTTAATACTTTTAATTTGCATATTATCCTCCTAATATAAGTATAGAACTTTTAGATATTCTATGCAATTAAAAAAGGACTAAATTAACAGTCCTTTTACCAAAATATCTTTGTTATTTCATCACTACGTTTACGAAGTAATAATGTATCAGTAATATCTAATACACTAGCTATAATTAAAAAGGCACCAACCAGCTTTGTAATAGTTAACCGTGAAAAAGGATTCACTACAACAAGAATGCCAAATACAATTAACATAATACCAATAACAACAGTGATAAGCCATGAGCGATCATTGCCAATCTTAAACCAGACCCCATATGTAATTTTATTAGCACCAATTACAATTAAATAAAGTCCTAAACAAACGGTAATAAAAGATGATATACTAAAAGGTACTAAAATAATTATTAAACCTAATACAAAAAGAATAATACCAAATATCATATTGAACGAATATAATTTGGCTCCATCTCTTTTCATATACTTATATACCATATTAGCACCACTAAGCAAAAATACTACACCAATAATTATCCCTATGATTTTATTTGTTAAATCAGGTAAAAATAACATTACCAATCCTGCCAATAATAAAACTACAGAATTTGCAATACTAGTAGACATCATTTTTTTAAACTTATCTGAATTTGTTTGTAATATAAATTTTCCCATACACTACTCCTTATAAATTAAGTATACTTCTTTTTTATATTTTATGCAAACCCATAGATATTTTGAAAATTATGTGATATAATATTCTACCTTTTAAGAAAGGGGTAATATATATGCATATTAGAGAATTAAATTTATCTGAGTTTGAAGAATTTGCTAAGAATCATGAACTTGGTAATTTTCATCAAACATTAAGTTATGCGCTTGTTAAAGCAGAAAATGAATATGAATATGAAATTATAGGTTTTTGCGATGATGAAAACATTTATGCTGCAGCATTAGTACTAGTTAAGTTAATTGATGGTTACTTGTATGCTTACATCCCAGAAGGTTTCTTAATTGATTATCACAATGAAAAACTACTTCATGATTTCACTGATGCGTTATTCAAATATTATAAAAAAGAGGATATTTCCTTTATCAAAATTAATCCTCCGATTGCAATTGCTGAGATAGATCCCAAAAGTCACATTAAAAATTTTAATGATAATACAAAAATTGTTGAAAACCTAAAAAGATGTGGTTTCACAAAGCTAGAAGATAATATTTACTTTGAATCTATTTTGCCACGAATTAACGCAATAGTAGACTTAGATGAATTTGATATTGAAAAATTAAATAAAAACACAAAAAATAAAATAAGAAAAAGCAGAAGAAAAGGATTAACATTAGAAATCGGTAATAGCTATAATTTAAACATTTTACATTCATTTATTAAAAACAAAATAAAAAAATCTGATTTCTATTATAATGACTACTACAACATTTTTAGTAGAGAGCATGCAATAGATTATTTTTTAGTTAGTGTAGATTATGAAAAGTATATTATGAATTCACAATCAGCATATGCAAAAGAATTAACTAAAAATGAGCAATTAAATAAAAAAGTACGATTAATCCCTGCTCCTAAAAACATAAACAAAAAAATGAACTCTGATAAAACTTTATTAGCTTATAAGAATGATATTTCAATTGCTTCGAAACATATTAATAATCCAGAAAAAGAGTATATAGCAGGAGCTTTAGTAGTAAAGTATAAAGATACCGCAACAATTTTAATAAGTGGTTACGATAAACGCTATCGTGACTTTGCTCCAAATTATTATTTATATTGCGAAATATTAAGATATTACCGCAATGAATATAAGTATGTTAATTTAAATGGGATTACCGGCGATTTTTCACAAACAAATCGATATCATGGATTAAATCAATTTAAATTAGGATTTAAACCTAAAATATATGAATATATCGGTGAATTTGACCTAGTTATTAAACCTAAAGTTTATAATCATTTAATCAAAAAAGGCTTAATGGCTAAAGAATTTAATAAAACAAAAAAATAGATAGCACTTTACGACTATCTATTTTTATTTTAACTTTTAGGTACAGGAGTATTCATAACAATAAGTTCAGAAATCGATTTACCAGAATTATTATAGTCAACAATTTCCGCTAAAAATTTAGAACAATCCGCGGCTACAAACCATTCTTTTTCTAAAATCTCTTCTGGTACATAGGTTAAGTTAGTACTATAAATTTTTTCAAACAATTTTTCTTTGAATGATTTTATAAAAATATCCGGACCACTTGTAAAGAGTGCAAACGTAGAAAAAAAATAAATTTTTTTAGCTTTTCTCTTTTTTAGTTCTTCTGCAACATCGATAAGTGATCTACCACTGGCAATCATATCATCTACTACAATTGCTGTTTTCCCCTCTAAATCTTTTCCCAAATATTCATGCGCTTCAATCGGATTGCTACCATTTACGACCTTTGATAAATCTCGTCTTTTATAAAACAATCCAACATCTACTTTAATTATATCAGCTAAATAACGCGCACGATCCATAGCACCTGCATCAGGGCTAATGACTAATGTGTTTTCTTTATCTATTACTTCATTTTTTAAAAAACTGCTAAGTATATCATTTGTAGGAAAAAAATTATCAAATGCTAGCGTTGGCACAGCATTTTGAACATTAGGGTCATGTGCATCAAATGTAATTATATTATCTACACCTAATGCTTTTAATTCCTGAAGCGCTAACGCACAATCTAGTGATTCTCTACTCTTACGACGATGTTGCCTAGATTCATATAAAAACGGCATTATAACTGTAATTCTTTTAGCATGACCCATCATAGCTAAAATTGTTCTCTTAATATCTTGAAAATGTTCATCAGGACTCATCATATGTTCCTTACCATACATTTTATATTTAATACTATAGTTATGAGTATCACTTAAAATATAAACGTCTTTACCACGAATACTTGCAAGCAGCTTAACTTTACCTTCACCATCACTAAATCGGACAGCATCAACCGGTAAAATAAAACTTGTTTTACTCTTTCTTAATTTCATTAAATGTTCATCTACTTTTTTTCCAAACTCTTTGCAATTTTCCATTACAATCAAACTTAAATCATTATTATTCATTAAAACTCCTATATATTCTTACACTAAAAAAAGCGATTGCTCGCTTTTTTTATTTTACTACTTAATAATTTCAGAAATTACACCAGCACCAACAGTACGGCCACCTTCTCTAATAGAGAATTGAGTTCCTTGTTCAAGTGCAACTGGAGCAATTAATTCAACAGTCATGTCAACGTTATCGCCAGGCATAACCATTTCAACACCAGCAGGTAATTCAATAACACCTGTTACGTCAGTTGTTCTGAAATAGAATTGAGGTCTGTAATTTGAGAAGAATGGAGTATGACGTCCGCCTTCTTCTTTAGAAAGTACATACACGCTAGCTTTGAAGTTAGTGTGAGGTGTAACACTTCCTGGTTTAGATAATACTTGACCACGTTCAACATCTTCTCTAGAAATACCACGTAGTAATACACCAGCGTTATCTCCAGCTTGAGCAAAGTCAAGAGATTTTCTAAACATTTCAATTCCTGTTACAACTGTTTTCTTAGTTTCTCTTAAACCAACGATTTCAACTTCATCGTTTAGGCTTAAAGTACCACGTTCAACACGTCCAGTAACAACAGTACCTCTTCCTGAGATAGTAAATACGTCTTCAATACTCATTAAGAATGGTTTGTCAGTATCTCTTTGTGGAGATGGTACATATTCGTCAACAGCAGCCATTAAGTCACGGATACTTTGAGCAGCAGCTTCATCACCTTCAAGAGCTTTAAGTGCACTACCTTTAACGATAGGACATTCAGCATCGAAACCATATTCTCCTAATAATTCTCTGATTTCCATTTCTACTAAATCAAGTAATTCAGGATCATCAACTTGATCACATTTATTCATGTAAACAACAATCTTAGGTACACCAACTTGTCTAGATAATA
>SVAQ01000004.1 GCA_015059305.1 Bacillota bacterium | reverse complement strand
AATAAAAAAGTTCATAGAAATAAAGAAAATTTTTAAGGGTGAAGCTGGAATGTATGAAAGACTTGAAGTAATATTTAGTGAAATGTATATTGAATATAAAAATGATAAAAACAAAACTAAAAATAAAAGGAAATCAACGAAGTCGAGAAAGCAAACTTTTTCTTCTGATAAATCCCCTAAATAATTTTCAGGAACCGTTTTGAATGTAGATTTTTATATCAGGAACCACATAGGAACCGACAAGCTATAAAAGACAGTGAATAAATGGTCTAAACTATACCAAAATAGCACCAATTAAAGGATTATAACACCAATTAAGACATAGGAATATGCAAATGGCGGTCCCCCTGAAGAGTTTATTGAGGTAATACCGAATTAGTCAAATAAAGGCTTTAGGAAAAATAACATGAATAATAAAAAACAACGGAAGTTTACTTCTGTTGTTTTTTGTTTGTTATTAATAAAGTATAATGTATGCATCCGAAGGTCTGCCTGTTCCAATAGCTTTTCTGGTTTTATCTAATACAACAACAGGTCTTAAATAATATTCATTAGTTGCATCTTGGCTATATATAGCTCCATCTTGTCTTATGGTCCATATTTGTTGCCTTCTATCATTAGTAGCTAAACTTTTTCCATTAATTAATATATATTGTTTTTGATCAATCCACATCCAATTATTACTTTTACAAGATGAATTATAATAACGGTTAAAGTCATTTTTACAATTATTATCGTTGGAAGTAAATATATAATCTGATATGTTTAAAAGACCAACATATGAGCTAGTAATTATGCTTTTTTCTGCTTTTAAAATGGTTTCTATATTTAAACCGGTACTAACTAACCCAATTGATAAATTATATTCTTTGATTTGTTCTTTAGCGATATCAGTTAATCCATATATATAATATACATTATCTAAATATTTTTTTATTAAACTATCTTCATCAACGTTAAGTCCTTGATATGTTCCAACCATATTTTGATTTGAACTATATGCATTACATCCATTGCTTGCTATTATACAGTAACCGTTTTCCAAAAGATCATTTTTGGGTCTTAGGTTTTTGTAGTCGAATATTACTTTTCCTTGAGCTAAAATTTTGGAATCTCGTACCCATTGACTCTTTGTTTCGTTTAACCAAAAGTTTGTTGTATTTTCTAATTCAGTTATTAGAGAAGACTCAACAACATTATCTTTTGTTATTTTTATACTTCCGTCATTTTCAATTGATACAATTCGCCATTTTTCACATTTATCTTCTCCGCTAGTATAGCCAGATTCACAATTAAACCAAATATAATTATTAACATCCGTTCCTCCAAAGTAGTATTTATCATTATAACTATAAAGTCCACTGTTATAAGATTCTTCATTCATTAGTATTAACTCGTTTAATTTCATTCCTGATAAATTCTTAAATTTAAAATTTAGTTTGCTATTTAATTCATTGGAACTTATATTATCTGTATTATTATATTTAAATGTCAGTAAGAAAGTTTTACTTCTGCCGCTTTCTATTTCTTCATTCTCTTCAATATTGCTTATTTCAAAAATTATATTTTCGTTATCGTATGTATCTTCGCCGATGATTAGAGTAGGGCCAACATAACCATATTTATATGGTGAATTATTTTTGATTGTTATTGCAAAAGTTACAAATGAATTTTCTGTATTTTCATCATTTGCTAATTGAATGCTACTACTTAAATAAGTTCCATCATAAAGATTTATTGTTGCTATTGCATTGGCATATTCATAAACTTCAACGTTTGATATAAAAATCTTTTTTTCGCTCATAAGACTAACTTTAGAACGAATGTCTAATGTTACGGAATTAAAAGCCGCATAACCAATTCCCATAAATAATGAGGTTAATAATATGATTAAAGCAAGTAGAATATGTTTTTGCTTTTTTTTCATTTATTTACCTCCTTATTACGAAAATAATTTATTTTTCTAAATTTTTAGTTAATTCTTTTTTTATATCTGTTACTTTTAATCTATAAATATATAATATTTTTGTGGCGCCTGGAATAATAAAATAGGCGCTGTCTTTTTCTTCGTTTTCTTTCATTAAAATTGGTTGTCCAATAGTATCTCTTATTTCTAACATATCATTAAATGAATGAATTATTAACATTTGATATGTTTTAAAATTAAAGTCGTTATTTATTGTTTGAATATAAGATCCATAGTTATTTAAAATCTTTTTTAATTCTTTTTCATAAATATTTTCAGCAGTTCTTGTTTTTAATATAAAATTAATTGTATAAACTATAAAAGATAATCCTAAAGCTGCAAATAAAATACTGATTATTAAGAACATGTAAGCATTATCATACATCTTTTTGCATTGAATTAAATTGTTTTGATTGTTTATTAAATCATCCATTATTTCAATGTTTAGAACTTTAGTAGTTAATGGAATATTAATTGATATTGTTGATTCTTTTCGGTTGCTTTCTTCGAACTTCTCACAAGAACCAATAATTTTAATGTGCATTTTTATATTTAATGTGCTTTCAATATCTTCAAGTGAATAGATACTTACAAATTTTTTCATTAAATTATTGTAATAGTTGTAATCTATTGTTATTTTTTCATTAATAGAAATAGTGTTTTGGTTAGTAATTTTTTCAACGGTATTTAATAAAGTTTCTTTTTTATTATATAAATTATGTCCGCCATTTTTTCTTTTTACATTTACTTTTGATTCGATTTTATAAGAATATTTATATGATACATTTTCTTCTTCTAATTGTAGATTATATTTAAAGTTAGTTACAATATTATCTATTAATGTTGAAATATATTCATTATTTTCAGTTAAAAAATCTTTTTCAAAGAATTCATTTTCTTTTAAATTAACTACATAATCAGTATTATTTGATTCATAATATTTAACGTAATAATTTTTATTACCTTTTACAAAAAGCATAAAAAAGAGTATACACATAATAGAATTTATAGCAATATAACAAATTAATAAAAACAATTTGCTTTTTCTTTTAGCTTGATTAACTAGTATTTCATCAATTTGCTTTTTTTTCATTGTGTACCTCCTTTGTTATTTATTTTTTAGAAAAATATGTCTCTTATCCAAATAGTAGGGTATCCTATATATTTGATTTTAAATTTTATTGTTCCTTTGATGTCGCTAGCAGTTATGTACCCATCATCGTTTTTTTCATTTGCATCTCCTTTGGTATAATATCTAGTGCCTTTATTTACTGATTGAGCATCTACAACTCTATGAATTATTTTTTTTCCATCTTTTTCGAACATAATGATGTTGTCAATATTTATGTCTGTGTTTTCATATTTTTCATATATTATAACATCCCCCTTATCAATGGTTCCTGTCATACTACCGCTGCCAATTACAAGTATTCCAAATTTAAATTGACATGAAATTAATCCAATTATTATTGTTGTAAGTAACATACCAACACTGATTCCTATGACATATTTTTTCTTATCTTTATATTCTATTGCATAATTAGTTTTTGAGTATGTATATTCTAAAACTAAATAGATTATATACGGATATAACATTCTTAAGAAAGCACGGAAGAACACGTATACATTTGGGATAATAGGAATAAAGTAAACATACAAAATCGTTATTAATCTATATATTATTATTCCTTTGATAGAAAATCTAATAGCAATGTAATTATATAATAAGTTACAAGCAATAGAGGAAAATAAAATAAATCCCAGTATAGTTAATATGTCTTCTAAATTTGAAATATTATATACACCTGAATAAATAATTAAGTCTATTAATACCATTATTACAAAAACTAGAAATTTAGAAAGTTTACCTTTTTCCATAATAAATATTTTTCTTATTCTTTCAGAAGATAAGATTATTAACATGAATGGTATTATAAATTTTTTTATTGTTGTTATTCCAAATGGAGTAGGAGATTTATAATATCCAAAATAAAGTCCCATTAAATAAAAAACAATAATGTAAATTATAGAAAATCCTAACATTAACCAAGCAACTTGTTTTTTATAAATAGAATCAACTTTCTTAATTTTGATATATTTTGTTATTATAATAGCAATAATAGTCAAAATTATGGCCAACAAAGTTCTATTAATACTTTTTGACACAAAGAGTGCAAGAAAAAGTATTAAAATTAATGAAAATTCAAACGCATATGTTTTAATTTTATCTCTTTTCAATTTTTTTCTTGCCTACTTTCTCCCAAAAATGATTATAAATCGTTAGAATCAGCTGGAGATGCATCTACTGTAATAGTAAAAGTAGCATTACTAATATCTTCAACTGGTAATTTTGTCAAACTAACTTCTACTTTTAAATATGCAACTTCTCCTGGAGCTAATTTTGTATCAGTAGCAAGTGGTGTAGTACAATCTGCATTTGAATATAAATTTTCAGAAACTGATAAATATTCTGCAGGTGTATTATTACCACTTATTCCAGAACTTACATTAGCGTCTACAGTTGCTTTTAATTCTTGGCTTTTGTTTACAATTTTATAAACTGCTGAAGCATTTCTATGAGTTGAATCTAAATAAACTGTCATAGTAGCACTTGTAGAATCAGTATATTCTCCTGAAACAACAGCAACATCACCAGAAGTCCATTCAACTTTTTCGGTTGTAGATAAAGCAACAGTATGATCTGTATCGTATTCAACTGTAAAATCTGCGTTAGCT
This sequence comes from Bacillota bacterium, assembly GCA_015059305.1. The sequence continues at coordinate 96,961 of SVAQ01000004.1, read as the reverse complement.
TTAACATTAGCAGTACCGTTTACAAATAGTTCAATACCATTAATTGCAGCATATCCAACACCTAGTATTAATATAGCAATTATTATAAACATCCCAATAAAGGTCTTTCTTTTTCTCATTTTTCACCTCCTATTATTTTGATGCTAGGCTAGAGAAGAGTATTGTAATAATTAATTCTTCTACCCTATGATGAAATTATAACATAATTCGACAATTTTTTCTTTTTTTTTACATAAAATTATTAAATTTTTTAGTTAAGTTTTTTTGTTTGAAATTTTACTTGTATAATAATGTTTTAATGGCAAAAATATATATAATAAAATACTGAAAACTTGAATATTGATGAGACGAATGTCTCGGTTTTAAATTTTCTATAAAAATAATGTTAAATTATAATAAAGTATTTTTTATCAATTTAAAGGATGATATAAAAACTTTATCTTATAAATAATAAATAAAATGATTTAAAAATTGAACAAGTGTTTATTACTTATTATACTTAAATTGAGTAAATGTTTTTTGATATAAAAGAAAGAAGGTTACTATTATGGCCGTGATTAAAGAAATATCTTCAGAAGAGTTTATTAAATCATTTACAACAGACTATTATGTTAATAAAATAAAAGAACTTGAAGAAGAAAAATCAAAATTAGAAAAGTCTCCTAGTTCTGCTAACAAAAAGAGAATTGAAGAAATAGACAAAATAATCAAAAAGTTATATGAAGAATCAAATTATGTTGGTAATGTACTTGCTGAAGTTCATATAAAAGTTTTGACTGTAGAAAAAATTGCTATACAAAAGGTTTTAATAGCTGAGTTAATCCATTTTATAAATAAAGGATTACATCCATATGATGAACCAAACACTAGATGGATATCTACTAACACTTATGTTGAGTATAAAAATAATTTTGAAAAAAGAGTCTTAACTATCGATAACGGATTTTTTATAGATATTCAAAAAATAAATGCAGAAGTTAGCAAACTGCTAGAATGAAAGTTAAATGCTAGTGGTAATCCGTTAAAGAAAAGTTTTCATCTTTCAAAAAATGGGGGGGTACTTTAAAAAATTGTTTGCTGAACATTCACAATTTTCATCACAAAATTTACTACAAAGTTTATATTTTGATTTAGTGGACAAAGGAACACATAAGCACAAAACCAAAATTAATCTTGAAGGTTATGGAATTGATATAAATCTTATAAATAATGCATTAAAACATTTTAATAGTAATCAAAATTTATCTGAAATGGCTCAAAAAGCGTTAAGTGGAATTAGAGCGGTAGGAATTTTTAAACCTCCACAAGATGAGAAAATTGAAACATATAAACCTATAATAAGTGTTTCTGATAGAAATGAAATTACAAGAAATTATGAACAAGTAATAACACTTTCTAAAGAGGTTAGATATTTAAAAACAGTCTTAGAAGCCTTTTCAAAAAGTGTTGTAAGAGAAACTGAAATTTTCAAAATATTTGAGCAATTAATAGATGTGCAAAATGCTAAAATTGAACAATATTTTATTGCGGCAGAAAAACTATGCTAAAGTGTGGGGCTTAATGAATATGTTGTAGCAGATAAAAGACTAAATGAATTATATGATCAAATTCAAGAAATCAAAAAATTAATTGAATATGATAAAGAAAGAGGATATGACGGTAATTTAGAAAAATATTATAATGAAATAGCTACTAGAAAAAATGAAATGACAGAAATATTAAAAAAATATGATAAATTAAATCGACCTGAATATAGAATTGATATAACATCCGAGGAAAAAAGAGACCAAACTGTCGTTGAAACAAGTGTACCAAATAATGCTAATGAAGAAACTAAAGAAATTGTTCTTAATGAACAACTAACAATTTTTAGAACTAGTCTTAGACAAAAATATGAAGCAGAAATAGTAGTCGGAAGTCTTGATAAGATATCTTTTCTTGAATATTTAGAAAGGTTGCCTAATGTTCCTAAAGAATTAATAGCATATGAAAGACAAAATGAAGGAAAATCAATTACTATATATGCAGCATATTTAAGATATTATGCAGCTTTAGAGGATAAGTCTTTAGCAATGAAGTTTTCTGAATTTGCTGAAACTAGATTTAAAATAACTGATTTAGATGTTCCTTATCATAGTAAAGAAGAATACGAAGAAATGCTAAAAAAAGATGGTAGTTAACAAGGTAAAAAATTATGATAGATAAAGTTGAAGAAAAAAGAAATGCTTTGAATTTACAAATAAGGATGTTATTATCCGTTATTGATATTATAGATGGTAAAACTAATGAGTATGCAAATTCTGAGATAAATACATTAAATGAAGAACAATACTTAGAGGAACAAATAAAACTAGTTCAAGAAGCCAAAGATAGATTAGTTAATATATTTAAAGATTAATATTTAAAATTGCAAAGTAAAGATTCTTAAAAACATCTTTACTTTTTCTTTTAATATGTTAAAATTATTTAACCGCAAAGAAGGATGTGTTGTTATGAAGAAACTTATAAAATTAATTGATTGGAATTTTAAAGATATTATTAAAATGATCCTTGGATCTTTAATGTTTTGTATAGCAGTTAATGTTTTTATAGTACCAAATAGTTTATATACTGGAGGAGTACTTGGTATTTCTCAGTTAATAAGAAGTGTTATTATTGATGTATTTGGCCTTAAAGTTAATTTTGACTTCAGTGGTATTTTATATTATATAATGAATATTCCTTTATTCTTTATTGCTTATAAAAATATTAGCAAACCTTTCTTTTTAAGAACTCTAATAGTCATATCAATTCAAACTGTTATGCTTTCTTTAATCCCTACGAACGCTGTTGTTAATGATTTACTTACTAATGTACTTGTTGGTGGTTTACTCGGAGGTGCAGGACTGGGAATTGTTCTTTCAAGTGGAGCTTCAACGGGTGGAACTGATATCGTAGGCCTTATGCTTGCGAAAAAGAATAATGAATTATCTGTAGGTAAATTAGGTTTAGTTATCAATATTTTTACATTTACAATCGCCGGTATTATGTATGGAATTGAAACAATGATTTATTCAATTGTTTATTCTTTTGTAGATAGCTTAACTATTGATAAGATGCATGAACAAAATATTTGTTCAACAGCATTTATCTTCTGTAAGAAAAATCCGAAAGATATCAACAATTATATTAAGAATGAATTAAATAGAGATTTTACCTATTGGGATGCAAAAGGCGGTTATGATGATTCTAGAACATATATTATCTATACTGCTCTTAGCAAATATGAACTTATAAAACTTGAAAGAAAAATAAAAGAATGTGACTTTGACGCATTCATGGTTAAAAGTGACGGTGTAGGTATCAAAGGGGAATTTGAAAAGAAGTTTTAGTTAAGAATGCAATGCTGTTAGGCATTGTTTTTTTTAGAAGGGAACTAAAATGAAGTGCTCAACGCTATTATTAGAGATAAATCGTTGTTTGTTTTTTTCGATGGAGAGTGTTTTTGTTTAAAATTAGTTGATCAAATTTATAAGTATCCAAAAAAACAATAAAAATACAAAGAATGTACATTTCTTTCTTGACATATATTAACATATAAGTTAATATATGTGTGATTGGTGTTTGGAACATTGATGTAATAGTAGGGTGGATTTATGAGAAAGGAGACAGAAGGAAGGAGATAGTGCAAATGATGACTATCATAGAAACAACAGGTTATAAGAATACGAAAAGGAAGATTAAAAATAATTTTGATGTTCAAAAAAAGCTTGATAAAGTTTTGTCACATATTGAAGCTGTGAAAAATTTTAAAGAATTAAAACATAGTGACATTTCAAAATTATATGGGTTTAAAGAACTGTCTTCAGATTTATCCGGCTATTATCGATTTGGAATTGATAAAAATTCTAAAGTGGGAAAATATAGACTTTTATTTACGACTATAGATGAGTGTACTATACAGCTTGAATTTATATCTGACGAACATTATGAAGATTTCAAACGGTATTTAAGGAAAGTTTAAAGGTGATAAAATGACTCATATAAGATTTGCTGAAATATTAAAAGATTATTTAGATGATAGAAATATTTCGAATAAGGAATTTGCGGCTCGAATTGGAATTACTCCAAAGCATTTAATTGATATATTATCTGGGGAATTGGAATTAACGACAGCAGTTATTCAAGCGATATCTATAGTGACAAATATTCCTGTAGATTATATTATAAACATTGAACAAAATTATCGAATTGAAGAAAATATTAAAATCTTTTTAAATGAAAAAAATATTACTCTTACACAATATTTGAATAAATTTTCGTATAAAGAGTTAATTAAAAATAAATGGATTAATTTTACTTATGTTGATGATAAGATGCATGTTATGATGGACATTTTAAAGTATTTAAGAGTATCAAATCCTTCAAATTTGTATAAGATAGATAAAAATATATTATATAAAAGTAAAAATGATAAAACTGAAATGTTAATGATTTGGTTGGAGAAATGTTATAAAATTGCTTCTAAGCAAATTGTTAGCGGGTATACTAAAAAAAATATACAACATCTTGTGGAATTTATTTTGGATTGTGCACAAAAAGGAAAGTTCGAAGAGGATGAATTAATAAATGAATTTAATACTTATGGTATTAAATTGGTGATTCAGGATGATTTGCCAGGGTCCAAGATAAGAGGTGCTTTTAAAGTTAATAAAAATATTCCATCAATTTATTTGACTCGCAAATATAAACGCATTGCTGATATCTATTACGCATTGCTTCATGAATTGGCTCACTGTAAAAGCGATTTCAATAAAGCAAAATCGACAAATTTAGTTTCATATGACAACGAAAAGTGTGAAGATAGAGCTGATGCTCAGGCCTTAAATTGGATGGTTAATAATGAGTATTATGAATCAATCGTTTTAAAAAAAATAAATAATTATGATGCTAAAATGGAATATCCTATGTGTTTTATTTTATATAGATTAGCACTTGATAAATATATTGACTATTCAGATGCGCAATATCAAAAATATAATTTTATTATTAAGTCTCTACAAAAATAGTTTTTAAACAATATTGTTTTACTTTGTGCTATAATACATCCCTGAAGTTTAGGGTGTATAATGAGCTGAATTCCTAATATTAGTTTAACTGAAAAGCAGGTAAGAAATATATTAAGTCACGATAGAGTATGTGTTGGTGGAGAAGCAGTTATTTGCGAGAGCGGTCAATATAATACTTTATATAAATTATTTACCAATATAACAAATCTAAACCAATGGGAGAAAACAAAGAAAAAAGATAATAGAATTATATAATACACCAATAGAGTATAGTGTAAGGCCTGTTAGTACAATAAGTCTTAATGATGCAATCATTGAATATGAAATGACAAGTGATTATGACTTTGATACTTACAAGTTATACCAATTATCACCAGAGGAACTAATTTATTTTTTTTAAAGGACCTTATTGTAGTACCAAGTATTCCTTAAATAGAGTTTTTAAACCTCCCTGCAATAAAGATTGTGGAGTCTATGCGTCACCCTCAAGATTTTAATGGTGAATATGTTATTTCTCAATTAAGAAAATAAATATTCTTATGATATAATTTAAATATGAATATAAAAAAAGGATTAGAGCCAATTGTTGAAAATAAATCTAAAATATTAATATTAGGAAGTTTACCTGGAGATCAATCTATATTAAATCAAAGATATTATGATAATAAAAATAATCATTTTTGGAAATTGATATCTTTTGTTTTTGAAAATAAATTTATTGAATTTGAAGATTATAGTCAAAAAATCGCGTTTTTAAAAAGACATAATATAGCTTTATGGGATGTTATTAAATGTGCTAATAGAATCGGCTCCTTAGATAGTAATATTGCAAATGAAGAATACAATGATTTAAAATCTTTGTTAGATAATTACAGTATAAAGTATATTTATGTAAATGGAAGAAAAGCAGAAGATAGTTTTAAAAAATATTTGAAAATGAATAATCTTGATTTGAATTATAAATATTTGCCTTCATCGAGTAGTTTAAATGCTAAATATAGTTTAAATGAAAAAGCATTCGAGTGGAGAAAAATCATAAAGGGCTATTAAATAAACATTTATAACTGATAAACAAATTTTTTTACTTTTTATTAGCTTTAATGTAGTCATATATAAATGGAATTAATAATACTGTCGATGCGAATTGGTAACTTTCGATAATAATTTCAGTAAACAAGGATTTGTTATCAATTAATATATAATATACTATGGCAAAAGCTATGATAATAGATATATTTGTAATTTTTTTTATTGTAGTATTAATGTTATTATTAAAATTGTGAATTTTTAAAATAAACCATGTATTTATTTTTTTTAGAATAACTGTAAACTTTAAAAAAATATAATAAATAAAATTTATTATAATTGTAGGTAAACTCAAAATAAAGTATATGAGGGAATCAATAATAAAAAAGCATTTTTTTCTATATTTTCTAAATAACAAAAAGTCATAATCTTTTATTTGATAATATCTTTTTATTTTTTCCTGTTGATGAATAAGAATAGGAAATAATGTAAACATATTAGACGTAAATATAGCGATATTTATTAATAACAAATATATAAATAAAATAATTTTTGATAATAAGTAGAAAATAATCGTGATTTCTTTAATCGTGTGATTAACATTTGAAAAATATTTAATATAAATTGCCGGAGTATTAGAAGAAAAAAATAAGAGAAAAATATATTCTGACCATAATCTAGAAAATTTATTGTCAGTAGAAAGTTTGGTATTTTTAGTATATGTTTCATATATATTTTTTATAAGAAGTATACTAGGAATAGCAAAAAAAACAATAAACTTAACGAAAGTTGAAAATAACAAAAATGTTGTTAAGCATAATATTGCTAGCATAATAGAAAATATAGTTATTTTTGTATTTATTATAATATTCTTATTTTGAGTCCTTTCTTTTGTATGAGGCTCTTTCCAACCTACTATGTGTGTTAATGCTGTATTAATTGCTAGAAAAATTAAAATTATATTATCAAAAATACTATTGTATAAAACAAAATTTATCATACGAGCTCCATTAATTTGTTATATATTTTATCAAGTAAATAAAGGCTTTACAATAATTTTATAAGATTTATATTTTCCAAAAATAAATAAACTTACGGTAAACATAGTCCATAATATAATAACTCTCGTCGGGTTTTTAGTTTCAGAAATTTCTGATGATAATAAAGTTGCGATTAAATCTACTGAAAGGTGGGTAACTATTAAAATTAGCGATAACTATTACTTGCTCTAGACTGATAAATATAAAGAATTTGCCAATCATACATCTTGATTAGGATTTAATATCAATTCGCATAATATGCCGAAATAATCTTTTAACATTTACTTTTCTATAACTATGTGATATCTTTTATAATGTAGATGGAGGATAAATGAAAAAATTATTTGCAAGTCTAGTTATTTTATTAGGCGGAATGTTCCTTATCACTGGATGTGGAGCAAAAAATGTTGAAGGAACATTAGAAGAAATAATGACCAAAGTTTACGCTGAAGTACCTGAAGATCAAAGACCTATGGGATTAACCAACATGAAAGTAACAGAAGAAAATGTTGAAGGATTTTTAGGAAGTGCAGATATTAAGTATGCTGAAGCTTTAGCGTCTGAATCAATGGTTGGTTCAATTGCTCATTCAGTAGTTCTTCTTAGAACTGAAGAAGGCGCAGATGTTGAAAAAGTAAAAGAACAAATATCTGAAAATGTTAATCCAAGAAAATGGATTTGTGTAGGCGTAGAAAAAGAAGACGTTATTATTAAAAACAAGGGCAATTTAATTATTGTTGTAATTGTTGAAAATGAAGAAGCTAGAACTAAATTAGAAGCTGGTTTTGATAGTTTATAAGATTTTCTTTTGAAAATCTTTTTTTATAGGAGGCATATGTTATTCTCAAGTATCACATTTTTATTTTACTTTTTACCAGCTTTTTTATTGGTATATTTGTTAACACCCAAAAAGTATCGTAATATTCCGGTACTAATTTTTAGCTTAATATTTTATTTTGTTGGTGAACCCAAATACATAATTGTTTTATTGTTATCATGTTTTATCAATTATTTTCTAAGTTTAAAAATGGATGGTAAGCATGCAAAAAAAATATTAATATTAGGTATAATCTATAATGTAGGTCAATTACTTATTTTTAAATACATAGATTTTTTTATTGGTAATATAAATAATTTGTTAAATATGGATATTCCCTATACCTATATTACAATGCCAATAGGAATAAGTTTTTTTACATTCCAAGCATTAGGTTACATAATAGATGTTTATACTAAAAAACATGAACCTGCAAGAAATATATGGGAATTCATGACATATATTGCATTATTTCCACAGTTAATTGCAGGACCGATAGTTAGATATGCTGATGTTAGTAAAGAGCTAAAAGAAAGAAATGTTGACTTTGAGCAATTTGCTGTGGGAGTTCAAAGATTTACTATTGGACTTGCAAAAAAAGTCTTAATTGCCAATGTTTTAGGTGAATTTATAAATGTGCTAACAGAAACTACGGTGTTATCATCGTGGTTAAAACCAATCGCTTTTACGTTACAAATCTATTTTGATTTTTCTGGCTATAGCGATATGGCGATTGGCTTGGGCCTTATGATGGGCTTTAAGTTCTTAGAAAACTTTAATTATCCTTTAATCGCGGATTCAATAACTAATTTTTGGCGAAGATGGCATATGTCATTGTCTAGTTGGTTTAGAGATTATGTTTACATCCCACTTGGTGGTAATAGAGTAAATGCATTTAAAAGAATTAGAAACATTTTAATTGTATGGTTTCTTACTGGATTTTGGCACGGAGCAGCTTGGAATTTCATCTTATGGGGCATTTACTTTGGTGTTATATTAATATTTGAGAAAAAATTTTTGTTAAAATTTCTAAATAAAACAAGGATAGTAAAATATTTATATACTTTAGTTATTGTAATAATCAGTTTTTTAATATTTAGTTCTGACTCTTTAGATGTAATTGGTAATGAACTTAAAAATATGTTTTTTATAAATAATATTCCTTTTACGGGCTTGCAAACTACATATTATTTAAAAAATAATTTTCTGTTATTAATTATTTCTATAATTGGAGCAACACCGCTTATAAGTTATTTAGTTAAAAAAATAAAAAAATCAAAATTTAAAATTGTAATTGATATTATCGAACCAATTGTTTATTTAACGCTACTTATTTTATGTACCGCATTTTTAATTGATGAATCATTTAATCCATTTTTATATTTTAGGTTTTAGGGAGGTAATATGAAAAATAAATTAATTTCTTTTCTTTTTGTAGGATACCTTATTTTCTTTGCCTTATTACATATTATAATTAAAGATGATGAAATTAGCTCTACTGAAAGAAGAAAGTTAGCATCATTTCCAACTTTAGAACTTACAAGTGATTATGTTACTAAAGTAGAGAAGTATCTTTTGGATCACTTCCCTTATCGTGATGAATATCGAAACGTTAAGTCGTTTTATAATTTTAATATTCTAGGGCGCTTAGAAAATAATGGAATAACTATTAAAAATAATAGTATTTATAAAACTGAGTATCCAACATCTTTGAAATCTATTGATAATTTTATTAATAAGACGGAAAAGATAAAAAAATTATTTGAAAATAGTAAATTTTATTTAATGGTAATACCTGATAAAAATTATTATCTAACTGAAGGTGATTTTCTTCATTTGGATTATAACTTAATTTACGATGAGCTAAATAAACTTAATATGATTAATATTGATTTAAGAAATATTTTAAATCTTGAGGATTATTATCGAACTGATACTCATTGGAAACAACAAAACTTAGATAAAGTTGTTAATAAGATGAGTGAAAAAATGACTTTTCCCTATGAAAAGGATAATTATATAATAAATAAATATTCAGACTTTTATGGTGTGTATTATGGGCAAGGGGCTAAAAAAATTATCCCAGATGAACTAATTTATTTAACAAATGATATTATTAGTAATGCTAAAGTAAAATATTTAGAAAATCCAGAGCTTTCTAAAGTTTATAACGATAAAAAATTAACTTCACTAGATGCTTATGAAGTTTATTTAGATGGAGCGAGTTCTTATATCGAAATAGTTAATTCTAATATTCAAGAAGAAAAAGAGTTAATAATTTTTAGAGATTCATTTGGTAGTAGTATTACCCCTTTACTAATAAAATATTATTCCAAAATTACAGTTGTAGATAATCGTTATATTAGTAGTGAAAATTTTATGAATTTGTTAAAACGAGAAAACCAAGATGTTTTATTTATATATAGTACTTTAATTGTTAACAACAGTAGTACTTTAAAAGGATAAAAATTATAATAGATTCTTTGGAATTGTTTTGATATAATACTACTTGCAGAGGAAGTAAATATATTATGCAAGAAATACAAAGTAGTCAAAACAGTCATGGTTATTATCGTTTTGATATTAAAACTGATGAAGGTACAATGTATGTATCTTTTGAGAATAATTTAGATTTATATATGGGGTGTGCCCATAAAGGTAGTATTCTAAAAGCCCCGGCAACCCAATCATTTACTATTACTAAAGAAAATTATGAAATATACCAAATATTTGATAATTTATATTATCGTATAACAACAGGTTTTCCACATGATGGTATAAATGAGGAGGACAAAGATATCTTTTTTAGATGGACTTTATCTGAAAATAATTCTGAAGCACTAGTAAAAGATGGAAAAATTTGTTGGCATAGCGATGATTATCTTTATGAAAATGCTTCGGTTGTAACAATTGAACCGATAGACGATGGCTATCTTGTGACATTTGAGAAAAGCAAATTGGAATATGATGATGGCTTACTTATGACATATTCAGTTCGAATTCGTAATAGTGGTAGTAGATATAATCCATTTAATTGTGCGTTTATGCAAATGTATCAAGAAATGAAAGCATATGATCCAGAGTATCATCAAATACATATGGAAGAATTAGCGTATACACAAAAGTTACGCGCAAGAAAATATGAAGAAGAATAAAAAGAAGGAATTAGGGAGGTTTTATGAGTACAAATATTAATAATGAAATTATGGGACAAAGTAGACATCAGTTTATTTATGGATATAATACTGATGATCGTACTAGTCAAATGAAAGAGATGGTGGAATCACATCCTATAAAAATGGATGAATCTTCACCAATGGGGATTTATTTAGAAAGTCCTGCGGTGGAGACAGAAACGCCAGATTCTAATGCAGACAGAATGTTAATTACAAGAATGGGGAAAGAATATTTAAGATTTACTATTGCCTATACATTATTAGATAGAGCTTTAGAGGATAATGATTTTACAACGATTCCCGAAAGAGTGTCATCATTTTTAGATGCAATAAATCGTCTTTTGGTTAACTATGGTAAGGCAGAAATTAAGTCTTTACAAGAACTGTTAACTATCTTAAAGATGGGATTAGAATATTATGAAATGAATTATAAAGCTGCAGTTGATACGGGAGCTTATATGGGAAGTCCAACTGAGCTACCTATTAGTTTTTTATCACTAGATGTTTTTTTAAGCTATTTTAAAAAAATGCTTAATAATAATTCTTTTGTTGCCGTAGTTGTAGATATGAAAAATCCTATATCTAATATTGCAACGCAAGCAATTAATGAATATGTTGCAAAAAGATGCAATTCAGATTTATCTATGAAAATAGTTTGTGAACCAGGTAGTTGGGCAACATATTACGATTTTGCTTACAATCCAATCGAATATATTCATGATTATGGTATTGTTGAATTAGATGAGAGTCATCAAGAATGTATGAAAAAAATTAAAGGAAGATATGATATATAAAGTAGAGCAATCTACTTTTTATTTGTTTTAAACTAGTTATAATTTGTAATTAAGAACCTGTTTAGTATAATAATAACTATATGCAACTATAAATTTACAAAAAACAACTAAAAATTGGTAGTCCGCAACCGAGCTATAAGATTATAATTTAGTCATAAAGGAGAAAATATGAATTTATCAGAGAATATTAAAAAGATTCGAAAAGAGAATAATTTGTCGCAAGAACAACTTGCGGAAAAACTTGGAGTATCCCGCCAATCAGTATCAAAATGGGAATCAGGTCAAGCTTATCCCGAAATGGATAAAGTTTTGCAAATTTGTGAGTTGTTTAATCTCAATATGGATGAACTTATGAAATCCGATTTAAAAGAGGTAAGAGAAACTAAACAAAGTAAAGCTAATGTTAATAAATTTATAGATGACTTTCTGGGATTTATAACAAAAACTGTTGATATGTTTAGTTCGATGAAATTTAAATCTAAAATAAAATGTTTCGTTGAGCAAGTTATAATTGCACTGATTTTATTTCTTTTATTTTTCATTGGCGGATCATTTGGTAGTGTACTTTTTAGTAGAATTTTTAGTTTCATAAATAATAATTTTTATTGGATCTTATTAAATATTTTTGAGGCTATTTACTTAATTATTGCAACAATTTTATTTGTAGTGATATTCCTACATATCTTCAAGGTTAGATACTTAGACTATTATATCTTTCTTAAGGAAGACAAGGAAGAAACTATTAATACGGAATCTAAAAATGAAAAACGTGAAGACGAAAAAGAGCATATTGAACTTAGTAAAAAACAAGAAAAAATTGTTATTCGTGATCCGAAACACTCTGGATATAAGTTCTTAAATGGTCTACTTACTTGTGCTCTGTTTTTCATTAAAATTATAGTTTTCTTTATTGGTCTTTGCTTTATTTTTTCATTATTAGTATTAGGCATCGCTAGTGTACTTCCGTTTGTAATTATCAAAGCAAGATTCTTCTTTTGGGGATCACTTATTTGTATACTAGCGTGTATTATTATAAATTTGGTAATTTTAAAATTAATTTATAATTTTTTAATTAGTAAAAAGACTAAAAAAAGTATAATGGGAATTATTTTTGCTTTAAGTGTGATTTTCTTAGGTATTGGTAGTGGTATTTTAGCTATTGGATTAACAAATTTAAGTTATGTTGAAAAATTAGATTCCGATGAAATTATTAAAACTACTATTGAGCTCGAGATGACTGAAGATTTAGTTTTAGACCTTATATACTATAATAATAATGTTGAATATATAGAATCTAAAAATGAAAATATACTTATTGAAATTTATCATTCAAAGTATATTGATGTTGATACGTATTCATATAATTATAATTACATTGGTATGACATCATATTTAAATGATTATAGAGTTTTTGATATAATCAAAGCTTATGTTAAAGATTTAAATAATTATGAAATAAAAGATCGTAAACATACTATTACAAAAGTATATGGAACTAAAGAAAATTTAGAAAAACTCAAAGAAAATTTAAAGGTTCAAAATGACCTTGAAATGTATTATCAAAATGAAATAGCTTCTTTTAAAGAGTATTATGAAGAAATTATTAATCGATATGAAGAACAAATTAAAAATTTAAATGAATATATTGCACGGTTAGAATACGAAGCTTAGTTAAAACTAAGCTTTTTTAATTGAAAATATGTTATAATACTTAAGAAAAAGTAGTGATAATTATGAATCAAGAAAAAATAGGACAATATATTAAAGATATTCGAAAAAAAAGAGAACTAACTCAGGAGGCTTTTGCCCAAAAACTTGGGGTTACGTACCAAGCTGTTTCAAAATGGGAAACAGGAAAAAGTATTCCTGATATTACGACTTTAAAGCTAATAAGTGAAACTTTTAAAGTTAATATTGAGGATCTTCTTGAAGGTGAAGAAAAAAATAAAAATAATAAGCAAAGAATGTTTTGGTGGATAATTCCAGTAGTTATTTTATTGATTACGTTAATTGTTGGGGTGGTGCTATACATTAATAAAAATCATCATGATTTTGAATTTAAAAAAATTAGTACTACTTGTAAAGATTTTACTATTAATGGAAGTGCAGCGTACAATCGCGATAAAACTTCAATTTACATATCAAATATTAATTACTGTGGAAAAGAAGATAATATGATTTACAAAACGATTGAGTGTAGCTTATATGAAAATTATGAAGATACAATTACTTTAGTAAGTAAGTGTACTGATGGTGGAAAAAATATAACTTTAGAAGATTTTTTGGAAGATGTTGAAATTAATGTTGATAATTATTCTGCAACTTGTAAAAAATTTCAAGATTCTTATCTTTATTTAGAGATTAGTGCTACACAAGATGATAACAAAAATACAACATATAAAATTCCAATTACCCTTAAAGACAATTGTTAAAAATTAATAAAATTACACTTTATGTATAATATTATTTATGATATATTTATAATGAGAGGAGTAAGATAGAATGTATAATTATGGTTATGATTTTTACGAACCTACAGTAAGTACTGGTTTAAATGGTATGGCTGTTTGGACTGCAGTTGCATTAGTGCTAGCTATTATTGGAGGTATCTTAGCATATTTTTTATTCGTTAAATCTAATAAAAAGATTGATAATAAATTCTTAAAATGGCTAAAAGAATTCTTAAATTTTAAAAAGATGTTAATCGAAACAATTTTAAAAGTATCATATATTGTATTAGCTATATTTATTACATTATTTTCATTTAACTTTATTGGTAACGATTTTTTAACATTCTTATTAACTTTAACTATAGGTAATATAGTATTGAGACTAATTTATGAGGCTTCATTAATGATGCTAATGATTTGGAAAAATACTACAGAAATTAATCATAAGATGAAATAGAAAGGACTTTATTAAAAGTTCCTTTTTTGTTTGTTGTAATAATTGTTTTGAAATGGTAAAATATCATGAGGAAAGAAGGCGATTAAATGGCTTTAAAAGATAAGGTTGATATTCCAAAATATACTTTATCAGAAGAGCTCATGAGTGCAATTAGTCATGGTGTTGGAGGATTACTTTCAATAGCAGGATTAGTTTTATGCGTTGTATTTAGTGCTATTCATCGTGATGCGTATGCAGTTGTAAGTAGTGTTATTTATGGAAGTACATCAATTATTTTGTATACAATGTCTACATTATATCATTCACTAAAAATAAATAATGCTAAAAGAATTTTTAGAATAATTGATCATTGTAGTATTTTCTTACTTATTGCCGGAACGTATACTCCGTTTGCATTAGTGGCTTTGCCTAAAGCATTAGGGTGGACAATATTTGGTATTAACTGGGGATGTGCTGTATTAGGAATTGTTTTAAATTCAATTAGTATTAAAAAGTTTAAAAAACTATCAATGGTCCTTTATTTAGTAATGGGCTGGATGATTATTTTTTCATTTAAATCATTAATGGCTTCAGTTGATATGGCTGGTATATATTTAATGTTATCGGCTGGAAGTTTGTATACTATTGGTGCTATTTTTTATGGTATTGGTAAAAAACATAAATATATGCATTCAGTTTTTCATTTTTTCGTTTTAGCAGCAAGTATTCTATTCTTTTTTGCAATATTCTTATATGTAATATAATTATTTGCATTTCTAAAACTTTTGTATTATAATAACTCCCTATACAAAGGGGGTTTTTGTATGAAATTTAATGAAAGTGTAATTCCACACTATGAGCTTGAGCGAGTTCCGTTCGAAGATTTAAAATCAATGGTTAAAATAGAACCTGAACATTTAAAGGAAAAATCAAGTTGGTTTATTATTAAGGGGCAGTTATATTATTTTAAAGAACGTGAACAAACAAGAATGTTCACCGAAATGTTTTGCGAAGAATATGGTAAATTATTAGGGTTTGACATGGCCGAATATTCCTTGGCTTATATAAGTGAACGAAATAATAGTGGAAGAAAAGGGCCTAGCAAGTTAGGTTTACTTTCTCCGAATTATCAAGATCCACAATACAATTATTTACTAGTAAGTGACTTATTAAATCCTAGAATATCAAATTATCCAGCCTATGGTCCTTATTGTTTACAATCGCTATTAAGATTTATAGAGCACGATTTTGCAAATGTACAAGGTGTGGAAGAAACAATGCAAGGAACAATTGATAAATATATTTTTGATTTTAACACTAAACAAATAGATGGTAATCCTAAAAATATGTGTTATGAAATATTAGCGAATGGAAATGTAAGCAATCCTAAATATTGGGGGCTACATGGTAGAAAGGTTAAACAAATTAGACCGGCAACATTCTTTGATTGTGAAAAGAGTTTAGGAATTGTTAAAACTCCATCAGGTTATCAACTTTTAGATGATTCTTTAGAATGGGAAGCTGCATGTCCTTACTCAACAGATGATAAAGCGTTCTTAGGATTAGATGTTGATCCAAGAATGCTACAATTATATTTAGATTATCCACAATATGCTAAACCACTTATTGAGCGTTTGGCATATGATGATGAATATCGTAAAGTTATTGAAATGTTTGAACAATCAAATGGTCGAATTGTAATGGATCCAACAATAAAGAAACATTTAGTATCAATCTTTTTAGGAAGACAAAATGAATTTAAGAGATTATTAACTTTATAATCTCTTTTTTTTATCCTTGATAAACAATCCAAAAACCTATATAATTAAATTATAGGAGTTTGCTAAGCGCAGATTACTAAATAACGAAAGTGAGGAACAAATGGATTTTACAAACGATTCCATTTTAACTCTTGTTATTGGATTAATAATTGGTGCAATTATAGTAACTATAGTATTTACTATAATAAACAAAAGACGCGTCAATAAAGCTAATAAACTTATTGAAGATGCTAAAAAAGAAGCTGACAAACAAAAAAGAGATTCCCTTTTAGAATTAAAAGAAGAGTCTTACAGATTAAAACAACAAACGGATGCGGAAATAAAAGAGAAAAAAGCTGAACTTAAACAAAGTGAAGATCGCTTAATTAGCCGTGAAAATAATCTTGATAAAAGAGAAGAAATGTTACAAAAAAGAGATGTAGCATTAGATGAAAAAGAAAATAATTTATTAGTTAGAGCTCAAAATATCCAAGAAAAAGAGGAAAAAATGGATGCTCTATTAAAAGAAGAAATGGGGCAATTAGAAAAAATTTCTGGTTTTAGTAAGGAAAAAGCTAAAGCCCAAATTATGAGCCGAGTTGAAAGTGAAGTAAGTAAAGAAGTAGCTGAATACATTCGTGAAGAAATGTCAAAAGCTAAACTCGAAGCAAATGAAAAAGCTAAACAATTAATTGTTAGTTCGATGGAAAGATATGCCGATGATGTCGTAGGCCTTCAAACTGTAAGCACTATAGACTTACCAAATGACGACATGAAGGGGCGATTAATAGGTAGGGAAGGAAGAAATATTCGAACAATTGAATCAATAACTGGTGTAGATTTAATTATTGATGATACGCCGGAAGCAATTGTTATTTCGTCATTCGATCCTCTAAGAAGAGAAATTGCCAAAATAACATTAGAAACTCTAATTAAAGATGGAAGAATACATCCAGCAAGAATTGAAGAAGTATATGATAAGACAGTAAAAGATATAAATAATAAAATTACTGAACTTGGTAATAAAACTATGAATGATTTAGGTTTAACAAAAATTGATCCTGAATTATTAACTTTAATTGGTAAGTTAAATTATCGTACTAGTTATGGACAAAACGCATTAAAACATTCAATTGAAGTTGCTAACTTAGCAGGTTTGATGGCAGCTGAATTAGGAGAGAATATTGCTTTAGCAAAAAGAGCAGGATTACTTCATGATATAGGTAAAGCTATTGATTTTGAAGTAGAGGGTAGTCATGTTGAACTAGGATATGATTTTGCAAAAAAATATCATGAAAATTCTACAGTCCTTGACGCTATTGCTTCCCATCATGGTGATACTGAAGCTAAAACTATTATTGCAGTTTTAGTTCAAGTAGCAGATACATTAAGTGCTGCAAGACCTGGTGCTAGAAATGACTCTTTAGAAAACTATATTAAGAGATTAGAACAACTAGAAAGTATTGGTAACTCTTATGAAGGCGTTGAAAAAACATATGCAATGCAAGCTGGTAGAGAAGTAAGAGTAATGGTAAAACCAGATATGATAGATGATGCGACAAGCTATAAGATAGCTAGAGATATGAAAGAACAAATTGAAAAAGAAATGCAATATCCAGGGACTATCAAAATTACTGTTATTAGAGAAACTAGAGCCCAAGAAGAAGCTAAATAGTTTCTTCTTTTTTTGCAAAAAAAAAAAGAACTTTTTCAAGTTCTTATGCTTGGTTAACTTCCATAATAACAGGAAGAATAATTGGCCTTCTACCAGTAAGTTCGTTAATATATGGTAAAAGCTCAAATATAATTTGATTTTTTAAATCAGTATAACTGTAGATCGATTTAGATAAATAATCATGAACTATTTGAGAAATTTTTACTTCAATTTTATTCATTAATTCTTGATTTTCATTAACCATTACAAATCCGCGTGCTGTAACATTTGGTTTTATTAAAAGCTTTCTTGTTAAAGTATTAATATTTAATATAGCAATTAATATCCCATCATGACTCATTAATTTCCGGTCTTTAATAACTACAGATCCTACATCACCAATTCGTGAACCATCTACATAAATGTCTCCGGCTTGGACAATTCCTTCTTTATAAACTTTGCCGTCTTTTAATTTAATAACATCACCATTTTCAGCAATAATAATATTTTCTTTAGGAATGTCACATTTTTCTGCGATTTCACCATGTTTTTTTAACATTCTAAATTCACCGTGCATTGGCATAAAGTAATCTGGTTTTATTAATCTAAACATCCATTTTAATTCTTCTTCTTTAGCGTGACCTGATGTGTGAATATCACTAAATTCAGTGTTGGTAAATACTCGAACACCTTTTAAATATAATTTGTTAATAATTTTATTAATACTATTGGCATTACCAGGAATAGCGCTTGATGAAAAAATTACTAAGTCATCATTAAGCAGTGAAATTTGTTTATGTACACCATTAGCAATTCTTGAAAGAGCCGCTAAAGGTTCTCCTTGGGTTCCAGTACATAAAATACATACTTCGTTTCTTTTTAGATTTTTAGCTTGATAAGCATCAATAAATTGAGTGCGATCACTAATTAAATTATTATTTAATGCAAGTTCAATTGCATTTTCCATACTTCTACCAAAAACAACTATTTTACGATTATATTGTTTACAAGTTTCTACAATGTGCTTAATTCTAAAGATATTGGAAGCAAATGTTGCAATGATGACGCGTCCGTGATGTCTTGAAACAATATCATTTAATGTTCCGTCTACTGATGATTCACTTTTAGAAAATCCTTCGGACAAAGCATTAGTAGAATCGCTTAATAAAAGTTTTACTCCTTCAGCCCCGAATTTAGCCATTTTATGAATGTCTGCCATTGGTCCGATTGGCGTTAAGTCAAATTTAAAATCGCCAGTTTCAAAAATAAGTCCATTGGGTGTATGAATGGCAAGTGCAAAACTATCGGGAATAGAGTGGGTAGTATTAACAAATTCAATTTCAAAATGTTTAAAGTTTAATACTAAATCTTTATCGATAATTTCAATATCTTTGTATGGAATATTTCTTTCTAATAATTTTTTGCTAATTAAATCTGAAGCAATCTTTGGTGCATATATTACTGGAATATTAACTGTTTGTAATAAAAATGGTATACCACCAATATGATCTTCATGACCATGAGTGATAATTAAAGCCTTTATTTTATTCTCATTTTGTTTTAAATACGTAACATCTTGAATTACATAATCGATACCAAGTAAATCATCTTCTGGAAAAAGGACCCCAGCATCAATAATTATAATTTCGTCATCATGAGTTACTACATACATGTTTTTTCCAACTTCACCAAGACCACCTAAAGCAATTATAGACGTCTCGCCTAAATCTGTTTTCATAATATCCTTCTTTCTTGTTAATAAAAGTTCTTTAAAACTTCTATAAGTATATCATATTTTCGCTTAATTGTCTACTTGAGTTATGTGACGCAAATAAAAAAACCGGTAAAACCGGTTTAATTACTATTTGGTAGCGACGGTGTGATTCGAACACACGACCTGCCGGGTATGAACCGGATGCTCTAGCCAGCTGAGCTACATCGCCAATACAAGATAGATTATAACAAATAAATTTTTGTTTGGCAACACTTTTCTTGTTTTAACCTATGAATTATAGTATAATTGATTATGATATTAGGTGATGAAAATGGGTAAGAAGAAAAAGGGTGGCATTAATGGAGCTCCTTTACAGTCGGTGACGATTGGGGAAATCAAAAAAAGTAAATATGGTTGGATTGGGACAATTCTTTTGTTTTGTATCTTTGGTGGTGTAATTTACTATTTACCTGATATTACTAAATTATACCAAGAATATAATGGTACTTCTTCAACTGATAATAAAGTTCCAGGTAATAATACAACAAATAATACTGTTATAGATTCAGGTGAGTCTGATACGGATACCGAGAAGACTAACCAGTTTTTAGCTTTTGGCACAGATACATCTTTTGCAATAGATAAGATAGAATTTAGAGATATTAAAATGCAAAATGGGATTCTATCTTTTAATGCTGTTACTATCGGAGAAATCAGCGTTAGTTTAAATACTTTAAATTTATATATTGAAACTTACGATAAAAATACAGCAGATGCTAATATACTTAATACAATTGCTATAAAGGGAATAGTATCACCTGAAACACCATTGAATTTTTCGTTTAATGTTAAATCTGGAGCGACACATTTTAATATTAAAGAAATTTTAGAAGATGATTATACTTATATTGACTTAACTCCAGATGAAAATAATAACATTATATTAACATGTAAATATGAAGATGAGACATTAGTATACACTTTTGTTGATGACAAATTAATGACTATTGAAAATACGGTAATGGTATCTAAACAAGATGAAAAATATAATTTGAAATACCAAGAATATAGCTCCTTAGTAAATAGGTACGGATCGACAACCGGTATTAAAGTTAGTTTATCTACTAATATGTATAATTTGACATACAATATAAAAATTGACTATAGCAGTTTTAATAGTCAAATAGAAAATGATTATTATTTTGCTAAAGATGTTTCACCAAGAGTTGTAAATTTTAAAATGGAGTCTTTACTTTACGAATGTAGTTAGGGGGATTATGAATTTAAATATTAATGATTTTCAAGGACCATTGGATCTGCTTTTACATATGGTTAAAACGCATGAAATGGACATTTATGAAATAGACTTAAAAATAATTATTGATGAATATATTGAATTTATTAATTCTCTTGATCGGAATGATTTAGATAGTAAAAGCGAATATTTAATAATGGCCTCAGAATTAATTCATTTAAAGAGTAAATTGTTATTAGGTTTTGACGATGAAGAAAGTGATGATACTTATGAGATTAATTCTGAAGAAGATTTGCGTAATAGAATTATCGAGTTTGAAAAATATCAAAATATAAGTAATGACTTTCGTGAACTAGAGGTCAATAGGCAAGGTTATTTTACTAAACTACCCGAAAGTCTTAAAGCTTATGCCCCTGAAGAAAAAATTGTCAATTCTAGTATGGATATTAAAGATTTAATTGAGGCTTTTTTAGAAATGCAAAAAAGGTTTGAATACAAAAAGCCTACAAATACAAAGGTAGCTCGAAAGGAACTAAGTGTTAAAGATAAAACTAATTTTATTAGAGATATTTTAAAAAAACAAAGTAAAGTAGAATTTGCAAGTCTTTTTAGTGAATATAGTAAAGAAGAATTAGTAGTAACGTTACTTTCAGTGCTTGAAATGAGCAAAAATAATGAAGTTTTGTTGTCTCAAAATAAAAATTTTAGTAAAATATTTATAGAGGTAATAAATGAATAAATTAGCAGTATTAGAAGGCCTATTATTTGTTGTTGGAGACGAGGGCATTAGTTTAAAACAAATTTGTGACATTCTAGAAATTAAAGAAGATGCTGCAAAAAAACTTTTAAAAGAATTACAAACTGAGTATGAAAAAGAAACAAGGGGAATGCGAATTAGTTTTTTAGCAGACTCATTTAAATTAACTACCAAAAAGGAACATATTGAATATTATCAAAAGCTTATAACAACCAATTCAAATTCAACGCTTAGTCAAGCGGCTTTAGAAACTCTCGCAATTATTGCTTATAATCAGCCTATTACGAGAGTAAAGATTGATGAACTTCGTGGGATTGCTTCTTCATTTTTAATCCGGAAATTGATGGCAAAAGATTTGATTAAAGTATGTGGTAAAAGTGATTTGCCAGGTCATCCAAATTTGTATAAGACAACAAAGGAATTTTTAGATTATTTTGGCCTTGCTTCGCTAAGTGATCTTCCTGATATTTCTATTCAAGAATCTCCAGAAGGCGAAGTGGAATTATATAAAAGTAAATATACTGAAAACATTAAGTAACATATTTATAAAAAGTATGGTATACTAATGTTAATTGCTCGTATGGCGGAATTGGTAGACGCGATAGACTCAAAATCTATTTTCTGCAAAGAAGTGTCGGTTCGAGTCCGACTACGAGCACCATTTGTAGATTGAACTACTTTCTTAATAAGAAAGTAGTTTTTTGTTTTTCAAAAAAGATTTTATCTAGAATAAAAAAATTTAAATAATTATTAATATGTGTTATAATTAAAATAAGGAAGGAAAGATAAATGTGAATAAAAGTAATTTTTTAAATGAAGAAAAATATCAAAATACTAAAGGGAAAGTTCTTTTAGTATCTAAACTTGTTTTAATAGTAGGTTTATTATTAGGAGGCTTATTATTAGGCATTGGCTTTTATAAAAATTATCAGATAAAAAACGTCTATCCGAAAAAAATCGCAGAGAAGGAAACTGAGTTAAAAAATAAGAAAACAGAGTTACGAAATCAAATTCAACCGACCCTTGATGAAATAGCAAAATTACAAAAAGTTCAATTTGATGGCTTTAACGATGCATATCATGAAAGACAAAATGAAATATTAAGATTAAAAAGTACGATTGATCCGATTCAAAACCAAATATCGGAAATTGATTTGTATTTAAATATGAATTGGTGTTTTAATCCATCTATTACTAAAGAAGTATGTGATTTAAAATCAGAAACATCTTTTAAAACTATGCCGTATTTTATGAGTGGAGGATTTATAATGGTAGCTACTTTAATGATATCAGGAATGATTTATATGGTAGCAAAGCGTCGTGAAGTAATGGCATTTTCCTTACAACAAGTTATGCCTGTTGCGCAAGAAGGCTTAGAAAAAGTTGCCCCAACAGTAGCAAAGGTAGGTAGTCAAATTACAAAAGAAATGGCTCCAGCATATGGTGATGTAGCTAAAGAAATTTCTAAAGGTATAGCTGAGGGTATTCAAGAAAGTAAAAATAATAACGAAAAATAAGTGCATGCGTACTTATTTTTTTTGTTATATTATATAAGGAGGATATAAAATGAATGAAACAATAAATGATCTTTTATCAAGAAGAAGTGTAAAAAAATATAAAAACGAAATGGTTCCAGAAGAGGTTATTAATCAAATAATTGAGGCTGGAACATATGCACCTTCCGGTATGAATAAACAGTCTGCTATTATTGTTGCAATTACTAATAAAGAAATTAGAGATAGGGTAGCGAAATTAAATGCCAGAGTTATGAATAATGAAACTATCGACCCTTTTTATGGAGCCCCAGTAGTATTAGTGGTTTTAGCAGATAAAAAAATTCCAACATATATTTATGATGGTAGTTTAGTTATGGGGAATTTGTTACTTGCGGCGCATTCTTTAGGAATCGGTGCTTGTTGGATACATCGCGCTAAAGAAGTTTTTGAGACTGAGGAAGGAAAAGAAATATTAAAATCTTTGGGAATCGAAGGAGAATACGAAGGTATTGGAAATTGTATTTTAGGAT
Source organism: Bacillota bacterium (assembly GCA_015059305.1). The sequence continues at coordinate 73,008 of SVAQ01000004.1, read as the reverse complement.
ATTCAAATGCTGGAAAATTAGACCCACTTCCTAGGAAAGACAATTACATTTATAAAGTTTAAAGTAACATGAATGCGTTAAATGTCGGTAATGATATTATAATAGACTTATTTTAAGTCTATTTTTTTGTTATAATTAATATGGAAGTGTGGGGGATTTATGCAAGACGCTACTCAATTAACTGAAAAATTTAAAATAGTCAATATGGATTGTGTAGATATTTCAACAGACCAAATGCCAATTATCGGAACTCAAGCTCTTGCAACTTGTGTTGGAATCTTAATTTATAGTCCGTCTAATAAAAGAGCAATAGTATCACACGTTTCAGGCGATTATGTATCAATTATTGTGCAAATTATGGATTTGATTTTTGATAACGGACTTGAAAATGGGCCTTTAAAATATTTAGTAATTGAGGGCTATTATTATAATCATTATCTTTTATATGAAAATATAACGAGGGCATTAGAGTCTTTATCACCGTTGTTTGTACCATTTCTTTTAAAGGAAGTTCCTTTAGATGCGATAATTAAAGACCCTGATCTTCCTGCGTATCAATTTGCTTTTGATGCTCAAAGTGGCAAATTTGTAAGTGATAAGGTTTTATACGGAACCGATTATTTAGATATTCATGCTAATAAATTGCCTCCAAACCGATAGTCAAAAATTTTGTCAAAAGAATGTTATATACTCTTTTAAGGATTTATATTTGATATAATAAAGATAAGAAAATTGATTTAAATAATTAATTTTTATTATATTGAAAAAATCTTGAAATAATGCTAAAATCGAATGGCTAACAAATTTGTGTTCTAAGTATATAATTTGTCAGTTTATCGCTTAAGGAGACCATGATATAATATGGACAAAATAATTAGAAATATTCTTAAAAAAATAGAAAATGAAGGATATGAAGCCTATATAGTAGGTGGTTTTGTTCGTGATAAATTATTAAAAGGTTCTTCATATGATGTGGATATTTGTACTAACGCTCTTCCAATGAATTTAAAAAATATTTTTTCAATTAGTCAAAATGGCAATGGATATGGCGGATATAATTTAAAAATTAAGAAATATAACATAGATATTACAACATATCGAAAGGAAAAAAAATATAATAATCGCCGTCCCATAGAAGTTGAATATATTAATAATTTATTTGAAGATATTAAAAGAAGAGATTTTACGATTAACTCTTTATGTATGGATAAAAATGATAATATTATTGATCTTTTGGGTGGCAAGAAAGATTTAGATAATCGAATAATTAAAGTTATAGGTAATGCCGAAGATAAATTTAGGGAAGATCCCCTTAGAATGCTAAGAGCAATAAGATTTGCAACTATTTTGGATTTTGAGATTGAAGAAAGTACTTTTAATGGAATTTGCAATAATAGTATGTTAGTATCTACGCTTAGTTCTGAAAGAATAAAAGAAGAAATCGCAAAAATTCTTAGTAGCCCTCATGTGAAAAGGGGATTAGATTTACTTTCAAAGACTGGTATAGACAAAGTAATAGGGCTATCATATAATAATATTACATTTACATCTGATATATTAGGGATGTGGGCCCAAATTGAAGTGAAAAAAATTAATTTTACTAAGACTGAAAAAGATAGTGTAAATCAAATTAGAACATTAATAAAAATTGGAAAGATAAATAATTTTGAATTGTTTAATTATGGGTTATATTTATGTTTAGTTGCTGGTGAGATTTTAAATATTGATCATCAAACTGTAAATAGAAGATATAAAAATTTACCGATTAAAAGTATGAAAGATATTGATATAAATGGAGCAGAAATTATTAAACTTTTAAAAATTGAACCAAGTAAATTAATTAGTGAAATTATGTCTGATATCAAAATTGAAATATTAAATAAACGTCTAAAAAATCGTAAACATGAAATAAAAAAATATATATTAAGGAAGTGGCAAAATGAATAAAGACAATAAAAAATATGTTGTAGAAACTTTATTTTTAAAAGAAACGCTAAAGCATAATTTGTCATTAAACGAATTTCTTGTCCTTATGTATTTTGATAATGAGTATGAACTTACTTTTGATGTTAAAAAGGTAGCTAAAGCTACATGCCTAAATGAAAAGGATGTATTAAATGCATTTGGTAGTTTACTAGATAAAAAATTAATAACCCTTAATTCCGTTAAAAATGAAAGTGGTAAATTAATTGATAAGGTAAGTTTAGATAATCTTTATAACGGAATAAAAGATAATGTTTCGAAAAATGCTAAAGAAAAAGAAAAAAATGATTTGTTTACGAAGTTTCAGGCAAATTATGGTCATAGCTTATCAGGGATGGATTATGAAATAATTAAAGCTTGGCTTGATAATGGGTTTGCTGAGGAACTTATTTTAGGAGCATTGGATGAAGCGAATTACAATGGCGTGACTACCTTAAGGTATATTGATAAAATTTTGTTTGAGTGGAATAAAAAGGGATTTAAAAAGATGGAAGATGTAACCAATCATTTAAAAAATAGATCGGCTAGTGATGAAAATAAAATAACTTATGAAACTAGCGTTCTGGAGTATAATTGGTTAGATGAAGAGTAGTGATTTTTGCGAAAAACTTAATTTGATGATTGATAATCCACGGTGTGAGTTAAATTATAATTTGGATTATGAATTATTAATTGCAGTTATGTTGTCCGCTCAATGTACAGACAAAAGAGTTAACATCGTTACAAAGCAGTTGTTTTCAAAATATGACCTTAGAGATATTGCAAACCTTGATTTAAAAACAATTGAACAAATGATAAAATCGCTAGGCTCTTATACTAAAAAGGCATTTTATATGAAAGAAATTGCTAAAAGTCTAATTGGAAATTATCAGGGAAAAGTACCCAATAATAGAGCCTATTTAGAAAGCCTTCCTGGTGTTGGAAGAAAAACATGTAATGTTGTTTTATCAGAACTTTTTGATGTTCCGACGATTGCAGTTGATACTCATGTAGAAAGAGTTTCCAAAAGAGTAGGTATTGCCAAAAACAACGATAATGTAGCCATTGTTGAAAAGAAACTAATGAATTATTTAAATAAAGAAGATTATAACCGGGTGAATCATCAAATGGTCTTATTTGGTAGGTATATATGTACTGCTAAAAATCCAAAATGTGATAAATGTCTTATAAATTGTAAACATAAAAAAACTAAAGAATAAGTTAAATCTTTAGTTTTTTTGTTTAATCTAAACCTGTATCAGTATCAGGGGTTACTTCAGGTTTTATTACTGGTTCATTTGTATCTTCATTATTTGTATCATCTTCGTTATTGATGATATCTTTAGTTTTAACAGTTATTGTTAAGCCGTCGGATTCATTAGTTTTCATTATTTGATAAGCAGATTTAATTACAAATGTATATGTTTTACCAGCTTCGAGTGTTTGTGTATAACTTGTACCTTCAATCCAACCTAGGTTTTGTAAAGTTCCATCTGGAGCCTTTAAATAAATTTGATATCCTTGTAGGCCTAACATATTATTGTTTTCAGTAATTCTGTTTTCGTAATATTTGGAAGCAAATTTGCCAAAGTGATCGTTATAATATTCTTGTAAATAACTTGTACTAATAGCATTTGGTGTGTTTATTCCTGACCAAGATAGAGTAACTATAGAATCATCAAGAGTATATTTGCCGTTTGTAGGAGATTCTAATTTAGCATATCTAATTGATACTTCAGTTGGTTCTGTTCCTTCTTTGAATAATTCTTTTATTCTCATATCTTCAGGAGTATATTCTGATGGTAATTGAAGTGGAACAGTATATTTTTCAAGCTCAACTTCAATAACGCCGCTCGGTTTTTTAAAGGTCTTATTTGTACTGTAAATATTCTTAGCAAGTCCTGCCATTAACTTACTTCTTGCATTCCAACCTGTATCGGTATTCATGTGATATTCTTTGGTAATAGTATCGTAACCATACCATAATGCAATACTATATTCTGGAGAATAACTTACAGACCAAGAGTCCATAATTGTTCCAACCGGAACTCCTAATAATTTGATAGCACTATCATCAATTGTAGTGGTACCTGTTTTGCCAGCTATTTGCGTTCCTTTAACATTTACGCTGCCGCTCCAACCTTGAACTACAGCATCAATTAACATACTAGTAATCATATAAGATGTTTCTTCACTTACTATTTTTTCTTTTGTATATTTATGTTCATAAGATGTTCCATCTTCATAAATAACTTTAGTAAATACATAAGGTTCAATATAATAGCCGCCTCGAGCAAATACTGCATAAGCAGCACTCATTTGAACAGGGGATACTCCATCGAAACCACCGATTGATGCTGATTCATATAGATTTGAACCATAATCAATTCCAAATGAATGAACAAAGTCAGAGATTAAACTATCATCGTGTTTCATTACCTTTTGAAATGCTTGTAAAGCAGTTACGTTTCTTGAACCAACTAAAGCTTCCCGCATAGTAATCATGCCTTGATATTTTTTATCAGCATCTGCAATAGGAGTTCCGTTTGTATATGTATATGGTTCATCGAAGAAATATTCTCCAGTTGATCCATTTAAATATTCAATATAAGGACCGTAATCAAAGAAAGGTTTAGCCGTTGAACCAGGTTGTCTTTTTACGGTAGCTCTGTTATTTCCACGTGCTGTATAATTTCGGCCTCCTGATAAAGCAACTATTGCACCATTTTCTACAGATGTAACAACAGTACCTTCGTTATCAAAGTCATTGTACCATTTTAAATATTCTCCAGCTTCCATTTTGTTTAATACTTTTTGAACGTCAGGATCGATTGTTGTATAGATTTGCATAGGATTATTATATGGTGATTTACCAGTTTTGTTTTCTACTTCTTTTAAAATATAATCGATAACTGCTTGATTTTCAGCTGCTGAACCATTATCATCTGGATCTGCTAATAAGCTTTCAATACTAATTTCTAAAATTGCATTTTGTTCTTCTTCAGTAATATATCCATGATTAACCATTAATTTTAAAACTATTTTTTGGCGATTTCGACACCCTTCAGGATTACGATATGGATTGTATAAAACAGGATTTTGATACATGCCAACAAGTAGGGAAGATTCTGCTAGAGTAAGTTCAGTAACTGATTTATTGAAGAAATGTTGACTAGCTTGCTCAACGCCATAGATTCCAGTATAATTTAAATTTCCGTCGTGTCCAAACCATAGTGAATTAGCATAAAATTCTAAAATTTCTTCTTTGGTATAACTGTTTTCTAGTTTAAATACCGCCATATAAATATCTGTGAATTTTCTAATAATACCTTTGATACCGTGGGCTTCTGAACTAGTATAAGTATTTTTAATAAGTTGCATTGTTAAGGTAGAGGCTCCACCTTGGTTTCTTCCTATTATTTGATTAAAACTCGCTTTAATAAAACGGGCAATATCTAAACCGTTGTGTTGAAAAAATCTTGAATCTTCAGTAGCGATAAGTGCATCTACAAAAACTTGAGGAAGATCTTCATATGTTATAAGTACACGATTTTCTTGTCCGATTCTTGCAAATTCTTGGCCGTCTACATCATAAATAACAGTTGCTTCTTTTTTGTATAATAAATCTTTGTCAAAATCTGGAGCGCTTACAATAATATATAAAGCGAATGTTAAGCCTAAGCTGGCTATTATGATTAGAATGCACATAATTGTTGAAACAATAAATGTTCTTAATCCCTTTTCTTTAATAATTTTATTAATTTTAGCCTTTAGTTTATTTGGCTTTTTTGGTTTAGTAGTCGATTTATTATTGACTGTTTTTTTCATTATCACATCTCTCCTTTATTAATTTATCCACTGCTGTGATATAATCAATCCCTTTTAAGTAGTTGTAGTTTATTTGATATCCTACATTTTTAATATATTCATATGGAATACTTTTTCTCTCTGCTTTATCAATGAAGTTTATTAATTCATTCCCAGGTAGAAGATAGCATTCGCTATTTATCATAATAATTAAAAATGCAATGCCACCATGATTTAAAATCCTTTTAATATGTAAAATTTGGTGTTTAGCAATATTGGCAAGCGGTAAATAATTTTTATTTGTATTCTTTGCATCAAATTCAATATAATATCCATTGTAGACTCCATTATAATCAAGTGTCGAGGCATTTTTGTAATAAGCATCGGTAATCCTAGATTTATTATAATCATATTTTACAACTTGAATGGGCGTTGGTTTTTTATGTATAATTGCTATTTCTTTTTCTACATAGTAATCATTAATTTTATTGATTAGATTTTCTAAATCCATTCCACGGTTAGCGTAGTTAATAGTTTTGGTATAGTTTTTTTTTACGTTGCCCGGATAATTCACATTAACCACCTTTATAAATTATACCAAATAATGTGCAAAATGTTAACTGGCATTAGTTTAAAAAAATGAAAAAATTGATATACTTTGTCGATGTTGTTGAAAACCAATTTTAGGCTCGATATTATATTAACGGTGATTGGAAATGGATGTCGATTTTATCTTAAATAAACTGCTTTTAGAAGTGGATTTTGCAAACCTTTTATTGGAATCTCAAAAACTTGCTGACCTTGACAAATAATGACAGCTTTTGCTATAATTTCTTTGTTAGAAGGTGTGTATAAATGTATAATGATAAGATCTATTTAACGCCTCAAGAAATTTTAGAACATGATTTTAAAATTGATGCAAGAGGGTATCGTCCTCAAGAGGTTGATAAGTATCTAGACATGATAATTAGAGATTATACTGAATATAATAGTATCATTAGAAGTTTAGAGAAAAAATTAAAAGATTTAAGCGAAGATAATTATACATTAAAACAAGAAATTAGACGTCTTCAAGTTGAACTTGAAACAGCAGAAGATGCTTCTAATAGCCAAAAATCAGTAACAAATATTGACCTTCTACGAAGAATTAGTCAACTAGAAAAAGTTGTATATGGTAAGAATGAATAATATCTGGGCAAACGCTGCAATAAATAATTTGTAGAGGAAAGTCCATGCTCACACATTCTGCGATGAATGTAGTGTTCGTGCCTAAGGAATAAATAACTTAGGGTAGTTTAACTAACGGCTCTAAAAATTTCTGAAAATGAAATGAGTAAGTATAAAAGTGCCAAAGAGACGAGTCTTTTAGAAATAAAAGAAGTGGAACGTGGTAAACCCCGCGAGTGAGAAACCCAAATTTTGGTAGGGGAACTAATTAAAGGGAATTGAACCTGAGATTGGATGCATATGCATAGATAAATGTTTGTCGCTTAGCAATAAGTACAGAACATGGCTTACAAAGATATTATTATTTTTATATAAGGAGTGAATTTTCTTGGAAGAAATTGGAAATCTCTTTTTACTCACTAGGGAAGCAGCTGGTGTTTCTTTAAAAGAGGTAAGTGAGGATTTAGAAATTGATGAAGCAATCTTAGAAAATATTGAAGACGGAAAATCTGGAGCTTTTTCGGATATTTTTGTGCTAAAAAGTTATGTATCTGATTATGCAAAATATTTAGGTTTAGATGCAGATAAAATAGTGGATGAATTCAATGAATATATTTTTGAAGCGACTTCAAGAATCCCGATTAAAGAGATTGAAAAACAAATTAGCGAAAATGAAAAAAATAAAGAAGAGGAGAAAATAATTTCTCCATATACTAGAAGAGAACCGAAAGTAAAAAATGGATTATATTTAGTAATTTACATATTACTGGTGTTAGCGATTATTTTTGCAGTTTTTTGGAGTGTAAAACAGATTACTGTTAATAATCAATCTGCTAGTGCAATAAGTTATGGAAGGTAGGTAGTAAGAATGAATTTACCAAATAAAATTACAGTTTCAAGAATTATTTTAGCAATTATAATATTAATTATGTTAGTTATTCCTTGGCATGCACTTGGTGTAAATTGGGCTTCATATGATAGTGTGTTTGGAATTGCGCTTGATTCGCCAATTAGTTTAAAGTACATTATCGCTGGAGTTTTATTCTTGATTGCTAGTTTAACAGATCGAATTGATGGTCAAATTGCCCGTAAGAGAAATTTAGTAACGGATTTAGGAAAAATGCTTGATGCAATTGCTGATAAAATTTTAGTAAATGGTGTATTAATTATATTAGCATATGATCATATTATTCCACTTTTAGTTCCGGTAGTAATTATTACAAGAGATATTATTACTGATACTTGTAAAATGGTTTCGGGAAATAAGGGAAAAGTTGTTGCTGCATCATGGACTGGAAAGATTAAAACTGTATTTATGATGACTGGTACGACTTTAGCTTTCTTTGGTAATTTACCATTTGAACTAATTCATTTTGATTTTACTGGCTTATGCTTGATTATAGGAACGCTTTTAAGTTTAATAAGCGGTTGTCAATATTATTTCAACACAATGAAGGTTATAAAAGAAAATTAGGATGACATAAGTCATCTTTTTTAGTGCAAAAGTCTAATCATGATAAATTCTTTCGAATACTATAAAGCAAAAGGAGGATTTTATCAAAATGAACTTTGAAGATCGTTGTTCGGGTATGGACAATATGCCAATGGGGGACATGAATAATATGGGGGCTATGCCAATGAACATGGGAATGGGCTGTCAAATGATGCCTATTTATGAATGCCCTGAAGAAAGAGTGTGTCATCGCTATATCTGCTATGATGTGCCACATATTAAACCATGTAACACTAGAATTGTTAATCATCACGTTTATCGTCACACATTTACTCCTTGTTATACAAGTTGTGAAGAAAATGTAGTTGAAAACGTATTTGATAGAAATTGCTGTTAAAAATCTCCAACGTGAGATTTTTTCTTTGATATAATATTTATGAGGTAAAATATGAAAGAAGCAAATGAAATAACAGTAGAAGTAGATACTACGCTTGATAATTTAAATCAAATTTTAACTGAAAATAATTTTAGGTTAACAGAGGAACTAGATTATAACGATATTTATATGGTTAATAATAATTGTATAGAGAAAGATCCTCTTAAGATATTAGATAATTGCATAATTATTCGTAATATTTTAACAATAAATGATGACATAAAACAACTTGTATATAAACGTAAAAATTATAATGATAAAAAAGAGATTCTAAGTCAAAGTCAGGTTAATTGTCATATTGTTTCACTAAATGAAGCCCAACTTTTTTTGGAAAAAATAGGTTATCACAAATTGATTGCGATCAACGATCATATTAAAGTATATACTAATGATAAAACTGAATTTGCTGTACAATTGGTAAATGGAAAACATATTTATATAGAGCTAGAACAAGAAAATAAAAAGATCAACCGCACATATTCTAATATTGAAGAAATGAAGGAAGATTTGCAAAGTTATAATATTCCAATAAAAAATAATGACTATTTTGTTAAAAAAGCAGAAATAGAGATATTAGAATCCATGAAATGGTAATGATTATACCCTAGGAATTAGACTTTTTTGATGATATAATTATTAAGGGAGTAGTTATGAAGAAACAAGATGGTAATAAATTAATAACATACAAGGATTATTTAGAAAGTTTAAATAAAAGTGATTTAACAGATATTTTAGATACTTTTCATATTGTATATAAAAAGAATGCTAAAAAGCAAATTTATTTAGACCTAATTTTAGAGAACATAAATAATATTGTTAATTTTACACTTGATCTATTTCAAATTGATGAATTTCATAACATAAAATTTTTAGTTAAGAAAAAAGGAAAAATAACTATTCACGTTAATCATTTATTATTAGATTTTATGCGTAATTTACAACGACATAAATTGGTGAAAGTTACTGATGGTAAAACTTTTTACTTACCTAAAGAACTTCTTGATGTATATAAAAAGAAAATAAAAAATAAAAAAACAATTGAAAAGGCAAAACAAAATACCAAAGAATATAGTTTAATTTTAGGTTTTATTGATGCATACGGTGTTGTTGATTATAAAAAATTTTATGAAGAGTATTCAAAAATATATAAGTTAACATCAGAACAAACTTTAGAAAGAGTAAAAAATATTGCTAGATTTTATGGTGAATTTAAAATTTACGAAGATATGCAGAAAAAAAACACATATATAGCTAGTAATATTATTAAAAATCTTAAACAATGCAAAAGTATTTTAAATAAAAAAACAAAGTATGCTATGTACACAAATGAGGAGCTTATAAGTATTCATGATTTTACATATATGTCAAAATACAAAAGCTATAAGAAACTTATGAAGTTTATTCATCGGAATTATGATGTTGAAAAAGGTAGTATGAAGATCGTTAATAAGTATGTTTTGATTCCTTTTTTAACAAATTATCAACTTGATAAAACTGCATCAAAAGAAATTCTGTCTAGTTTAATAGATGCATACTTTGAATTTAATAATAAAAAACATAAAAATAAATTTATGGCACTTGTTGAAAATTTAGCTTTAGATTATCCTTCGTGGAATTTAAAGGGTCATAGTGAAAGGGAAAACATATGATGAAGTCAAAAAATATAATATTATATGAAATTATTGCTGTTTTATCAGTATTTACCATTGTATACTTTGTAGCCGTTAATAAAGCTAGTTATGCATTTGCATATGATGATAAACAAACTTTATATGATAACAGAATGAAACTTATCGATAAAAGTGCAAAATTATATGGTGAAAATAATATGAGTTTATTTGAAGATGAAAAAACTATATATGTTACAGTAAGTGATTTGGTAGAAAAAAGTTATTTATTACCGGATGATGAAAATGGTAATGTAAAAGACCCCACAAGTGATGTTAAATTACTTAACGATCTTAGAGTTCGAATTACACTTGAAGACGGGAAAATTGAGACCAAAATTTTATTAAACTAATACACCTGTAAATGATATGTCAAAAATTGACACTAACTATTGAACTGTTTACACATTATTGGGTATGATATTAATGTAAGGAGTTGATAGCAGTGTTATATCCATCTGTAGATAAAATTTTAACGAAAGTAGATTCAAAATATTTACTAGTACACGTCGCCTCAAAAAGAAGTAAACAAATGCTAGAATACGATCACTATCAAATGAAAGAACAAGAGTATAAAAATAAGAAACAATTAGGTCGTGCTTTAGAAGAAGTAGACAAAGGTTTAGTTACTGTCATAAAAAAATAGCAAGTTTACGCAAAAAATACTTGATTATCTAAATTTTGTGTGATAAGATAATTAAGTCATTTGGGGAATTAGCTCAGTTGGCTAGAGCACCTGCCTTGCACGCAGGGGGTCGCGGGTTCGAGTCCCACATTCTCCACCATAATGATTATGAAGACCTGTTTTAAGGTCTTTTTTTGTTGCTCTTTTATTTTTGTGAAGATGATGTTAAAATAATTATGTGATGATAGATGAGTAGAGTAAAAGCAAGAAATCCCATTGTTACAAAAGCTGTAATAACTAGTTTAGTAGTAATACTCAGTGTTTTATTAATTTGGTTTTGTGCTAGTATTATTTTTAAAAGTATGAGTTCTTTGGCGTACGATATAGGTCCAAAAGCTGGTTTATCAAATTATAAAGATTTTGTTCTTAAAAATTATTATGATTATCTGGATTTAGTTAAAAAATATAATATTAATGAAGATTTAACAATTGAAAATTTTGCAAATAATTACTATGTTGTATCTTTCCAGGAATATGACACATGTGCTGAATCTCGAATAAAAGATGTTGAAAAAGTTGAAATTGGCGATACCATTAATATTATGTTTAAAGTGTATAACAAGTGTGGTTGGTGTCAAAAACATATTGCTTTGCATTTGATTAAAATTGATAAATTTTCTGGAAACAAAGAAATAACATATGATTATAGCTACAATAAAAAGCTTGATTGTGGAACGGTTTAGTAAATATAAACTTGGCAAAAGTAATATTTTGTAGTATTATAGTGTAAATCGATGAGAAAAGACATGATTATTAAAGCGGTTGAATAGAGAGTTAACGTTTGGTGGAAGTTAATGAACGTCTTTAGTAGTTACTACTTTTTGAGAGGATTAATAAATCCCGGTTAAAACCCGTTATATAAATTAAGTAAAATAAAAGGATGGTACCGTAAGAAATTACTCCTTAGGTATCATCTTTTTTTGTTCTTAGAAGGGAGAGAATAAATAATGGAAATGGACATGAAATTAGCGTTAGCGACGGTTGAACAAATCATAAGTGAAAATACTTTGAATAAAGAAGTTTTAGATGCATGCGAAATTGCAATAACCGAAATTAAAGAGAGTATTAAAGCACACTATTTAGATAAAGAAAATCATAGTCCAATGATGGATGTAACCGAATTATTTGGATTATATCGAACCCGCGTGATGTTAATGCTTTTGCGTGATGTTAATCGTTTTGGCGATCAAAAACCAGAAATTGATAGCAGTTTTGCGCTTTTATTAAAAATAGTTGAAGAAAAAATTAATAAATTACAGGAAAGAAAGGAAGAAAATAAAAATGAAAAAGATATTAGAAGATGAAAGATTATCTGTAATGAATCATAGTTGTGCTCATTTACTAGCACAAGCTGTAAAACATTTATACCCTAAAGCTTTATTTTGGGTTGGTCCAGTAATTGAAGAAGGATTTTACTATGATATTGATTTAGGAGACGATGCAATTAAAGAGGAAGATCTTGAAAAACTTGAAAAAGAAATGAAAAAAATTGCTAAGGATGGTAAAAGAATTTATCGTGAAGAAGTTTCTAAGGAAGATGCTCTTGAAAGATTTAAAAATGATCCATATAAATTGGAACTAATTAATAATTTTGAAGACGGAACAGTTATTAGTTGCTATACTCAAGGAGATTTTACAGATTTATGTCGTGGTCCTCACGTTGATACTGTAAAAGAACTTAAATATTTTAAACTAATTAAATTTAGTGGCGCATATTGGAAGGGCGATGCTAATAATAAAATGCTTCAAAGAATTTATGGTGTTTGCTTCGAAAATGAAGATGATTTAAATGAATATTTAAAAGAGCTTGAAGAAGCAAAAGAAAGAGATCATCGTAAAATAGGTAAAGATTTAAATATTTTTATGTCACATAACCTTGTAGGTAAAGGTATGCCACTTTGGCTTCCAAATGGAGCTATAGTTCGTAAAAATTTAGAAAATTACATTTATGAAAAAGAACAAAATCTAGGCTATAAACATGTTTATACTCCATGTGTAGGTACTGTTGATTTGTATAAAACTTCAGGCCATTGGGATCATTATAAAGAAAACATGTTCCCATCGATGAAAGTAGATGAAGAAGAATTTGTTTTAAGACCGATGAATTGTCCTCATCATATGTTAGTCTATGGTAATGAATTACATTCATATCGTGATTTACCAATCCGTATTGGAGAATTTGCTACTGACTTTAGATACGAAGCAAGTGGTGCTGTAAAAGGACTAGAAAGAGTAAGATGTATGTGCCAAAATGATGCGCACTTATTTGTTAGACCTGATCAAATTGGGGAAGAATTTAAAAAAGTTGTAGAACTAATTTTAGATGTTTATAAAGACTTTGGTCTTAAAAACTATAAGTTTAGATTATCTTTACGTGATCCAGAAGATAAAGAAAAATATTTTGATGACGATAAAATGTGGAACGAAGCAGAGGATAAGCTTCGTGAAGTATTAAATGACTTCGGCCTTGATTATTATGAAGCAATCGGAGAAGCTGCATTCTACGGTCCAAAATTAGACGTTGAAGTTAAGCCTGCAGTTGGTCCAGAAGTAACTTTATCAACTTGCCAATTAGATTTCTTATTACCTAGAAAATTTGAGCTTTCATATATTGATAAAGATGGTAATAAACAAATACCAGTTGTATTACACCGCGCTATATTTGGTACTTTTGACCGCTTTACAGCATTTATTTTAGAGGAAACAAAAGGATTGCTTCCTGTATGGCTTTCTCCAGTGCAAATTAATGTAGTTCCTGTTAATAACGAATATCATTTAAAATATGCTTCAGAGGTATACGAAAAATTGAAAGCGGCAGGATTTAGAGTTAATCTTGATGAACGTAATGAAAAATTAGGTTATAAAATTAGAGAAAGTATTATAAATAAGAATCCATATACACTAATTTTAGGTCAAAAAGAAGTAGATGATAATATGATTAGTTATCGCTTGAACAATGAACAAGATACGCATACAATGAGTTTAGATGAATTTATTGATATGTTGGAAGATGAAATAAAAGCCAGAAAATAATGGCTTTTTTTCTTTATTTGAAATTATAATAATGATATAATTTAATTAAGGTGCAGCATAGATTAATATTTAATCCATATGATGTAGTAAAGGAGTGGTGATATGGAATTTGGATTTACGTTACTAATTATTGTTGGTGTGATTATTTTAATGTCATTAAAACAAATCAATCAGTATGAAAGAGGAGTAAAATTTACATTAGGTAAGTTTACAAAAGTTATGGAACCTGGCTGGAGAATTGTATTACCAATTTTTCAATCTTTTAAGAAAGTAGATATAAGAACTAAAGTTGATGATGTTCCAGAGCAAGAAGCAATTACAAAAGATAATGTATCAGTTAAAATAAATGCTGTAATTTATTATAAAGTATTTGATGCTTCTTTAGCAGTTTTAGAAGTAGAAGATTTTTATTATGCAACTGCTCAGCTTGCTCAAACTACAATGCGTAATACTGTAGGTAGTGTAACTTTAGATGAACTATTAAGTGAAAGAGAAACTTTATCGGCAAAGATAAGAGAAATTATTGATAAAGAAACTGATCCTTGGGGAATTAAAGTTGAAAATGTTGAACTAAAAGATATTTCGTTAACAGATGAAATGAAGAGAGTTATAGCGCGTGCTGCCGAAGCAGAAAGAGAAAAACAAGCCGTTATTACTAAATCTGAAGGTGAAGCTGCCGCTGCTAAAAATTTAGCAGAAGCTGCACAATTGTTAGTAAGCAGTCCTGGAGCTTTACATTTAAGAACTTTAGAAACAATTAACGATGTTTCTTCAGATCAATCTAATACTATATTTTTTGCGCTGCCAATTGAAGTGTTAAATGCAATTCAAGGTTTTGCAAATAAAAATAACAATCAAAAATAATTAGCATTACGCTAATTATTTTTTTTGCCTTGATAAGTGTTTCTTTTAACCATTTCTTTATCAATATCATTAAGTAATATGAACTTTTTAGTAAGCCATGTTGGAGTAATTAAATCTTCAATGATAGGATCACCAGTAATTCTTTCAATAACAATTTTTTCGTCTAATAATTCTAGTTGATCAATAACAATATCAATATATTCTTCTTTAGTTAGAATGTGAAAATTAGTATTGTTATAAAGCTTTTCTAAAGATGTATCTTTTAATACATGAAGCATATGAATTTTTACGCCATCAATCTTAATTTGGTTTAAAAAATTAATTGTTTCTAACATATCTTCTTTATTTTCAAAAGGAAGTCCGTTAATAATATGTGCTACTACGAAGATGTTATTTTCTTTTAGTTTTTTTACAGCTTTTGCAAAATTTTCTTTATCATGTCCACGATTTATTAATTTTAAAGTTTCGTTTTTAGAACTTTGTAATCCTAATTCTACCGTTAAAAAAGTGTGTTTATTAAGCTCTTTAAAATATTCAATATAATCATCTGTTAGGGAATCGCTACGTGTTGCAATGGAAATGCCGACAATTTCGGGTACGCCTAAAAATGGTTCAATATTCTTTTTAAACTCCTCTAAAGGCATATAAGTGTTAGTTCCAGTTTGAAAATAGATAATGTGTTTAGCATTTGGCCATTTTTGGTTTAAGATTTTAACTTCATTAATATATTGTTCATATAATGAAAGAGAATTATCGGTAATATTTGCTTTGCTATTATCTTTGCAATAAATACATCCGCCAGTTAATTTGTTTGGACAACTAGCATGAGCATCAATAGGTATTTTAAAGACTTTAGAATTAAATTTATTTCTAAGAAAGTAATTAAAAGTATGATAGCGTTTATTATCTAGTGTATATTTAAACATATTTTTCCCTCTTTATGTAAATATCTTAACATAAAATGTTGTAAATTCAAGTTTAATGGTGTATACTATTAATAGTTGCTGGGGTAGCTCAGTTAGTAGAGCAACGCTCTCGTAAAGCGTAGGTCATAAGTGCGATTCTTATCCCCAGCACCATTTGAAATTTAAGTAGAACTATTAGTTATTTAATAGTTCTTTTTTTATTAGCCAAATAATTATAATAAATAATTTATTGTTTGCTGTATTTTTGATATAATCTAGGTGATAAATAGCATTTTATCGTAGTGGAGGAAAAATATGAAAAAGAAAATATTAACTAGTATCATGTGTATGATTGCATTTTTAAGTTTGGCTGGTTGTGGAAAAGTTAAAAATGAATTTGACGTTGGTAATGAATCTAATATTATTATTGATGAACAAGATGTGTCGTTATCTATTAAAGAGGGAACTTTGACAAAAACGGGAGCAACATTGATTTTGAAAAATAAGAGTGATAAAGCATTTGAATATGGAAATCCTTACGAAATAGAAATAAAAAAAGATGGAAAATGGCATAAAATAAATGTAGAATTAAATTTTACAATGCCGGCATTTAGTTTGAAACCTCAAGAATTAAAAGAGATAGAAATTAATTGGTCGTATGGTTATGGAACATTGGCTCCCGGCAAATATAGAATTATAAAAGATGTTAATTTTAAAACTAATGAGGATACATATGAGAAGTTTTATGTGTCTGCTGAATTTACCATTGAATAAAATATTTTAAAAATCAAGTAAAGGAGAATTATTATGAAGAAATGGTTAAAGATTATTTTAAATATTATAGAAATAATTGTTTTATTAATTGCATTAGACTTAATAAGTGTTTATATAGTTAATAAACCTATATTTACAATTAAAGGAGATAATGGAGATTCAATAGATACTATTTACAAAGGACCATTATATGATGTAGTTATTTGTCATGAATCTTCAAAGCCGCAAATAATACTTAAGGGTTATAGTTATTCTTGTTCTTACAAAGGTGGTAACTATAAATTAGTAGATAAAACTGAAGAAATAGAGGACTTTGTTTGCGCGGCAGCATTAGAAAAGTTTTATGAAGATGATAATTATACTTATTATTGGAGCTGTATGAAAAATAATTATATGGTAGTAAAATACAATGATGGTAATGAAGAAACAATTAGTGATGCATTAATAAAAAAGCATATTAATATTCAAATATTAGATAAGTTTGATATAAAATATATTAAATCTGAAAAATAAAAATTTAATATATTAAACTAAACTATAAGTAGATAAAATGAAACTAATAGAATATGTGAAGTTTACCTAAAATATAGTAATATGAACTAGAGGTGGTCAAATTATGAAAGAAAATAACCGAAAATTTGCAGACGTCATAGTTAGTTTGCGAAAAGCAAAAGGGATGACTCAACAAGATTTAGCCAACAAACTTCATATTACTGATAAAGCGGTTAGTAAATGGGAAAGGGGTTTGTCTTATCCTGATATTACTTCGATTTCAAAATTAGCAAATTTGTTGGAAGTTGATAGTTCTTATTTGCTTGATTTATGTAAATCAGATAATAATCCATATTTAAAAACTACGAAAAAGAATGAACTTAGAGAAATAATTCAGTTAATTTTAAAAGGAATAGGTCTAGCTATGGGGCTATCTGTTGCAGTTTTAAATATAATGAATCAACTAGCGGTTAGAGATTCGATTATCTTATTATCTATTGGCCTTGGAGCTTTAAGTTTATCTTCCTATAATGATTACCAAGATAGGAAGAATCGATATTTTTGATTGACATTAGAAATTTTCAAAGTAGTGTTGTTGAAATTACAAAATAAAAAAACTAGCGTTCGCTAGTTTTTGTTTGGATCAATTAATATTTTAATAGCATCATCAGTTCCACAAGTTAATCTTTCAAATGAATTTTGAACTTCGTCAATAGATACAATATCATCGACAAATTGTTCAACATTAATTCTTTTTCGATATATTAAATCAATACAATCTCTAAATTCTTGAACCGTATAAGCGATAGCACCATATACTTTAAGTTCTCTTGTAACAAGTAGAGCAGATGGAATACTAATGTTTTCAGTAGCGACCCCTACAAGAACAACACAGCCATTAGGTCTAGCGGTTGCTAATGCAGTAGTAACTGCGGCAGAGTTTCCAGAGCAATCAACAACTACATCATATCCATAAGGACACTCTTTTAAAACTTTTTGCATGAAATTTGCATCTTTTGCATCAAACCATTCGTCTGCACAATTTAATTTAACGCTTTTTTCTCCGCGTTTTGAATTGGTTTCTGATATTGCAACATAACTTGCACCGTTTAATTTTGCAAATAAAGCACATAAGTCTCCGATAACTCCTGCGCCAATTACTAAAACCTTGTTACCAACTTCTAGATCTGCCAAACGAATTGCGTGTAATGCAACAGCAGCAGGTTCAATCATTGCCACTTCGTTATCATTGATGCTATCTGGAACTTTAACTACCATGTCTGGTCTAATTGCACATTTTGGAGCATAAGCACCAGGGTTATCTAGACTAAGCCCAACTGCATAAGTCCATGTTTGAGGACAATATTGATAATTTCCACTTTCACATGCGGGACATTGACGACATGGTGAAATTGGTAAAGCGGTAACTCGATCTCCAATTTTTAAATCTTTACGAGCCCCAGGATCAGTTACAATTCCACTAAATTCATGTCCCATAACTAGTCCTTCTGGAAGACCTAGATCCCAATTATGAATGTCAGAACCACAAATTCCTGCTTTTTTAACATCAATTACAACGCTTCCTTTTGTACTAACTGGTTCTGGTATTTCTTTTGTTACTATTAATTTTTTCGATTTAATCGCAGCACTTTTCATATTTTCACTCCTTATTTTATTCTTATTATATAACAATTTGATTTATTATACTATAATTTTACGTTTTTGACGGTCAATTGAATGTATAGTAGAAAGTGAAGTTTTTTAATTACAATATTAAGGATATTTGATATAATGAAGTTACGAAATGCCGGAAGTAATAGGGAGTGATATTATGCTAGTTTATGGAAAAAATGTTTTGCATGAACTTGATAAAAAACAAATTAAGAAAGTTTATGTAGCTCGTAAAGAATATTTAGATTATTTACATGAAAATAAAATTAAATATGATTTTGTAGATAATAACATTCTGGATAAAAAAGTAAAAGGGAATCATCAAGGTATTGTAATTGATATTTTTGACTATGAATATTATTCATATGATGATATAACAGGAAACCTTGTAGTTGTCTTAGATCATTTATCAGATCCACATAATTTTGGAGCTATCATAAGAACTTGTGAATGTATGGGGGTAGATTCAATTATTATTCCTAAAGATCGAAGTGTATTAGTAAATGATACTGTTTATAAGACTAGTGTAGGTGCTATTAATAATGTTAAAATCGTAATGGTGTCAAATCTTGTTAATACTTTAAATAAACTTAAAGATGAGGGATATTTTGTATACTGTGCTGATATGGATGGAGAGGATTATAAAAAAATAAATTATGCACCGAAGAAAGTTTTAGTAATAGGTAGTGAGGGCGAAGGTGTTTCCTCTATTGTGAGAAAAAATTCTGATGTGATAGTTTCTTTACCAATGAAAGGCAAAATCAATAGTTTAAATGCTTCTGTTAGTGCGGGAATACTTTTATATGAAATGGGGACATATGAAAAATAATCTTGATATTTCTGATAGTGAATTAATGAGTCTTTTACCCGAAGATGAAGAGCATATTAAAAATATAATTTATGAAGAATACGGCTATTTAATAGACGTACTAATAAGAAAGTACTCTAATTTTATTAAAACGTTTCAGATTGACGAACAAGAACTTCGTTGCGAAGCATCTTATGGCTTTAGTGATGGTATAAACTCGTATTTAGATAATAAAAATACGACATTAAAAACCTTTTTAAGTTTATGTATCGAAAGAAGGTTAATTAAATATTTAAATAAATTTACCACACAAAAATCTCATATGATCAAGGATGCTTTGTCTCTTGATAGTGCTCACGGCGAAAGTAATACGCCACTTATTGAAACAATTAGTGATGATAACAGATTTGATCCACTTACTAATTTAACTTCGTTTGAAACCTTTAACGAAATAGTAACTTTAGCTAAAGAGAATTTATCAAATTTTGAATATTTAGTATTTACATATATGTTAAATGAAACTTCTTATCAAGAGATTGCTCGAGTTTTAGAAAAAACACCTAAGCAAATAGATAATACTATTCAAAGAATTAAGTTAAAAATGCGTAAAATACTAGATGATATCAAATAAATTAACGAAATACTTGCCAAAAGTTAGTTTTTTTGATATTCTAGTATTACATTTATGGCGGAATTGGTGAAGTGGTTAACACGGCAGATTGTGGCTCTGTTATGCGTGGGTTCGATCCCCACATTTCGCCCCAGTAGAATATATTAGTGAAGCTGAAGTTCAGTTTCACTTTTTCTTTGTGTTAAATTAAATGTGAGCAACATTATATTTGAAGAAAGAAATTAGTTAAGAGAACTTTAATAGCTCTTTTATTTTGCTGTGATAATTTTTAATCGTTACAAATAAAAAGTATAATTTATTGTTAAAATGTTAAATTAATAATAAGAGGAAACTTATGAAAAATAATTTAATATTATATAATCAGAAAAGAAATTTTGATAAAACAAAAGAACCTCGTGGTAAAAAGAAAAAAAGTCCCCATAAATTAAGGTTTGTAGTTCAACATCATTTGGCTTCGAAAGATCACTATGATTTTCGCTTAGAATGGAATGGTGTTTTAAAAAGCTGGGCTGTACCTAAAGGTCCATCTTACAATCCATCTGACAAAAGATTAGCTGTTTTAGTAGAAGATCATCCTTTAGATTATCGTAATTTTGAAGGTACAATACCCAAAGGTCAATATGGTGGAGGAACAGTAATGCTTTTTGATGAAGGATATTGGGAACCTATCGGTGATTTTTCAAAATCTTTTAAAAAGGGAATTGTTAAATTAGTGTTATGCGGAAAAAGACTTAAAGGGATTTGGGCTTTGGTCCACATTAAAGAAGATAACTGGCTTTTAATCAAGGAACAAGATATTTTTTATGAATTTACGGATATAAAAAATTTAAAAACAAGTATTCGAACTGGAAGAACAATGTCAGAAATAGAAAATAAAATTAAAAGAAGAAAAAGAAATGATAAAAACACTATTGAGGGAATTACTATTAGTAATCCTAATAAAATTATGTATCAGGAAGAAAAAATTACTAAGATGAGAGTGGTTAAATACTATCAAAAAGTAGCCAAACGGATGTTACCATTTCTTAAATACCGAATTATAAGTACTATAAGATGTCCAGAAGGTATAGAACAAGATAATTTTTATAAAAAACATTTTGAAAATGAAAGAGATGGATTTGTTAGAATTGGATTACCAAATGAAAATGATAAAAAAGAAGACTATTATTTTATTACTAATATTAGCGGTTTAATTAGTGAAGTTCAAATGAATAGTATAGAATTTCATGCATGGGGAAGTAAGATAAACGAACTTGAAGCACCAGATATAATGGTTTTTGATTTAGATCCAGATGAAAATTTAAGTTTAAGAAAAGTGCGTGAAGGCGTTAAAGATTTAAAAAGTATTTTAGATGACTTGGGGTTAAAATCATATCTTAAAACCAGTGGTGGAAAAGGATATCATGTTGTAGTGCCAACACAAAATTTGAATTGGGAAGAATTTCGGAGTATTGCTAAAAATATTGCAATGTTAATGGAAGCTAAGTGGCCTCATAAATATACTAGTAATATCCGTAAAGAAAAACGAGAAGGAAAAATATTTATTGATTGGGTACGAAATACTCGAGGGGCTACGAGTATTGTTCCTTATTCATTACGCGCTAGAAAAAAAGCTCCAGTATCAATTCCAATAGCGTGGGATGATTTAGATAAAATTAAACCAAATAGTATTACAATAAAAAATATTAATAAGGTACTAAAAAATAAAGATCCGTGGCGAGATTTTTTCGCTAATTAAAAAAACGAAACTAATTTTAGTTTCGTTTTTATTTACTTTATATTTATGATAAAATTAATAATGAATGAAGGTAAAGTTTAGGGAAGGTGTAAAAATGAAAAAGTTATTAAGTATGTTATTCTTACTTTTATTAGTATGTGGATGTAGTGATAAAAAAACTAATAGTCTTGTGCCAAATTCAATAATAAATGATTCAATTTTAGAGGATATTCTTGAAGAAGATAATTATATTATTGTCGATGTGCGAACAAAAGCTGAATATGAAGATGGGCATTTAGTAGGTGCAATAAATATTCCTCATGTTGAAATTGATGAAAATATAGATTTAGACAAAAATAAACATATTTTAGTGTATTGTAAAAGTGGGGGACGAAGTAGTGTTGCCAAAAAAGTTTTAGAGGATTTAGGGTATACAGTTTATGATTTAGGTGGCTTTGACTCAATTGATTTACCAAAGGAATAATGAATGGTTTTCCTAGTCGATGTATTAAATACCTAGTTATATTATTTTAATCTTGTTTATATGTAATGTTGTAATTACTTGGTCCTTCAATAACATTGCCGTCAATATCAAATCTTGACCCATGACAAGGACAATCCCAAGTTTTTTCAACACCATTAAATATAAGACTACAC
Source organism: Bacillota bacterium (assembly GCA_015059305.1). Next base: position 50,279 of record SVAQ01000004.1, on the reverse strand, counting down.
TTTAAATGAGGACATAAGTTATAAACGATATGTTCTTTTTTATTTTCATCAATGTAAATTGCGACATTTTTACCATTTCTTTTTTCAAATTTCACATTATCTGGATACCAATTTTTTTGTTTAGGTATTTTTGTTTTTATCATTGAACATGTTGTGCTGCCTAAAATAATAGGGAAATTGATTAATTTACCTAAATTTATTTTTCGATAAGGGTTAAAAAGTTCTTGATATTTATTTGTTTTTTTCCAAATTATATCTGCCAGTATTTTACCTGCTAAAGAACCATTAGTCATTCCCCAAGTGTTATAACCAGTACCGATAAGTAATGTATTTTCATCATTGATACTACCAATGAAAGGTAAAGCATCATTAGTTATAATATCTTTGTTTGACCAAATATAACATTCATCTTTTTGTTGGCTTCCTAATAAATTTTTAAAGTTATCTTGTTCATTAAATTTAATACATGAATTATGTGAACCGTTAAGTACTATTTTATAGTTGTTTTTTCCTTCAGTATGATATCGGATTGAGAGTGTTGGTTTAGAAACGGTTATAGCATTAAACGTATTATTTTTATCTACCTGAAAAGCTTTAATGTATGACTTTTCAATCTTTGATTTAAATGGTAGTCCGAAAGGTAATAAAAAGTAAGGATAATGAACAGCTAAAACAATGTATTTTGCTTTAATAATATTATTTATTGTATGACATTCATAATAATCATTTAATTGATAAATTGAAATAATGTTAGTATTTTCAAAAATCGAAACACCTTTTTTTAAACAAATATTTTTTAGTGAATGCAGATATTTAAGTGGGTGAAAAACATAGGAGTCAGCTATATAAAAAGCAAGACTAACATTAGTTTCATCAGGTAGTTTTGTAGTAGTATTTATTGGTACATTAAAATCTTTTAATAAATCCATTTCTTTTTTTAGTTTACCTATATTATCGTTTGAAAAAACATAAGAGCTTACTTTCTGCAAATCACATTCAATATTTTCTTTTTGTACAATATCTTTAACAAGATTTATTGCCTCAATTTGTGATTCTAAGTATAATTTTGCTTTATCTTTACCTAGGTATGTTTTAATTTTTGAATATATATTTTCTTGAAGGTAAGTGAGTTTGCCGGTGGTGCGACTTGAAACTCCAGATGCAATTTCGTTTTTTTCTACTAAGCAAATTTTCAAATTATTTTCTAATAAATGATAAGCGGTACTAAGTCCTGTCATACCACCACCAATAATCAATACGTCAACATCAATATTTTTGTCTAACTTAGGACAAATTTTTTCTTGTTTAATATTTGCCCAAATACTTTTATTTTTACATTCCATAATAATCACTAACATTATTATCTCCAAAAATATGATAATAATAATTCTAATTGTGATATAATTTATCTACAAAGTAGAGGTATGTATGAAAAAAGTAATGATTATTTTATTGGTATTAGTGATAATAGTATGTATTTATCTATATTTTGAGACTACCACTTTAGAAGTGAGTAATTATAATATTAAAAGTAAAAAACTTCCTAATAGTTTTGAAGGATATAAAATTGCACATATTTCTGATTTTCATAATACAAAATATGGTAAACTAAAAAAACAAATTTTAAAAAGTTTACGCAATAATAAGCCAGATATTCTTGTGATTACTGGTGATTTTATTGATTCACGAAGAACTAATATGGAAATTTCACTGGATTTTATTAAAAATGTAAAGAATATTCCTATTTATTATGTTGCTGGTAATCATGAATCTAGAATTGATGAATATTTAGTTTTTAAAGAAAAATTAAAAAATCTTGGTGTTATAGTTTTAGAAAACGAAAAAATTCAATTAACTAAAAATACAGAGACAATTAATTTAATTGGTTTACAAGATCCTTCATTTGATACTGGAGAAAATAATAGTGAAGAGATGAGAAAAATTATTAATTCTTGGCTATTAGAATATAGCACTGAAGATAATTTTGATATTTTACTTTTACATCGTCCTGAACTATTTGAGGTATATGTTGAAAATAATGTTGATTTAGTTTTCACTGGTCATGCTCATGGAGGACAAATTGTAATCCCATTTATTGGTCCTGTGATAGCTCCGAATCAGGGCTTTTTCCCGAAACTAACATCTGGCGTCCATAAAAAAAATAATACTAATCTAGTAATAAGCAGGGGAATTGGCAACAGTTTATGTCCTATTCGCGTTAATAATAATCCTGAATTAATATATGTAACCTTAAAGAAAAGATAATTGCAAAATAAAAAACCGGTTGTTACGGTTTTTTATTTGTAATAAACATTAATATCAACATCACCATTAATGCCATCGACTAAACCATTGTTGCAAAGTTGCCACATTATATATTCTTTATCATAGTCACTTTGATTGATTGTATAATGAGCAAGCCAAGTATCGTATTTAATTGGTTGCCAAAATGCATTTAAGTAATTTTTACTTCCGTACATCACTGGCTTATATCCAGCTTTTTTTATTTCATCTTGAAAAGCGTGGGAAGCACTTTGTAAGTCAAATAAACTAATTCCCAAAGAATTCCATGATGAGTAGCTTTCCCAGTCAAAAGCAATTGGGAAATTTACATTATATCCTTTGATATTATCTAATACATATTGTGCTTGTTTTTTTCCTTCTTTAGCATCTGTTGCATAAGAATAAAAATATATACCAACTTCAATTCCGTTTGCTAGAGCTTCTTCAATATTTTTCTTATAATATGGATCAATAATATATTCTTCACCAAAATACCACTGTGTTCCTAAGCGAATCATAGCAAACTCAACGCCAGCAGCTTTAACTTTAGCCCAATCAATATCACCTTGATATTTTGATACGTCAATTCCAATCATTGTCTCATCGGTTTTATATTTTTTTATAACATTATTTATATCAGTTCTCGTATGGTTGGTACTTACATTATTAGAGGTAGTATTAGACTTTTTGTTTACATATAGTGTAAAGTCAACTGATTCTTTATTACCATAATCGTCTTCCGCTATATATGTAAGTTTATATTTACCAGGAGTATTAACATCATAATCACCTTTAATATAACAATTAGGATTTCTATCGTGATTGTCAGCGCAAATAATTTGCTCTGCTAAGTTTCCATCAAATCCTTCAGTAATAGAGTAAGACCCTGATAACCAAATTAATGGTTCGGTAGTGTCTATTACATTATAGGTGTATTCTTCTTTAAAAAGTTGATTATTATGTTCAAATTCTAAAAATACAGTTTTTTCTCCAATAAATGAAGTATCTAAATATGTGTCTACAAAAATAAGATCTTTATTATTAAATAATTCTTCAAGTTTGATTAAACTTCCATATTCAAATTCATTTTCCTTGGCTTGCAATTGATCAACGCTTACACTCGGTTTCGTACTAGCTTTACATGATGATAAAAAAATTATCAATATAATCATTATTTTTTTCATAAACCTAATCCTTCTTTAATCTAATTATAACAATTAACGATATTAAAAGATAGAAAAAAACTAGTAAAAATATTCATTCGTGATATAATATCAAAGCTTTGGAGGTGAATTATATATGTTTAAAGTTCCTGAAAATATTTTAGAATTCTTTTTTATAGAACTAAAAAAGAAGGGAAAGTATAATATAGCTTTTATGGGTAATAGTGCTATTATTGAACCCAGAAAAGAACAACAATATTATAAGCCGAATATAATTGTGAAAGATTTAAAAGAATTAGAAATAGCTTTAAATAATTACGTTGCAGCTTTAAATAAATTTTATTTAAAAAATAATAATTTAGAAACATATCATGATTTATCTTTTTTCTTTAATAACTTATTAATTAATATGACTTCTTCAGATTCTGAAGACCTAACAACATATATTTATAAAAGAATTACTTTTTTTGAAAATGAACAATTTGCTGAATTTAATGAACCGCAAATACTTGTCGAAAATGATGGAGTAAAATATGGTGTTCATCGTGTTTTAGAATGTCCAGGTTTAGAAACTCCATACGTTTTATCCTTTTTTATGGAATATGATGGGGTATATTATAATTTGCCGCTTGTTAGATACGCGTTTGATGAAAATAATGTGTGTCATTTGTTTGCAGTTCAATTTGGTCGTGATAGGATAATTGAATTTGATGATAGTTATAAAAATATTGTTAATAGGGTTAATACTGGGGTTACAAAATATCGAAATGTATCACCAAGTTTTGTTTTATCTTTTTCTTTATTTTTAAGTTTATTGGAACAATTGAATGTTGAAGAAATTGTGGTTCCAGATTTTTTATTTGGTCGTTATCGTAAATATATTGGAGCTACTGGAGAAAAAAGAAGTAATCAAATACTTGAAAGAATATTAAATAATTTCATCAGACTTCTTCAAAGGATGGAGTTTCAAAATGAAAACTTTATAATTGAATGGTATCCTAATGAAATAGATAGTTATACACATATTAAATTAAATTCTAATAATAAAAAAAGAGTTTTAGAACCAGAGGCTAAATAATTGCGTTTTATTAGCTCTTATTTTATAATTTAGGTGGTGATATTATGTTAGTTAGTAATTTTGGAAATGATTATAAATTAATTAAGGCAAGTAATGGCCAAAAACTAGAAAGATGGGGTAACGTTACTTTATTACGACCAGATCCAGTTATTATCTGGCATGATAATAAAATAAAAAATGAAGAAGCAGATGCTGTTTATTATCGTTCAAATACTGGTGGTGGACATTGGGAAAATCTTAAAAGTGTTCCTGAACGCTGGACGATAAATTATAAAAATTTAACTTTTAATATTAAACAAATGGGCTTTAAGCATACTGGATTATTTCCTGAGCAAGCAGTTAACTGGGAGCGGATGATTGAAGCAATCAAAAACAGCAATAGGAAGGATATTAAGGTTCTAAATTTATTTGCTTATACTGGTGGTGCTACAGTTGCTTGTCTTTCAGCTGGCGCTAGTGTTGTACACGTTGACTCTTCCAAAGGTATGAATGACTGGGCTAAAGAGAACGTAGTATCCTCAGGTCTTCAAGATAAACCAGTTCGCTTTTTAGTAGATGATGTAATTAAATTCGTAGAAAGAGAAATACGTCGTGGGAATAAATACGATGGTATTGTTATGGATCCTCCAAGTTATGGTAGAGGGGCTAATAAAGAAATTTGGTCAATTGAAAAGGATTTAGATCGATTATTATCTTTATGTGAACAAATATTAAATGAGGATTATTTATTCGTATGTGTAAATACATATTCTACCAATTTATCACTATTAACTTTAGAAAATATTTTAAAAACACATTTCAAAAATAGCAACGTAAAAATAGATGAAATTGCGCTACCAATTGAAGAAAGTAATTTATATTTGCCGTGTGGAGTAACTGGTTGGATTACGCATGAATAAGTTAGAAATATTATACGAAGATAATCATTTAATTGTTGTAGTAAAAAAACCAAATGTATTATCTCAGAAAGACAATACTAATGATCCGGATATGTTATCTTTAATAAAAGAATACCTAAAGGAAAAATATAATAAACCGGGTAATGTATATTTAGGATTAGTCCATCGTCTTGATCGACCAGTTGGTGGGGTAATGGTTTTTGCTAAGACTTCAAAAGCGGCATCAAGACTTAGTAAACAAATTACTGAAGGGGTAATGCAAAAATCTTATTATGCGGTTGTTCATGGTTATCTAAAAGATAAAGTAGGAACTTTAAAAGACAAAATAGAAAAAACAGAAAATAAAAAAGTTCTTTTAAATACACCTAATGGTAAGAGTGCGGTGCTAGATTATAAAGTTATATGTGAAAAGGATAACTTATCATTGGTTGACATTGATTTAATAACGGGAAGATTCCATCAGATTAGAGTCCAATTTGCTAGTCGTAACCATCCATTATATGGTGACCAGTTATATGGAAAACAAGATCGAAAACCAATTGCGCTTTTTGCCTATAAATTATCTTTTTTACATCCGATTACTAAGGAGAAATTAGTTTTTCAAAAAAATCCAAATGGCAATATTTGGTCATTTTTTAATGTGAAGTAATAGCTTTTTTGTTTACAATTCGATAATTTTTTTAAAAATCTATTATAATAGTGATAGAATTATCGTTGTGAGTAAATATGGATTTTGAGAAAACTGGAAAATTTATTGCTAAATTAAGAAAAGATAAGAAGTTAACACAATTGCAATTAGCTGAACTAATTGGTGCATCAGATAAAACAATATCTAAATGGGAAAATGGTAATAGTTTTCCAGATTTAATATATCAAAGTAAATTGTGTACTGCACTTGATATTGAACTTGACGAATTACATGCTGGTGAGTTGAATTTCAAAAGAAGAAAACGTCGCCAACTAAGAAAAATATTTCGTAGGTTAGTAGCTCTTTATGCGGCAATAACAATCCCTTTAATTATTTTCTTGTGTTTATTCTTTGTTAATAATTATGATTCTACTAAAATATATAAAGTTATAAATGAAGATTCAGAAATCAAAGCTTTAGTAAGTGGAGTACTTGTAGAAACCAATAAATCCAATATGCTTTATATTGGTCCAATTAACATTTGGGATTATGAAATAAAAGAAACTGACATGGTTAGTGTTGATATTTATAGTAAAAATCAAGTTATATTTCATACAGATAAATTAGATTATGCATTTATTAAGTATGATGAAGAAAATAAAATAAAAAAAGATTTTTTGAAATTAATAATTACAATCACAGATAAAAATAAAAAGGAATATAATTATGAATTAAATTTGACCGCGGTTGATATTTCTAACGAAGATAATCAAATTAAACTTTCTAAAATTTCCGAATTAAAATTGTTAAATGAAAAAGAAATTATAAAAAATCTAAAAGCAGATGGATTTAAGCAAGTAGGTAATAATTGGAAGAAGAAATATATAAAGAAGGGAACGGAATATGTAATAAGTTATTTCCCAGTATCCAAAAAATTAAATTTTAATAGTTTAAATGACACAATTAATCAAAATATAACATTGTTTACTAACTCAAATATTTTAGAAGTTTATATTTATAATAAAAATTCAGGTAAAAGTATTTTGTTTGAAAAATATAGTTATAATTACTTAAATCAAGAATTGGATTGCCAAGTTGGAGTTTGTTCAACTTTGGAAAATGTCCTTGAAACCATGCAAAACTATATAATTCTCTTAACGGGAGAGTAGCACTCTACGAAGAAGATATTGCTAAAATTTGACAATATACGATATAGTTTTTTCTGGAAAGGAGGACAGGTATGAAAAAGTATATTTTATTAATCGGGTTGTCTATTCTTTTAATATATCCAAGAAAAACCTTTGCACTAGAATATATAAATAATAATGGTGTTACTATATCTGAAGAGAATTACAATAATTTACGTAAAATTTATTCTGAAAAATATATATCAGTTTTAGACCAAGATCAATATGATCGAATTATGGCAATGAATTTAGATTTTAGTGACGTTCAAAAAACACGCAAATATATTAAAACAGAATACAACCAAGTTACCGGTGAAGTAACAGAAACACTTTTAACAGAAGCAGAATATAATAACGTGCAAGAAACTCCTAAAACAAGAGCAACAGTTATAGAAACTGCTTACAAGTATACTGAATTAGCTTTAGTAAGAGTTGGCAGTGAAAATGCGTATTTTACATACACAGCTTTATGGAAAATTATGCCAGCTGTAAGATCGTTCGATGTTATTGGAGTAAGATTTTCTGCGATGAAAAAGATAAATGGTACTCAACAAGGTAAACAAGTTTACGTCCTAAATGGCGTAACCGATTTTGTACAATATAATTTTAATGGAACAAATATTAAAAACTTTTCTAATGGATTTGGAATTTCTATGAATTTGTTAAATTCTAATGTTTCATATCTAGAATGTACAATTGATTCTAGTATGGATATTACTTCATTGCCTGCCGGCCTTTTCACTAGTTACCAACATGCAGTCCAAGATGTGTCACTAGCAACATCTCAAGATTACACGTTAGGGGTTGGACTAGGAGACGTCTTTGTTTTTAACAATAATATTGGCAGCAAATACGATGGGATGCAAGGAACATACGACTATTTTTCTCATTAATTAACTTAAATTATTATTTTCAAAAAAATAAAAAATAAAATAAAAAACTCAAAAAAAGAAAGAGAGGATAAAGTTCTTCTATACGTGCACTTGAAAATAATAAAAAAATTTAAAAAATTAGAAAAAAGCGATTGACATATCGAGCGGAATTTTATATAATTTATCTTGTATTGAGTTAATGCCCAATTAGCTCAGTCGGTAGAGCGCACGGCTGTTAACCGTTAGGTCGTAGGTTCGAGTCCTACATTGGGCGCCATTTGGATATATAAACGAAAGTTTGTATATAGAGATAAGAAAGAGACGTACAAAAAAACTAATCTTCGTGATTAGTTTTTTTGATGCTTAAATTTTGATTTGAAAATGCTCCATATATATTATTTAATAATGTATTGTTTCCATTGGCAATCTGCCCGCAAGTGATTAAAGGTTCATCTTTATTAATACTTAATTCACTTCCAGTTAAATGATAATAAAAACGTAATAAGCAATTTTGAAGTTGGGTTCGTATTATTGGGGATTTATCAAAATAAGAAGATGTTCTTTCGATTACTTTTTCAACTTTTAATCTTCTTGATTCGTCAATCGAATTATTTATAACTTTATCACTTAAATTATGATATAAAATCTTTTTGTCGTTCCATCTTTGAAGTCCATAAGGTAAAATGGTAATTTTATTAATTCCGAAACTATTTAGTAATGCTATAAATGATGTTAATGCTACAACAGCTCCAGGGTTAGTTTGGTAAAGTTCATTATCAGGAGTAATACCTTCGTTAGCTTTATATAAAATTCGTTTAATCTTTTTTTGATATGCAGTTTTTTCTTCAGGCTTATTTCCTTGAATCGCTCCAATATAAGCAGTATCATTTAATATATAAAATCGAATAGTTTGAAATTCAAAGGAATTTTCCTCATTAGTAGCATATAAAGTATATTTAAATGGAGCTTCTTCATTTGGTTTTTCTTTATCTAAAATATAATATAAGTCGCTATTAAATTCGGCGCTATTACATACTGGTACGGGCACGCTAGAAAGAGAAAACGGATTATTTTTAATCGCTTCAGTTCTGTTTTGAAAATAAAATTCAGGATTTAGATAATCGTCTTTTCCCATATTGGCAATTGCAGTTGCAATTAGATAAGGAGTATAGTAGCAAGGATCGATACATGAAAATTTGAAGTCTCCATAAAAAGTTAGCATTGCTTCGACATAATCTATTAGTATTTGATTAAATCGTTCTTTGTTTTTTATTATCAAAGTAGGAATAATAACTCCTTCATATTCTTTAGTAGCCTCAAGTAATTGATTTTCTTCTTCAAAATAAACATTTGAAAGAATGCGAGCAGGTAGTTCACAATCAATTTCACCTTGTAACATACCAGGTATTATTTGCTTATAAAAAATTGTAATTACGTCATTCATAAATTTATTATATCATTTGATTACAAGTTTTGGTATAATTTTAAGTAGGTGATTAACATGAATGAAGCTATAAGCATGCTAGAAAGATATGGAGAAGATTTAACTGCTAAAACATATATTACAGATCCAGCGATAGCTCGTGATAATGAAATTAAACAATGTATTTTAACTTTACTAACTCCTGAAAAAAGTGCTCTATTAGTAGGTAAGCCAGGAATCGGTAAAACAGCTATAGTAGAAGGTTTGTCTTATCGAATCCAAAAAGGATTAGTACCTGAAGCGCTTAAAGGATGGTCAATTATCAAAGTAAATATTACTAGTTTAATTGGTTCAACGCAAAGTGCTGGTCAAACGGAAAATAGAATAGACTTATTAGTTAAGGAACTTGCTCAAAAAGATAAAACAATTGTCTTTATTGATGAAACACATCTTTTAGTTAATAAAGAAGGGGGTCTTGACTTTGCTAACATGTTAAAAGCAGGACTTGATCGTGGAACTATTAAGATGATTGGCGCGACAACAACTGAAGAATATGAAACTTATATTTTAAGAGATAGGGCGTTTTTAAGACGTTTCCAAAAAATTGAAGTAGCAGAGGCAGATCAAGAAACATGCGTACAAATTCTGATGGGTACTTATCCTAAGCTTGAAAAACAACTAGGAGTCAAAATAGGTTATCAACCTTTTATTATTCAAAAAATTATGACGTTTATTGTTCAAATGACTGACGAATACAAAAGGGTATATGAAGTAGCGAGTCGATATCCTGATATTTGTTTAACGATTGTTTCAAATGCGTTTACCTTTGCACTTTATGATAATACCAATATTGTAACAATTAAACATTTTTACAAAGCAATTTGTAATGCTAAAAATATTTATGCAGATGCATTAGTTAAAGAAAAAGAAAGATTTAAATTTGAGTTTGCAGATATGCTACGTGTAGAAAAAGTAGACTTAAATGACATTATTTAATTAAATAAAAACACTTGATTTCTTAGGTGATATATAGTATATTACTAGTGAGCACGAAAAGTGTTTTTTTATTGGAGGAAAAATGGCAAAAGAAGCTGTTAAAAAAGAAACTAAAAAAACGAAAGATACAAAAGATTTAAAAAAGACAAAAAATGTTAAAAAAACCAAAAAAGAGAATTATTTTAAAGGTGTAAAAAAAGAGATGGGGCTAGTTAAGTGGCCATCTTTAAAAGATGTATTGAAAAATACTATTGCAACTGTTGTATTTTGTGCAGTGGTTTGTGCATTCTTCTTATTATTAAATTTATTATTATCAGTTGTTAAAGGATGGTTTTAAAGATGGAAAACGAAAAATTATGGTATGTAGTTAATACTTATTCTGGTCATGAATTAAATGTTAAAGAAAAATTGGAAATGCGTACAGAATCAATGGGAATGCAAGATTATATTTTCCGCGTAATTGTGCCAGAAACTACAGAAGTAGAAGTAAAAGACGGGGTTAAAAAAGAAAAAGTTAAAAAAATGTTCCCGGGTTATGTTTTAGTAGAAATGATAATGACTGATGAAGCTTGGTATATTGTAAGAAATACTCCAGGAGTAACAGGTTTCATTGGTTCATCAGGAAAGGGAGCTAAACCAACACCTTTATTACCTCAAGAAATAGATCGAATCTTAGCTAATATGGGTATGAGTCGTGTTAATGTTGAAACTGAACTTGCAGTTGGAGATGTTGTAAATATTATTGATGGTCCATTCAATGGTATGAGCGGAAAAGTTGATAATATTGATACTGAAAATAATCGTTTAACAATTATTATTGACTTATTCGGTCAAGAAACTTCAGTTGATGTAGAAACTTATCAAGTTAGTAAATTCTAATTTTAAGCACTTCGAAAGAAGTGTTTTTTGTTGCTAATAAAATTGGCATGATTGTCAAATAAATTTGATAGAAAAAAATATAAAAGATGATATTGTATTGTTGAAAGAGAGGTAATATGAATTTAGGCGATAAAATTTTGGAATTAAGAAAAAAGGCAGGCTTAACACAAGAAGAATTAGCAGAAAAAGTAGAAGTTAGTAGACAAACAATATCTAACTGGGAATTAAGTGAGACGTGCCCAGATATTAAACAGGCGCACAAATTAGCTGATTTATTTTGCGTAAGTTTAGACGAACTTACAAATAACATGTTGCTTACTAAAATTAGTGTTACAGAAAAAAATTATAAAAAATTATTTAAAATTATTTTCGGAATTTGTGTATTTGTAGTGTTAATTTTCTTTGTTGAAATAGTAGCTATATCATTTTATTTTTTAGGTTCAAGTAAAGTGGATTTAGAAGGAAGTATATTATTATGGTGTTATACTGAAAAAGATGCAGAAGAAGAAATTTATGTTCATTATGATAATGCTAATAATATTATCCAACTTGAAGGATCTGATTATATTTTTGATAATATTATAAATAAAAAAGAATATAAAAATGCCGTTGAACTTATACATGATATTACAAAACATTTCGAAGATAATAACGGTCATTGTAAATAGAACAATTTAATTAAGTGTGCTATACTTAATTAAAAGGTAGTGAGAATATGGCATATATAGCAGAATTTGAACCATTTATACCAAATGATATTGATTATGATCAGCTTTCCCAAATTGAAGATACTATAAAGAAAGGCGAATCTATAACGTCGGAAGAAGCAAATTTCTTTTTAGATCATATTAATTATTTGGCAAGATCAATGATGAATCCAAATATGCAGAATTTTCGTAATAAATGTGATTTAGCTCAAAGTATTTTATATTATTATTTTAATAGTTTAGGTTGTAAAGTTATTCCAAATACTACTCATGGCTCAATAACTTCACAAATTGTTGGTCATAATTTTTTAGTATTAGAACTTTTAGTAGATAATATTCTAACTTTATATTTAGTAGATCCAACATATATACAATTTTTCGAAGAAAGTAATTGTTCGTGGCAAAAATTTTATGTAAGTCCGCTTGCTCCGGATCGAATCTTACTTACTCCGGATCCTGGATTTTTTATTAAAGATTATCAAAAAGAGATGGCTAAATTTTTACTTGATCATGGATATAGTTTGTTAACTCCTGAAGTCGGTAAAATGTATGGAGATAGTTTTTATAATACGAAAGTTGGTCTATCACGAAGTAATTGGAAATATCAGACTATGCCAGGTGAAATATATATTAATGCATTTGTCAAAGGTAGTGGTACTCTTAGTAAAACTGAATCACAATTAGAGGAAGAAAATATGTTAATTAAACCATTTAATTTATTAAGAGGAAAATAAAAATAATCAGATTTAAAAAATAGAAACCTTGAAAAATTAGGTTTCTATTTTCTTTTTAATAGTTTATTCTCTAAATATATGACTATTTTGTATAAAAGATAGGAAATGATAAGTAAAAGTAAAATGCCTGCCATAACAAGATCTAAATTAAAAACTTGTGTACCATATATAATTAAGTACCCGATGCCTTTTTTGCTAACTAAGAATTCTCCTGTAATAACTCCGATTAGGGTAAGTGCAATATTTAATTTTAAACTAGAAATAATTGTTGTGTATGAGCTAGGGATTATTAGTTTAAGGAGAATTTGTTTTTTACTAGCGCCAAAAGTTTCAAACATTTTTATTTTAGTAGAATCTGTATTTAGAAAGCCATTATAGATAGTTGTAATACTTACAATAAGATTAATGAGTAGTGCCATAATAATTATACTTTTAGTATTAGCTCCTGCGATAATGATGATAATTGGTCCAAGAGCTACTTTAGGTAGTGAATTTAGTACAGTTAAAAAGGGATCAAAAATTTTAGCTATTATTGGAATTTCATAAAAAATAATAGAAATAATAAAGCCTAAAATAATACCCAAAACAAATGCGATTAAAACTTCAGATAAAGTAGTAAAGATATGAGAAAATAAGTCTTTAGCAATAAATAGATCTTTTAATGTTAAAAAAATTTTAGATGGGGAAGAGTAGATAAATGAATTGATAATTTCATATTTAGTTAAAAGTTCCCAAGATATTATAAAACAAAATACAATGGCTAGTTGAAAAAATATAACTAGTCGACGTTGTTTTTTAATTTTTTTTATAAATGTTTTTTGATTTTCAGATGGATACATCTAAATCCCTCCATATTTTGTCGTAATAAATTGCAAATTCAGGACATTTTCGATTGTTTATTGGTGTACTTTTACTAGATAAATTAATATCATAAATTTTTTTTATAATTGCAGGTCTTTTAGATAGAACGATGATTGTATCGCTTAGTGAAATTGCTTCTGCAATGTCGTGGGTTATCATAATAACGGTTTTATTTTCGTTTTTGATTATTTTATAAACATCATCGGATACCATTAGACGAGATTGATAATCTAAGGCGGAAAATGGTTCATCCAATAAAAGTAAATCGGGTTTTGTAGCCAACGTTCTTATTAGCGCAACGCGTTGTTTCATTCCCCCGGAAAGTTCATTAGGATACTTATTAATAAATGATTCTAATCCATAGGTTGTTAAAAGTTTTTTTACATATTCTGTGTTTGACGTTGTGTCCATATTCTGAAGTTTTAAACCTAAAATAGCATTTTGAAATACTGTAAGCCAGGGTAGTAGTGCATCATCTTGGAGCATATACCCAATTTTTAGATTTGGCTCGTAACATATAGTACCAGATGTTTGGGTGTCAAGACCTGCGATGATATTGAGCAAAGTAGATTTTCCGCATCCACTTGAACCAACGATAGATAAAAATTTCCCTTTTTCTAGTTCCAATGATATATTTTCAATAGCAGTAATTTCACCTTGTAGAGTGTAGTAATCTTTTTTTAAATCCACTATCTTTAGAATTTTATTCATAATTTACAATAAGATCTTTGTAAGGAACGTAGCTTTTTAGTAAATCATTATCAATCATGATATCTTCTAAATTTTGTAATAATTTTTCTGAAATATAAGTTGTTTCTAACCAACTATCACTTTGTTTATATCTATCAATTAAAATTGTTAAATCATTTAATGATGTATCTGGAAATTGATCTAAAATTACTTGGGCAATTATACTAGCCGTATTATTGTGTGTAAATGCCAAACCACGATTGATGGCATTAGTAAATTTTTTTATAATTTCAGTGTTGTTTTTAATGAAACTTTTTCTAGCGTAAAAAGCTGTATATGGCATTTCTCCAGATAATTTACCGATGCTTTCTACTACGTATCCATATTCTTCTTGTTCGAGTTTTAAAGCGTTAGGTTCAAATAAGTTGACGTAATCTCCGGTACCCCCAATAAATGTTCCTGATAAAGCAGCAAAGTCAACACTATAGTTAATGTTTATTCTATTTTGGTCGATTCCTTCTTTTTTTAATGCGTTTAAGAAATTCAGGGCAGGCATACCTGATTTTCTTCCTACTAAAATTTCTTTGTCATAAAGATCTTCTAGAGAAAAATTATCTAATTTATTTCTACTTAAAATAAATTGACCATCACGTTTTGTTAATCCACTAAAGATTTGTAAATAATCTTTTTCGCCTTTATCATAAATGTAAATTGCAGATTCGGCACCTGCAAAACCAATTTCAACATCACCTGATAAAACCGCTGCGCTTACTTTGTCAGCACCGCTTGTTAAAACTAGATCTATTTCAATACCTTCATCTTCGAAGTATCCATTTTCTATAGCTACATACATCGGAGCATAGAAAACAGAGTGGGTAACTTCACCTAAAGTTAATTTATCCAAATCTGAATTGTTATCTTTATTATTTATTACCCCAAAATATATACCTATAACCAAAATGGAAATTATAAGTGTTAATAATATGTATAAATTCTTTTTCAAAATTTCACCTCTCCTAGGGTAGTATATTCTATATTTTGGATATTGTTAGTTTGATAGCCCTTTTAAGGATGTTTTTCTTAACTTTGATATTTACAATTAAAGATTTCGTGTGTTATAATTTATTCATAATAAAGGGTGTGGATTATGAAAATGTTAAATTCAGAAATGACGAGTTTACTAGACAAACTATATAATTTACGCGGAGAAGACAGCGTAATTCTTGTTTCTATGGATAAAGAGAAACAATCTGCAGTAGAAACTAGGGATAGAACTAGTTCCCTTAAAACAGAGTTACAATCTAAAATAAATGATTTAACGTCTGAAGAAAATGTATTAGCTGATGAAGGTGAAAAGTTAAAAAATGCGTTAGCTTTAATAAAAAAAGAAGAATTTGCTACTGTTATTGAGCATTTAAATATTGATTTTGATCCTGAAGCAATTAAAAAGAAAGTAGAAAGTGCGCTACCTTTAACTATGGAAAAAGTTGCTAACGAAAAGAAAACTGCTGCTGAAAAGTTAGTCCAAGTTGAAGATGAAATGAATGCCGCAATTACAAAAATCGAAGAATTAGGTATTCGTAAAGATGAAGCATTATCAAATCAAGAAAGATTAAATCGCTACTTTGAATTAGCGTTAAGTTCAAATATTAATATTACAAGAGATGAAATTACTTCGTTACTTGCTAAATTTGATTTTACTGATGAAGAACAAAGAGAAGCTGCTAAGTTATTGATGTTCCCAGAAGATGGTTTATTTGAATATGAAAAATCATTTAAAGATCGTCCTGTTTCAAGTAAATCAATTGGTGAAGTAATTCAAGAAGCTAGAGAAGTGACACCAGTAGTTAATTTTGATGCTTTAGCAGGAACTGCAGAACCAGAAGCTGAACCTACAATTGTTCCTGAAGCAGCACCTGAAATTAAAATTGAGCCAGTAACATTTGATGCTCCGGTAGTGGAGATTCCGGTGGTTGGTGTATCCGCTCCAGAAGTACATACTGCTACAGAAACAACTAAAGAAAAATTAATTGAATTGTTAACAAGTTTGGGATTTGATTATTTAGATTTTACAAGTAATGATTTTGCTAAATTATTAGATAATTTTGATGAAGGCTTAATTAGAGCTAATGTGGCTTTAGTTGAAAGTTTAAAAATAAATAAAGATGTATTTAATGATAATATTGAATTATTTTATGATAGAGAATTGAAATCAAAAATTGAAATGTTAACTAAAGTTGGAAAACAACCGCAAGATATTTACTTAAATCCAAATGTTTTAGTTAAATACAATTTAAATGAATTAGATAGTGCTATTAGAACATTACATGAAAGTGGTTTAGAACCTAAGAATGTACCTTTAATGGCTTATTAGAAAGGTTATTATGGAAAGTAACATTGCATTAAAACTTAAAGCTTTGAATTATTCAAAAGAAGTTGCTCCAATGATAAATAAGTTTGTCGCTAGTTTATCGGACGATGTAATATCTTTAGAAGAATTAGCGCAAATTATAAATTATTTATCCGAAAAAGGAATTAGCATAAAAAGGCCTTCTGAACAAAAGGCTGTTGCTGGTGGTTTTTCGTTTGTCCAAAAACAAGTAGAAGAAATGGAAAGAATTGGAGAATTAGGTGCATATGTTGAAGATCCAGTTAGAATTAATTCTAAGGGAGCGGTAAAAAGAATTCAGTATTTAAGAAGTATTGATGAACCATATAAAACACCAGAAGGTAAATATTCAAAAATTCCATTTAGAAAAAAAGCTTTTGAAGCTAAATATGGGGTAGATTATTTGAATATGACATTCTCAAATGAACCGGTTGTTGCTCCAGTTGTAGAACCAGAAAAACACAAAATTACGCAAGTGATAAGTGCTCCAGTAAATGAAAATATGGTTAGTTCCTCTAATGCTGGTGAAGTTGCTAATGTAACAATGGCTACTGAATTTATAAGTCCATTAGATGAAATTTTAAGTAAACCACAAACAATAGGATTAAATGATGAAACGTTTGATAGATATGAAAGACTTGCAGATGCTATTAGGCATGTAATGGTATCAGTTTATGGTATTGAAGAGATAAATGATTCTATAACAGATAATTTAATTAAGCTTGTTACAAATGAAGTTATGGATGATAGTATGGTAATGTATTATGCTATAACGTATGGTAAAACAATATCACCAGAAGAAGAGACAAGATTGAAAGCTGCAATCAGTGAAGAGTTAGAATATACTAGTATTTTAGATATAGATTTAGGGAGGGCAGCATGAAATTTTTAGAAAAGTTAAATTTTAGTAAAGATGATATTGCTGAAATTGAAGATAATACTCCTGAAAAATTACTAGAATTAATTAAAATTCAAAAAAAATTAGTATCAGAAAACATTACATTTTTAAAAGAATTAGGAGTTACAAATTATCAAGAAATATTTATTAAATATTATGATATGTTCCTAATGGATAATAGTAATTTTAAAGATATTTTTTCAAAATATGAAAAAGAAGACTTAATTACAAAATTAAGCAAAAATATAAACATAGTAGAATATTTATAATACTATGTTTTTTTATTTGTTATAAAGTCTGTATACGTTTATTGAGGGCTTGTTAAGAAGTCTAAGTCCAGTCTTTTCGATTCCGATGCCGGAAGATATATATAAGTAATTGTCTTCGTGAGAATACATTTTGTCAGTATATTTTTTTGCTCCTTCTTTTTTTATTGTGGCGCCATAAAATGGAATGCGAATTTCGCCTCCAAGTGAATGACCGGCTAATACAAGGTTAAATTCATTCTTTAATGAATCATAATTATCGGGTTTATGCGTTAAAGCAATCTTAAAATTATAGGGGATGTTTTCATCCTTTAATAAGGAATCACTAGTAATATTATCACCGCCAGCAATTAAAATTGGTTCATTACTTTCATAAAAAAGATACGTTGAAGTATTTTCTAAAACTATAAATCCGCTTGTCTTTAAAATATCTTTTACATCATTAGAATCATGATCTCCTAGAACAGCATATTTATATAAATTAGGTTTTAAGTTAGTTAGAATTGAAGTTAGTTCGTTTTTTTCATTCTCATTTATTTTCTTTTGAACTAAATCACCAGTAAATACAATTATATCGGCGTTTAACTCTTGAATTTTTTGAGTAACAATTTCGATTTGCTTATAGTCATTTTCGCTATCATATAAAATGTCAGAAAAATGTGCAATCTTAATTCCTTCGAAACTACTTGGGATTTTATTGTTAGATATTTTATATTCATTAATAACAATTTGATTAGGCTCAATATATTTGGCATACATAAAAATTAGAAAAACTAATAGAATAATAATACATAAAAATCTTTTCATTAAATACCTCCGGTTAAAATAATTATAAATTGTATTATGTTATTAAGTGCGTGAATTAAAATTGAATTATAAATAATATTGCTATCTTTATAAATATAACTTAGTGTAATTCCTAAAATCGAATAGGGAATTATATATAAAATTTCTGATATAGATTGAGCGGATAATAGATGTAAGCTAGCAAAGAATATTCCAGTAAATGTGATAAAAATCCATTTGTTTTTAAATAAATTTTTAAAATTAAGTCTAAATAAAATTTCTTCGTAAAAAGGTGCTAGTAAACAAATAGAAATAAATGATAAATAAGGATTAGTTAAAACAGAAATCTGATTGTTCGCTTCGTTTGTAGCTATATCATTTAAAGAAGAATATAAAATGTTATTAATTATATATACTAAGAAATTTGCAAATAGAAAAATAATTAAATATCGAATAAAAACCTTTGCTTTTTGTTTTTTTATGGCTTTAAATTGACTGATCATATCGTTTTTAAATAAGAAAAATAAAATGATCGAAAGAAGAAAAATGGTAAAGACGTCCAATGTTTTAGTTGCGTTTTTCATAAGTGGAAAACAAAAATTGTAAATTATTATCTGAAAAACAAAAAAGCCTATTAAAATAGTGATACTTTTACCAAATTCTTTTAATCTATCCGTCATGTTATCATCCTTACTTTTAATATTAACACAAAGATTAAACTCTTTCAATTTCAGATAGCTAAAAAAATATTTTAATAAAAACATTATTTTAAATTGAAATGCTACTTGCAATATGATAAAATTTTTAATAGTAGAGAAGGTATATTGAGTAATGAAAAAAAGAATTTTATTAACTGCTTTATTAAGCACCTTATTTGTAAATGTTTTAGCAGTAAATGCGAGTACTTGTAGTTATAGTGAACGTGCCCAACTAAACAAAGATGTTGCTGGTATCAAAGTAATCTATGAGGAAAAAACAGCTTTAGTCGATCCAGATTTATATGACTGCCAGGAAGAATATCAAGAATGTACTTCGGAATATGATTATTTTACTATTTCGGTTTTAAATATGACTGAAGATTTTTATTTTACTGTTGAAAATAATGTAGATAAAACTAAAAGTACTTATTATTACACTGACGCTGTAGATGGTGTTATTTCTTTTGATTGGGAAGGAATTTTAGATATCACCACTTTCACATTTGAAGTTTATTCATCAAATGAAACTAGCTGTCCGCGTGATAGATATAGAACTATTTATTTAACAACGCCAAGAAAAAATCTATATCATTATTATGGTCAATGTCAAAATGATCCGGATTATTATTTATGTCAAAAATATGTTACATTTGAAGATATTTCATTCTATGATTTCGTAGATAAAATGGAAGAAAGAGCAGCTAAACTTGAACAAAGTGGTCAAATAGATAAAGAATTAAACTTTTTTGAAAAAGTTATAGATTTTATTAATGATAACCGAACTGCCTTTATCATTGGGGGAGCTTTAATTGTGGTTGGGGCTGTAGTTGCAGTGATAATTGTTAAAAAAAGAAAGAAGAGTGTTCTATGAAAAATAAAATAATATGTTTATTTGTTTTGCTATGTGTTGCATTAAGTGCGGTAAATGTTGAAGCTTATGATAAAGATACTATATTTGTTCGTACTGATACCGGAGTTAATTCACCACCAATAAAATATGGAAATAACAGTATTGGTTGGTCTGACTATGTTTCAGCAATTTATTATGGTACTAATTCTGCTGATTCTTCAGAAAAATATTATATTTATTGTGCTGACCCAGGATTAGCTGCTTGGACAAATATGAAAGTCGATCATATCTTGATGGGGTCTGATAGTACAACTAAAGCTGAAGACTATGGGATATTAAAGATACTTCAAAATGGTTTATGGGATTATGATGGTAATCCTGCTGGTAGCCAAAAACAATACTCAATTACATCTGCCGCAATAAGAATGTATGTTAATGCAATTTTAGGTTGGAATTTTAGACATACTTCGAATAATGTTTTCCCTTCGTATGTAAGAACTACATATGACTGGGTAAGTGCAGATAGTGAAATGGTTGAATATTATACAAAAATTACAGGTAAAGAAGTAAAATATATATATAAAAACTTTTATGCCTCTAAACCATCTGTTTATTTTAAATACACAGATGCTAGTGAAGAAGCTGCTGCTAAAGCTTTATTAAAAGCTGGTATGGCTGCTACAGTTGATTACTTAGACGGGAATGTTAATATTCCAGAATATAGTGTAATTACTTCAGGAGGAACGAACGCAACTGATACTGGTAGTCGATATGAAAGAATGGTAGTAGTTTCAATATCATTAAAAAACTTTAGTGATCCTGCATCTAGCTATTTTTATTATAAAGGTGCAGAAAATGCAAGTTCTGGAGCTACTGTAGAAGAAATTGGATATTCTTTTGAGTATTCTGAAGATGCAAATGATTTTAGCGCTAATGGTCTTTTATCAAATTCACAGAATTTAATTGATATGTTTAATAGCAATAATAAAGAAACTATATATATTGCATATAACGTGTCAGTTCCTAATGATGATAGTCTTTGTAATGCAACATTTGATGTAAAATATGAATATAGAGATCAAGCATTGCTAAATGGTGCAATGTTATTCCCATCAAGTGATGCCGGTAAAGATTATACGGATGGTCAAAGATTTTTACTATATTCTGATAAACCAATTAGTGACGCTCACAATATTAGTGTAAAAATGTGTAATACTGCTTGTGATCCGGGATTAGGATTACCACAAATATGCGAAGATGAATCAACTCCAGATGCTGATGGTAATGTAGAATACGAATTTAGAGAAGGTTATAAAGACGATACTGGATTTAATGTAAAATGTATTTTAGAAAATACGGATAGTGCAAATAATTCATATAAACTAGTTGATGGAACATATGCAGGTATTGTAGCATCAAATCCTTATTGTAGTATTTATTGTAAAGAAGATTATCTTTTCAAAGCTCCATATAAAAGAGATGTTGATAATGGTCGTTATTTCAAAATTAGCATGTCAATGAAGGGGCAACAAGATTGTTATTCAACAAAAATGAATGAGACTGCCTTTAACGAGGACATTATTAAAGCTCAAATAGCAGTAGCAGAAGCCTTTAATGAATGGCAAATGAATAAAGAATTAATGGATGCTTATAATGCTGGTGGAACTTATGGTTTAGTAGATACTGGTGATGATGCTGAATGTTATAAAAGAACATGTAATTGGGAGACACTTACTCAAGCTGAGATCTTAGCGGGAGAAACTCCATCTTGTATTTCAGGAAGTACAACGGTAGATAGTACAGATATTAAAAAATTCTCATTTAATAAAACTTATTACAAAGTAGATTCTAATGGAGCATGGTCTTATGATGATAAACCAGCTTCACCACAAACATTTGGTAAAATGACTGATGGAAATAGAGGAACTTGTAATTCAAGCTGTTCAGTTACTGACTATGAAGCTTGTACAAAAGTAACAGCTGAGGAAGATTTTAAGGATTATATTGAGTCAAATGGTATAGCAGATGTTCTAAAAAAAGCAAAAGAAGACTTGGAAAATGCTATTGAGAAATTAAAACAAACTATCGACCTATATAATGCATGTATGGCTGATGATAGTTATGAAGGCTATTCAGATAAATTTAGTACTGGTACTACATGGGAAATGATTTATAACTATGATCCAATAATTAAATATAGTTATGACGAACCAAATTCCGAAGGTTATAGTGGAACAAAATGGATTGAACAGGCTCAAGGGCTATCTTGTGGAGATGAAACTTGTGATGTAATGGTTCCGCTTGAAGAAGAAATTAAAGCTGAAAAATGTAGTGATGAAGATATAGAATTAGAAAGATGTACTGAAGTAACATCTGTAAATCCAATTTTTAACGAAGGAATAAGCGTACCAACAACTGAATACTGTGTAGACGGTAGTTTAAATGTAACTACTTATGAATGTTCTGGATCTTATGGAATTAATTTTAGTACTTATCAAGGATATAATAAGAAGAAATATTTTAACTGTACTATTTCATTAGATAATGAGACATTTACTTGTAAAGAAGAAGAATACTATGTTACAGAATTAGATTATATTCACCGTATTGCAACATCTTCAGGAAAATATGATACTCCTCGAGTTTATTATTCATTAGTTCCTAGCGGAGAAATTAAAGTATCTAGTGTAAAAGTTGAGAATTCATATTTAATAGATGGCTTACCAGTAGGAGCAGATACTCCAGCAGGATCATACTTCTATATTCTATCAATTGATAATCTAGGACAATATTATTCAAGTCAAAAATTAGGTAGAATTTTTGGCGATGATTCTACAAGTTTAACTACTGTTGATAGACTTGAAAGAGAACAAACAATAAATAATGATGAATTAAAAGGTAACGAATATGCTTGTCTTTATACTGTCGGTCAATCTTGTACCGATGAAAATGGTGTAGTTCATGATAGTGATGAATGTCCAGCTGGTCAAGATTGGAATACTTGTAAAAAGACATTATGTCCGGGCGGAGATAAACAATATTGTGTAAAAGAAGCTGAATCATTCTATGTATGTTCAACAATGTATTATGATGAAGGAACTTGTGTACCACAAGATTCTCGAGATCAAGCAATTAGCGCTTCAGACGAAAATTATAATTGTTGTCCAAACTGTACAATCAAATGTGTTGGAAACTGTATTTATGATGTCGATAGATATAACCCAACAACTGGAAATTTAAATCTAGATTTTAGACCTATTACACCATCAATAATAAATCCAAATGATCGTCAGTTAGGTTATAACTGGGATAAACAAAATCCTGCAAATGTTCTAGTAGCTCAAAAAGCTGGTAATACAATTTCTGAAATTGAGGCAAGAGCAAAATTAGAACCAACAACAGCAACAGAAGAACAATTAAAAGCAGTTGAGGATTATACATTAAAAGTTAAAATGACACCTGACATGGTTACTTGGATAAGAAATTATAACGAAAGTAATAAAGAAAATGGTAGTTATAATAATCAAACATTAAATTGTCATGATTATAGTTTACCTAATATAACAGATGAAACTTCATGTTTAACTAAAGGCTATAATTGGATTGGCGAAGAGGAATCAGGAAAATGTGTAATGGCAAATGCATTCTGCTATAGTGAATTTATCACAGAATTAGATGATGCATATGATTCTCAAGTTGATGCACCAAAAAGAGCTGAAGCAATAGCTGATGCTAATGCTAATTGGCAAACTTATCAAAGTGTATTCTTAACATTACCTAACCGCGGAGATGCAGTTCCTGCAGGTAAGGAATACGAAATAATTACAAATGATTATTGGACAATTTACAAATATACAACATTAGATATAAATGGAGATTTAATACCGGATATTGGACCGGCTTGGAAGTAAAGGAGGAATTAATAAATGAAAGAAGCTTATTGGGGTTACTGGTTAGTTGTTTTAGGCGTATTTATTATTGTAGTTTTATTATTAGTTCAAAGCTTTACTTCTACTAATACACAAGATTACTACTTAATTAAAACAATTACAGAAGCATCAATGGAAGATGCTATCGACTGGTCTTACTATAGACAATATGGTGAAGCCAAAATAAACAAAGAAAAATTTTATGAATCTTTTTTAAGAAGATTTGCAGAAGAAGCTTCAATATCTACTACTTATGACATTGAGTTTACAGAGGTATATGAAGCTCCTCCTAAAGTGGGGGTTAAAGTTTCAAGTAAATCTAATACATTTAATGTAGTAGGTGATTCTAAAACATTTGATATTGTTAATAAAATTGATGCAATTTTAGAATCTAAAGTTACTGCAGTTCAAGGTGAAACATTTGTAGGAGAGCAATATGCAGTAGATGTTTCATATTTATTAGATCGACTAGAAGTAGACAATTCATTACCGTCAACTTTGACAAATTGCAAACTTAAATTTAATGCTGGATCGCCTTGTGCCACTGAAAGTGCTGAAGAAATTATTATTCAAAGATGTGGTAAACCAACAGAATCAGGCATTTTAAATGAATTGAATGCTAATACGATTTATTGTATTGCTAGTAAAGCAGCTGATTCAACGTGTTCAATAACAGCAACATATGATCAGTTTTTCAATACATATTGTAATTAATTTCGAGGAGGAATAAAAATGGGAAATTTAATTAACACAATTAAAAGATTTATTGGAAACAAAAATACGGTAACTATTCTTGGGGTAATAGCAGGCGTCCTTGTACTGTGGGGATTTTATAGCTATAGAGTAAAAGAAGCGACATCTCCAATAAGAGTTCCTTATGCTAAAGAAGTTATTGGGGCAACTCAAGAAATTACTGAAGATAATATTGGATATACTGAAATTAATAATAAATTTTTAAGTACTGCTGATATTATTACAAGTGCTAATGAGCTTATTGGAAAATATGTTAATACTGGAACATCTGTTCCTGCAGGTGGAGTTTTTTATAAGAGTCAAGTAGTAAATAAAAGTGAATTACCTAATACAATTTTTGATAATATAGCAGATGGATATACAATTTTTGGTTTAGGAGTTAATAACCATACAACTTATGGTAATTCAATCTATCCTGGTGATAGAATTGACCTATATTTAAAAGCTACAGATGAAGATAATAGGATCATGTTTGGTAAGTTTATTGAATCAATTGAAGTTCTTGGTGTTAGAGATTCAAGTGGTAAAGATGTATTTAGTGGAACAACTGCTAGAACTCCAGCAGAATTAATGTTTGCAGTACCAGATGATATGTATGAACTTTTAATGAAAGCTGGATATATTTCAGGAATTACAATTGTTCCTGTACCAAGAAATAAAAAATATACCACTGAAGGTGGAGAAGTTAAGACTTACGAATATTTAAAAAATTTCATTTTAGCTAAAACTGCTGAAATTCCAACAGAATAAAAAAATAAAAAGGAGTGACTAAGCGTGAAAGAAGCAATATTTTCACAATTAGATTTTGGGCCTATATCTGAGTTTTTGAATGACGATAGTGTAACAGACGTTTCATATTCAAATGGCGGACAAATATGGTTAAAATCTTTGGATAAAGGTATTTATAAAGTTGAAAGGCCAGAAATTAATAATGCATTAATGGAAAAATTGGCCTTTCAATGTTCCAATGTAATGGGTACAACATTTAATATGGCCCATCCTTTTTTAGATGCTGAGGGAGCTGAGCTTCGGCTTAACTTTGTTCACGAATCAATTGCTACAAATGGAATAGCATGCGTTATAAGGAAGACGCCTGCTAAAATTCGATTAAATAAGGAAAAATTATTAAGTGAAAAATATGTAAATGAAAGTTTGCATGACTTTTTATTACAATGTGTTAGAGCGCATTGTAATATTATGGTAAGCGGTGAAACTGGTTCAGGTAAAACCGAATTAGTAAAATACTTAGCTTCGAATACTGCAGAGAACGAAAAAATTATTACAATCGAAGATACTTTGGAATTACATTTAGATCGTATCTTTCCACATCGTGATATTGTTGCTATGAAAACTAATAATATTGCATCATATTCAGATGTACTTGTAACATGTATGAGACAAAATCCAAAATGGATACTACTTTCCGAAGTTCGTTCTGGTGAAGCTGTTACTGCGGTAAGAAATTCTGTTTCATCAGGGCATAACATTATATCAACAATCCATTCAGACAAAGCTCAAAATATTCCAATGCGGATGTATTCGTTGCTTGAAGGTAGCCAAGATATTGACCAATTTTTAAAATCAATCCATCGATATGTTCAAATCGGTATTCATGTTAAAGGTTATATGAGTGCTGAATTGCAAAGATTCCAAAGAGAAATTGTTGAAGTTAGTGAATTTTATGTTGATGAGAATAATGAAGCAAAGGCAAATGTAATATTCCAAAAAGGATTAGATGGAACAGTTACGTTTAAAAATCCAACTAAATATTTAAGAGACTATTTTAGTGCTCAAGGTAAGGAATTAAAAACAAATTTATTTATTGAAGAAGAAAATAGTAGCGAAATAAAAAATAGTGATTTAGTAGAATCATTATAGAAAGGCAAATATGGAACTTATAATATTATTATTTATTGCGATATTTGTTATATTGTATAGACGTAATCCAGGTGAGAATGTCTATCGTTTCTTTGTGACTAATGTCACAAATGTTTACGAAAAATATGCTCCGTATTCCTTTAAAACTGTAAGAGAAAAAGCAAAAGAGTTAGGGCAAGAATATAGTCCTCGGCAATATATGAGTCAGATTGCAATTTTTGCCGGATTTGCTGCCGGAATTGCATATTTATATTTTTACAGTATTATTTGGTCTGCCATTTATGCTATAGCAGCAGTTATGTTTATTCCGTATTTAGCTTATTTACGATGTCAAAGAATATATTCTGAATTCATTTTTGAACAAATTCAGACTTATGCTACAAACGTTATAATGGAATTTAATACCACTCAAAGTTTTGTCAAATCACTAGAAGGAGTTCGGGATTCAGGTATTATTGAAGACCCAGTTTTAGGAGATATTAAAAAGATGATTGATATGTCATATCAAAATGGTACTATCGATCAATCGATTGAATATTTTAATGAAAAATATCCATATTACATGATTAAAAATATGCATCAACTTTTTTATCAAATTACTAAAGAAGGTGCAAGAGACGCTGGAGAAGCACTTGAAAATATGTCAATGGATATTGACGCCCTTGTTGAAGGTGTTTATCGTGACCAAATGGATCGTAAAAACTTCCACGGAAGATTTGTTAAATTTGGCGTAGCGTTATTTTTCTTAATATTAGCATTACAATATATGCTCCAAGTAGAATCGTATTTAGAGTTAATTGAAATGTGGTATGTTCAGTTAATCTTACATGCGATTATTATTATTAATGCATTGTTCCTTTTAAAAGGAGAAAAATATTACAATGCGGATGTGGGGGTAGAGTAATATGTATTATGAAATAGCCATTCTTGCAGTTATTATATTTTTTATAATGTTTAGTACTGGACAAATTAGTCTTAATCAACTTATTAGTGACAACGAAGCTTTATTTAAAAAATTAAAAGAGGATGATTGGGATTTCTTTGTTAAAGCTAGATATGGTAATGATGTAAACCCGGATATTTTGTTTAATCAAAGAATCAGAAATGGTTTAATTGTTATTGTAATGATGATGTTTATGTTCATAAGTAGTTTGTCAGCGATAAAAGTAGTCATTGCCTTAGCTTGTGGATTATTTGCCTATAAAATGACTTATATGAACGTAAAAACGTATTACAAAACTCATATTAATCAAATTGATGCAATGTTGCCTCATTATTTAAAAAGTATAGAAATTTTAATTCAACATTACACTGTTCCCGTAGCAATTGGTAAATCGTTAAATGATGCTCCTGAAATTTTTAGAGAAGGGCTTCAAGATTTAATAAATGCAATTAATTCTGGAGATGATTCAATAAATCCTTATATGGAATTTGCAAAAACATATCCAGTTCGTGATAGTATGCGTATGATGAGGCTTTTATACAGATTAAGTATAGGGCGTCAAGAAAGAAAACAAGAGCAATTATTAGCGTTTTCAAAATCTATATCAAATTTACAACAAAAAGCTAGAGAAACAAAATATAAAAATCGTTTAGAAAAAATGGAAAATATGACTATGAAAATGTTAATTACTACAGGTATTGGGGTAATGGTCCTATTAATTTTATCTGTTTTACAAATGATTGATTTATAATTATTGATAAAAAAATATGATTTTGCTATAATAAAAATATAAAATAAGGAGGAGATAATTAATGAAAGAAGCTACTGGTGAATTAAGTACAACAATGATTGCAATTGTAGCTATTGCAGCAGTATTAACAATCTTTACTGTATGGTTACTTCCTGCGATGAGATCATCAATTAGAGCTAGAATGTATTGTACACAAGCTGTAAATTGTAGTGCTTGTCAAGATGGCGTACAAACTTGCCAATATTATGACGATGATATGCAATTAGTTGAAGATCCAATTACTTGTGATTGTGAAACTCAAGAAGGATAATAATAAAAAGAGGTAAATATGAAAAACGCTACTAGCGAATTAGCTAATCTATTGATTGTTTTGGTATGTGTGGCTATTCTAGTAGCCTTTTTTTACTTTACAATATGGCCAATTATTAGAAATAATTTTGAAGCTCAAACAGCTTGTGAAAAAGCTATTTGTTCAAGTAATGACACAGACGGTGATGGTCTTGTTACGTGTAGACTTGGCGATAGTGTTTTTGAATGTAAATTTAAAGGATAATTATGAAAGAGAGTATTGGTGGAACGCAAATTTTTATGATTGTAATAACCCTAGTATTATTATTTACTGGGATAATGGCTTTTACAATCAATCGATCTAACGCTTTTGCGGTTAAGGATGAGCTTGTTTCAATTATTGAAAGAGCTGGTGGGCTTGACTTATCTAGTGAAATTATTGCAGGTAGTGGTGATGCCACTTTAACTAAAATTGTTGAAGCGTTGGAACATAACTCTTATCGGCAAATTGGGAAGTGTCCAAATTCTGTTGCTGGAGCCGATGCGTATGAAGTTGCGGCATATCAGCGAAATGGTGCTAAAGTATTAGGTAATAATAAAGCTGCATTTTGTATTGTAAAAATTAATAGTCAAAACCCTGTAGGAACTCCTAATAGTTATTACTATCAAATAATTGTGTTCTATACTTTGGATTTGCCAGTCATTAAAGAGCTTTTCAACTTTAAAGCTGTCGGAGAAACAAAAGCACTGTATTCATAAAGAAGGAGATGTATAAAATGAATGTTATAGTATCAAATAAATATCAAACTTTGTTATCAAATTTAAATATTGACGTTATTAAAAATATCAATGGAGTATTTACAATTGATGATTTATCGGCTCAATTCAGAAATTTCTTTTTTAACAGAATGGTTCTGGATATTACGGCTTTAGAAAATTATGAGGATATTAATACTATTCAAAAATTATCAGTTGCCTTAGATATGAGTAAAGTAATTTTGCTTCTTGATGATTCTCCAAAAGTAAATTCTGCGATGTATTTATCCCAACTTGTTTCTATGGGAATTTATAATTTTACAAAAAATCTTGACGCTATTTCATTTTTAATGGATAACCCAAATTCATATAAGGATGTAGCTAGTTTTCATCAATTAAATATGACTTCTGATGAAATGGCTATGAGTGAACGTAATGTTCAAAATAATCAAGGGTTTATTGGTCAGAGAATTATCGGAATTAAAAACTTAACTGAACATGCGGGATCTACAACGCTTACATATCTATTAAAAAAACATCTAGAAAGTTTGTATAAAGTTAAAGCAGTTGAAATAGAAAAACATGATTTTGTTTATTTTAACGATGATAATTTGGATAGCGTAACTAGTTTTGAATTAAAAAATTATCTAAATCGTAATAATGATGTTGAGGTAGTTTTAGTGGATATTGCTGCAGGAGATGTTGAATCATATTGTACAGATGTTATTTATTTAATTGAACCTGGTTTGGTACAATTAAATCGTTTGATTAGACAAGATAACCGGATATTTGAAAGAATGAAGGGAAAAAAATTAGTTTTAAACCGTAGCGTTTTATCTTCAAATGATGTTGCAGATTTTGAAAAAGAATCAGGTAGTAAAGTATTTTTCAATATGCCAAATATTGATGATAAACTTGATAATATTAAAGTTATTAAAGATTTCTTATTAGCATTAGGATTTACTAGATTTAGCAAGAATGACAAGGGTCATGGATTTGGAATTTTCGGATAAAGATTATTAACGTAAAAAAAAGTCAATCTATTGACATAAATAAGAAAATTATATAAAATAAGAGTAGTTAAAGGAGTGTTATTATGTTTTTAGACTTTGGTGGAGCGCAAGGCTTTTGCTATAATACATCTGTAGTATTTCAATTTATTGGATACATTGTATTAGTATTAAAAATATTAATTCCAAGTATCTTAATTATTTTAGGAGTTATTGCGTTAGGAAAGGCTGTTATTGCAGCAGATGATAAAGAAATTAAAACTGCAGTTAATTCAATCATTAAAAAATTTATTGCAGCAGTATGTATTTTCTTTATTCCTACTATCATTTCAGTAATGTTTAGTATCGTAAATGGTTTTGGTACTGTAAAAGCTGATTATGATGTATGTATTAAATGTATTACAAGTCCGACAAATTCAACTTGTAAAAATGCAGTAAGCGGAAGTCAAAAATAACTAGTTATACTAGTTATTTTTTTTTGCATATGATATAATAACCCCACGTGGAGGGATATTTATGGAAACATTTGGAACAGAACATGGCTTTTGTGCACAAACAGTTGAGTTTTGGCAATTAATAGGGAATATTCTTTTAGTGTTAAAAATAATTATCCCGGTTATTTTGATTGTAATTGGAATTATAACATTAGGAAAAGCTGTTATATCTACAGACGATAAAGATATGAAAAATGGCTTTAATAGTATTATAAAAAAATTTGTAACTGCTGTTTTAATATTTTTTCTTCCAACAATTATTACAACACTTTTTGGTATAGTAAATGGTTTTGAGGATTTAAAAAGTGACTATAATGTTTGTCAAAAATGTATCTCTAACCCAAAAGGTGACTTTTGTCAAAGTAAAGTTATTGCAATTAGTACAGATGCTTAAAAAGCATCTTTTTTTATATAAATTTATAAATGTGGTAAAATAATTAAAGCAAAGGAAGTAATAGTTATGGATAAAATTATCGTAAAAGGTGCTAGAGAAAATAATTTAAAAAATATAAATATAGAAATACCTAAGAATAAATTAGTAGTTATGACAGGCGTTTCTGGAAGTGGTAAAAGTAGTTTAGCTTTTGATACTATTTATGCAGAAGGTCAAAGAAGATATGTAGAAAGCTTATCTGCATATGCTAGACAATTTATAGGAAATGTTGATAAACCAGATGTTGATTCAATCGAAGGCCTATCACCCTCAATATCAATTGATCAAAAATCTACTAATAAAAATCCTCGTTCTACAGTAGGTACCATTACTGAAATTTATGATTATTTACGTTTATTATTTGCTCGAATTGGAGTGCCTTATTGTCCTAAACATAAAGTTCCAATTAAGAGTCAATCAATCGAAGAAATGACCAATAAAGTTATGGGCTATGAAGGTAAGAAAATTTCAATTTTATCTCCAGTAATTCATGGTGAAAAAGGAACACATAAAGAACAAATCGAAGAATTTAAGAAAAGTGGTTTTTCAAAGATTCGAGTTAATGGAACTATTTGTAACATAGATGAAGAAATACCGTTACAAAAGAATATCAAAGATAATATTGATATTGTAATTGATAAATTGACAGTAGCAGACACGGAAAGAAGTCGGATTTTTGAAGATATTGAAACCTCATGTAAAATGGCAGGGGGAAAAGTGCTAATTTTAGTGGACGATGAAGAAATTATAATGAGTGAAAAATATGCATGTGTCAAATGTAATTATTCGATTCCAGAATTAGAGCCAAGATTATTTTCTTTTAATTCACCATATGGAGCATGTGATGAATGTAAAGGAATTGGCACAAAACTTAAAATTAGTGAAGATTTAATTATGCCGGACAAGGAAAGATCTCTTAATAAAGGCGCTTTACTTGTAATTAATGCTGAAAATAATATTTATTCAACTGCACTACGAACAGTCTGTGATTATTATAATATTGATATGGATACACCTGTTAAAAACATTCCTAGAGAAAAATTAAATATTATTTTTTATGGAACTAAAGAAAAAATTGATTTTAAATATGTCTCTAAAAGTGGTAATACAAGATATGTTAAAGATTATTATGAAGGAATTATAAATATTTTAGAAAGAAGATATATTGAAACGACTTCTTCTTGGATTAGAGAATGGCTGTCTAATTATATGGTAGAAAGTACTTGTGATGAATGTAATGGAACAAGATTACAATCATCTGTTTTATCAATTTATATCAACAAGAAAAATATTTATGATATGACATGTTTTAATATTGAGGAACTTAAGGACTTTTTAGAAAATCTTAAATTAACCAAAGAAGAAAAAAATATCAGTGATTTAATTTTAAAAGAAATTATTTCAAGATTAGAATTTTTAAAAAATGTAGGGCTTTCATATTTATCACTTAATAGAACTGCTGCAACATTATCAGGTGGAGAAGCACAAAGAATCAGACTAGCAACGCAAATAGGAAGTAAACTTTCAGGTGTATTATATGTTTTGGATGAGCCATCAATAGGATTGCATCAAAGAGATAATCAAAGATTAATTGATTCACTTAAAGAAATGCGTGATTTAGGTAATACTTTAGTAGTAGTAGAACATGATACTGATACAATGTTACAAAGTGATTATTTGGTAGATATTGGTCCGGGAGCTGGTGATAATGGTGGATTAATTGTTGCTGCAGGTACACCAGAAGAAGTAATGAAAAATGAAAATAGTTTAACTGGAAGATATTTAGCGGGTAAAGAAGTAATTGAAATTCCTAAGAAAAGAAGAAAAGGTAACGGAAAGTTTATTGAAATTGTTGGCGCAGAGGAAAATAACTTAAAGAAACTGGATGTGAAAATTCCTTTAGGTAATTTTATTTGTGTTACGGGAGTATCAGGAAGTGGAAAATCAACCTTAATTAACGAAATTTTATATAAGACATTACAAAGTACAATTTATAAATCTAAAGTAGTTCCTGGTAAATGTAAAGCTATTGAAGGACTAGATAATGTAGACAAAGTCGTGATGATTACGCAAGATGCGATTGGTAGAACACCACGGAGTAATCCTGCAACTTATGTAGGTGTTTTTGATGATATAAGAGATTTATTTACTGAAACTAAAGAAGCAAAAATAAAAGGATATGATAAAAGTAAATTTTCATTTAACGTTAAAGGTGGTAGATGTGAAGCATGTTGGGGAGACGGCGTAAAGAAAATTGAAATGCATTTTTTACCAGATGTATATGTCCCATGTGACGTATGTAATGGTAAACGATATAACAAAGAAACTTTAGAGATAAAATATAAAGGAAAGAACATATCTGATGTTTTAGAAATGCGTGTTAGTGAAGCTTTAGATTTTTTTGCAAACGTTCCAAAAATTTATAATAAATTGAAAGTTATGGATGATGTTGGATTATCTTATGTAAAACTTGGCCAAAACGCTACAACCCTATCGGGAGGGGAAGCTGGAAGAGTAAAACTCGCTAAAGAACTTCAAAAAAAAGCTACTGGAAAAAGTGTTTTCATTTTAGATGAGCCTACAACAGGTTTACATACAGACGATATTAAAAAGCTTTTAGTTATTCTTAATAGGATTGTCGATAATGGCGATACTGTAATTGTTATAGAACACAATTTAGATGTTATAAAAGTAGCAGACCATATTATAGATTTGGGGCCTGAAGGTGGAAATTTAGGTGGAAAAATAGTGGCTATTGGAACTCCTGAAGAAGTTGCTAAAGTAGAGAAGTCATATACTGGTATGTATTTAAAAAAGATGTTATAATATTAAAGAGATGATATTATGAATCCATATATAATACAAATTGGTGACTTTGCTTTAAGATGGTACTCATTACTAATCCTTATTGGTGTAGTAATTGGTGTAGCAATGGTCCAAAAAGAAGGTAAGAGATTTAGTATCAGTAGCGATTTCTTATTTAACATGGCATTTTGGGCAATAATTTTTGGTATTATTGGCGCAAGAATTTATTATGTAATTTTTAATTATAGTATGTATAAAGGTGATTTAATGGCAATATTCCGTATTTGGGAAGGTGGCCTCGCTATTCATGGAGGTATTATTGCTGGTGCATTAACAATATATATTTATTGCAAAAAGTATAATATCCGTTTTATTAGAATCACTGATTTATGTGTGCCTGCTTTGTTATTAGCTCAGGCGATAGGCCGGTGGGGAAATTTCTTTAATGGTGAAGCACATGGAGCTGCAACGAGTTTGGAACATTTACAAAGTATGCATTTACCTGAGTTTATTATTGAAGGTATGAATATATCTGGTTTATATTATGAACCAACATTCTTATATGAATCTATTGCATGCTTAATTGGGTTCGTTGTTCTAATTATTATTCGTAGATTTAAATATATTAAAATAGGAACTTTAACAGGAATATACTTAATGTATTATTCAGTGATTCGATTCTTTATTGAGAGTATGCGAACTGATTCATTAATGCTTGGTGGTTTCAAGGCTGCGCAAATCGTTTCAATTGTTCTTTTCTTGGCTGGACTTGTATCAGTTATGTTGATATCAAGAAAAGGTCGCTTTGAAGATTTATATAATAGCAAATATGATAATAATATTAGATTTTAAAAAGGAGTTGGTAAAATGTACGATGTGATTATCATTGGCATGGGAATGGGAGGTATTACAGCAGGTATTTATGCTAAAAGAGCAGGTTTAAATGTATTAATGTTTGAAAAAAGTGCTCCAGGAGGAATTTTACAAAAAATTGCTTCAATTAAAAACTATCCTGGTTATGAAGAAATTAGTGGTGTTGATCTATCAATGCAATTATTAAAACAAGTTCAAAATTTACAAATCCCTATTAAATATGAGGAAGTAACAAAATTGGAAATTGATGGAAATGTAAAAAAAGTCATCAGTAAAAATGGTGTATATGAAGCAAGAAATGTAATTATTGCAACGGGTAGAAAGCCAAAATATCTAGGCCTTGATAAAGAACAAGAACTTTTAGGTCGCGGAATAAGTACCTGTGCAACTTGTGATGGTTTTTTATACAAAGGTACCGATGTAGCTGTTGTTGGTAGTGGTAATTCAGCTCTTTCTGAGTCACTATATTTAGCTAAATTAGCTAATAAAGTATATTTATTACATCGTGGTAGAGAGTTTAAAGGTGAAGAAGAATTAGTCGAAAAAGTAAAAAATACTCCGAATATTGAAATTATTTATGGTGTAAATATAAAAGAATTTAATGAAGAAAACGGTAAAATTCAAAGCGTTAAATTAGATAATGAACGACTTTTAAATGTATCTGGAGTATTTATTTATATCGGTTATAAACCTGATACAGAAATTTTTAATGATTTAAATATAACTAATATTAATGGTGATATTATAGTTGATGAAGTTTGTGAAACAGAATTAGATGGAGTTTATGCAGTTGGAGATTGCATAAAAAAAGGTGTGTACCAACTAGTTACTGCTGCAGCTGAAGGCGCTATCGCTGTTTCTGATATTGATAAAAAGTAGAAGATAACTTTAAAATAAGTTGTCTTTTTTTTACCTAAAAAAGTTGTGTAAAAATAAGTGAAGTAAATTGAAATTTATACTAAGGTATTTTATAATAAAATTAAAGTAGGGTAGTACTACTTAAAACCAAATTATTTTAACAAAGGAGGTAGGAAAATGTTAAAAACTAAAGTTGGTTATAGTCAAAATGCGGATGCATATGCAAGTGGTGTAGAAACTGCAAAAATGGCAAACTTAAATGATGCAAAAGTTGGTTTATTATTTACTTCTTGTGTAATGGATCAAAATGCTGTTGTAGAAGGTATTAGATCAGTAGCTGGAGCTCATGTTCTAGGTTGTACTTCATCAGCTGCGATTTGTACTCATGACGGATACTTAAATGCAGAAACTGGTTATTCAGGAATTATGAGTTTTGGTGGCGATGTTGAAGTTGGTGTTGCCGGTGCAGAAAAAGTTGAAGGAAAAACAGCTAGAGAAATAGGTAGAGAACTTGCTAAAGAAGCTATGAAAGAATTAAATGGCAAAAGACCTAATTATTTCTTTATGACTGCTAGTCCTAAAGAGGAAGAAGATTATGTTTTAGGTGTTCAAGATGTAGTTGGTGCAGTTCCTGTATTTGGTGGATCTGCTGCAGATAATACAGTTGAAGGAAAATGGAGTATTATATGTGATGATAAAGTATTTGCTGATGGTTGTGCAATCTGTTTATTTGCTACTGATGCTCCGATGGTAAATATATATAATGGTCAATATGAAGAAACTGAAGATTATGGAATTATGACTAAGGTTGTAAACGATAGAACTTTAGTAGAAATAGATGGTGTTCCAGCTGTAACAAAATATTGTGAATGGACTGGAAAATCTGCTGAAGAGGTAGCTGGTGGAAATTTACTTGCTGCAACAATTTTTGATCCACTAGGAGTTAAAGATATTATTGGTAGAACAACTGCTGTTCGTCATCCAATGGCTGCAAATGATGATAATTCAATGAACATTGGAGCAAGATTAGTTGAAAAAACGGCTTGTGTTAGATTACATATGGAACCAGAAGCTATGGTAGCAGCTAATCCAAAAACTATTAAGGAAGTAGACGCCTTAATTGGTGATGCTAAAAGTTATTTCTTAGTACACTGTGGAGGAAGAAGATTAGGTTTACAAATCGTTGGTAAAGAAGAAGAAATTTATCCTGCTGTTAAAGAAGTAACTGGCGATAAAGAATTCTTAATGGTATTTACATTCGGTGAATATGGAACTTGTGAACATTCTGCTAATACAGTTGGTGGATTATCATTATCATTCACAGGATTTAAAAATTAAGAAAGGATTTTTAAGAATATGAAAAGTTTAATTGCTGGAAAATGGGTAGATTCATCAAGTGGTGATGTTATTAATGTTATTAATCCAGCCACAAATGAATTAGTTGATACAGTTCCTAGTCTTACTAAAGAAGATACTGAAAGAGCTGTTGAAGCAGCATATTTAGCACAGAAAGGTTGGGCAGAAAAGTCTGTAGTAGATAGATGTGCAATTTTAACTAAATTTGCTTCACTAGTTTTAAGAGATAAAGATATACTAGCTAAACTTTTATCAGATGAAACTGGAAAACCTATCAGAGAAGCTCATAATGAAATAGCTAATATTCAAGTAGGTGTTCCTGCATACGTGGAAAAAGTAAAACACGATTATGGTAATGTTATTTATCGAGGAACAGAAGCTGGTCAAGAAAATACGATTCAATATACCATTCAACAACCATTAGGAGTAGTAGTAGCGATTATTCCGTTTAATTTCCCTAGTGATATTTTTATTAACAAAGTACCTCCTGCATTATTAATGGGAAATTCAGTTATTTTAAAACCGGCAAGTGTAAATCCTTTAACACTTACTAAATATGTAGAGCTTTTAGTTGAAGCTGGTGTACCATCAGGTGTTATTTCTGTAGTTCACGGATCTGGAACTGTGGTAGGTAAAACCTTAACTAGTCATCCAAAAGTTGACATGGTTACACTTACTGGCTCAACTGCTGCAGGTATTGATGCTGCTAAAAATTGTGCAGAACATTGTGCTCATAGTTCACTAGAATTAGGAGGTAATGATGCATTTATTATTTGTGCCGATGGAGATTTAGATTTAGCAGTTGAAGAAACCGTTTGGGGAAGATTATATAATACGGGTCAAGTATGTTGTGCTTCAAAACGCTTTTTAGTAGAAAATTCGGTTAAAGATGAATTCATTAATAAAATGGTTCAAAAAATTAAAACTTTAAAAGTGGGGATGCCTTCAGACATGAATAGTGATATAGGTTGTTTAATTAGTGAGGAAGCTGCAATTGAAGTTGAAAAACAAGTAAATCAAACAGTTGAAGAGGGAGCCCACATTGTTATAGGTGGTAAAAGAGATGGAGCTTTCTATTTACCAACAATCATAGATGGTATTACTAAAGACATGGCAGTAGCAAAAGATATGGAAATCTTTGGACCAGTAATTTCTGTTATTGGATTTGATACAATCGAAGAAGCGATTGAAATTGCTAATCAATCAATTTATGGTCTTTCTGCTGGTATTATAACTAAAGACATGGGTAAAGCTATTAAAGTTAGTGAAAAGGTTGAAAGTGGAGGATTTGTTGTTAACGGAGCAAGTTTCTTCAGATCTTTTGAACAACCTTTTGGTGGTTGGAAATATTCAGGAATTGGTAATGAAGGAATTATGACAACCTTAAGAGAAATGTCTAGAACTAAAACCGTTATTTTAAAAAATATAACTAAGTAGTATAATATAAGTTAAGGGTTGGTTAATAATAGCCAACCTTTGATTTTTTAGGAGGATAAAATGATAGAAGGAAAAGTAGCAATTGTAACAGGAGGAACCAGAGGTATAGGACTTGAAACTGTCCGCACTTTCCTTAAAAATGGTGCTAAAGTAGCCCTTTTAGGTAGTCGTGAAGAAACTGTTAATAAAGCCGTAGAAGAATTAAAAAATGAAAATGAAAAATATGATGTAATTGGATTTTATCCATGTTTACATAAAGAAAGTGAATTATGTGAAACTTTCAATGAAATAAAATCTGCATACGGTAAAATAGATATTGTTGTGAATAATGCTGGAATGTCTTCAAGTACACCACTTACAAATTATACTGAGGAAGAATATGATAAAATTGCTAATTTAAATATTAAATCTGTATTTATGGTATCTAAAGTAGCAGTCCCTTATTTAGAAGAAACTAAAGGTGTAATCATAAATACTAGTTCAATGGTTAGTATTTATGGTCAACCAGCAGGAGTAATGTATCCAGCTAGTAAATTTGCCGTAAATGGAATGACTAAATCACTTGCTCGTGAACTTGCACCTAAAGGAATCAGAGTAAATGCTGTTGCACCGGGAATTACAGAAACTGATATGGTAGCAGCGCTTCCAAAAGAAGTTATTGAACCATTAATTAAAACTATTCCACTTGGTAGAATTGGAACACCTCAAGATATTGCTAATGGTATCCTGTTCTTAGCAAGTGATATGGCCAGTTATGTAACAGGGGAAATATTAAGCATTGATGGTGCTGCAAGAAGTTAAGGCGATGAAGAAAAGCTAGAATTTAGTTTTTCTTTTTTTTATGCGCAAAAGTTACTTCCATTATTTTAGAAATATGATAAACTTAAATAGTTAGAATAATATGAGGTGATATTTTTGAAAATCATAATTACAGGAATTGGTAAGTTAGGAGAATATTTAACAAGAAGTTTAGTAGAAAATAATAATGAAATAACTATTGTTGATAAGGATTTTACAACCACAAAAGATTTAATAAATAATGTCGATGTTAATTATGTAACTGGTAATGCTTTAGATGTAAAAGTTTTACTTGAAGCGGGAATTGATAGCGCAGATTTATTAATTTCTGTTATGGATAATGATGAAAAAAATATTATTTGCGCTTTATTAGGTAAAAAATTAGGTGCTAAGCAAACCATTGCTAGAATTAGAACGCCAGAATATTCTGGTGCAGTGGGTATTTTAAAAGAAGAGTTAGGTCTTTCAATGGTTATTAATCCCGAATATTTAACTGCTAATCATATCGCTCATTCTCTTAGCATTCCTAGTGCACTTGATGCCACTTCCTTTTTTAAAGGAAGAATACAGATGATATCTTTAAAAGTTAAAGAAGGAAGTAAATTAGAAAATCAAAGCTTAAACGCTTTTTCTAAAAAACTGAATTTAAATATTATTGTTTGTGCTATTGATCGAGAGGGAAAAATTATAATTCCTAGAGGTAAAGAAAAGCTTCTTGCAAATGATAAAATTCATGTAGCTGGTACATTTGAAAATATTACCAAGTTTTTAGAATATTTTAATTTAATATCTCAAAAAACAAAAAAGGTAATTATCAGTGGTGGTTCTAAAACAACTGTATATTTAACTCAAAAATTATTAGATTTAGGGATGCAAGTTAAAATTGTGGAAATAGATTCTGAAAGGTGCAAAGAATTAAGTGAAATATTACCAAAAGCACTTATTATAAATGGTGACGTTTCTGATCAAAATATTTTATATGAAGAGGGAATTGCTAGTTGTGATGCATTTGTGTCACTGACAAGTATTGATGAAGAAAATATTGTTTACTCAATGTTTGCAGCACTTAATGATGTCCCTAAAATAATTACCAAAATTAATCATATTGATCTTGATGGCGTTATTGAAAAAGCCAATATTGATACGGTTATAACTCCTCATCGTATAGCTGCAAACCATATAGTACAATACGTAAGAGCGCTACAAAACAGTGAAAAAAGTAGTTGTGAAGCTGTTTATAAATTTGATGATGATGTTTTTGAAATGTTAGAATTTAATATTAAAGAAGATTTCAAAGGTGTAAATAAAAAGATAAGAGATTTAAATGTTAGAGAAAATGTTTTAATAGTTGCAATATTACGGGATAAAAAGATTATATATCCAAGTGGTAATGAAGAGATTAAATTACATGATACAATAATCATTATTGATGGTACTACTGAAGTATTAGAAATAAATGATATGGTGGAGTAGTAGATGAAAAATTTAATGATTTATAAATATCTTGGAAAAGTTCTCATGGCTTTTTCTTTATTGTTAATTTTCCCTGTTATTGTTGCATTAATTTATTCGGAAAATATTATTCCATTTTTATTTCCTTTGATATTGAGTTTAAGTGCTGGTTTACTTTTAAATAATATTAAGAGTTCTAAAGTTAACTTATACGCTAAAGACGGTTTTATAATTGTAGCATTATCATGGCTTATTATTAGTTTGCTTGGTTCTTTACCGTTTTTACTTAACCATGATGTTAATTTTGTAGATAGTCTCTTTGAATCTGTTTCAGGTTTTACAACCACTGGAGCAAGCATCTTTAAAGATGTTGAAGTTTTAAATAAAAGTATCTTATTTTGGCGATGCTATACTCATTTTATTGGCGGGATGGGAGTATTAGCTTTTGTAATGGCAATAGCGCCACTTGCTAAAAACGATAAATCAATGCATGTTTTAAAGGCTGAAATGCCTGGTCCTAGCGTAGCTAAATTAGTTCCAGGAATTAAAAAAACTTTATTATACCTTTATGGCATTTATATATGTTTAACGTTAGTTGAAATTTTTTTGTTACTTTTAGGAAAAATGGATTTATTTGATAGTGTATTACTGTCGATGTCTACAGCAGGTACCGGAGGATTTGCAGTTTTAAATTCAGGTATTGCTAGTTATAGTACTTATAATCAAATTGTTATAGCTATTTTTATGTTCCTTTTTGGAGTTAACTTTAATATTTATTTTTTAATTGTGATGAGAGATTTAAAAACGGCATTAAAAAGTGAAGAATTAAAATATTATTTTTTTATTTGTTTCTTATCTATTGTAATGATTTTAATAAATACATTCACAATGTTTTCAAATATTGGTCAAGCACTTAAAGATTCGGCGTTTCATGTTGTCTCCCTTATGACAAGTACAGGCTTTGCGATTGGTAACATTAATATTTATCCTACCGCGTGCCGAAATTTAATTTTATGTTTAATGCTAGTTAGTGCATGCGCTGGAAGTACATGCGGAGGATTTAAGATATCTAGACTTATAATTTGTTTAAAAACAATAAAAAGAGATTTTCTAAAGGCAATCCATCCTAATAGTGTACATACAATTACTTTTGAGGGCAAGAAAGTTGATGAAGAAACAATTAATAGTACCTGCAGTTATTTATTTTTATATGGCTTTTTTATTATCATTATTATGATGGTAGTAAGTTTTGATAATGTAAGTCTTTCACAAACTATAAATGCAGTTTTTTCTACCTTTGCGAATGTTGGATTATGTTTTGAAATTGAAACCTTTGCAGTGTTTAGTTCCTTATCTAAAGTTGTATTAAGTATTGGAATGCTCTTAGGTCGGTTAGAAATCTTTCCATTAATTGTATTATTTAGTGATTTAAAAAAGTGATATTTTGTGAAAAAATATTGCTTTTTATTTGCTTAATAATTAAAACATTTGACTAGTTTTGTCGAAGTTGTTTAAAGTTTTAAAAAAAAGTTCTATATTTAAGTAGAGAAAGGTGATTTAGATGCTTAAAATGGACTTAGAATATAATCGGGGGATTTTATTTGTTAGATTAGATGGCAGACTAAATCGTAATACTACTTATAAGATAAATAATTATTTAGTGCCAGTGTTACTAAAACATAAAATTAAATATTTAGTATATAACTTTTATAAATTAAAAGATATTGATGAAGAAGGTATTGATGCAATTTTGAATACTAAATATGCAATCAAAACTAATAAAGGTCTTATATATTTATGTGATGTTAATAAAGAGTTGAATAAAAAAATTCATAAATTACATATAAAGAAAACAGAAAATGAATTATCGGCATTTAAAGTGATCGAGGTTTAATATATGACAATTGAAGAAATAATTAGGGGTAATACAAATTTGATTTATAAAATAGCTAGTAAATTTTATGGAGCTGAATCTGATGATTTATTTCAAGCGGGAGTTTTAGGTTTACTTAAGGCTTACCGCAATTATAAAGATAATGGAACAACAAAATTCTCAACGTATGCATATGATTATATCTATGGAGAAATGTATTTACTTGTTAACAACCGGGCAATGAAATTTAACAAAGAAATTTTAAAATTATATCGAATGATTGAAAAAACAAGATTTTCTTTAGCTCAAAAATATAATCGTGTTCCATCAAATGCAGAAATTGCGTTATTTTTAGAAATTCCTGAATGCCAAATTAACGATGCAATAATCGCGGGTAAGGAAATAATGTCGTTAGATAGCGAACAAGATATGCCATTTTATGAAACAATCAAAGTTGATGAAAAAGTTAATGTTGACGATCAAATTTTAATATCAGAAGGGTTAGAACTACTTTCAAGTGATGAAAAGAAAATTATTGAAGCAAGATATTACGAAGATTTAACGCAAAGTGAAGTCGCTAAAAAATTAGCAATGACACAAGTGATGGTGTCAAGATATGAAAAAAAAGGATTAACCAAAATGCAACAGTTTATGATGCTTTAGTATATTTTATAGTATTTTACTAATAATAATATTGGTGAAATATAATGGATAAAGAGCAATATAAGAAACTGGTTAGCAAAAAAAAGCCGAAAGAAAGCCGTTGTCGCAATGCAATTATTGCATTTATTGTTGGCGGTTTTGTTGGCGTTGCAGGAGAAATTCTTAGTCATATTTTTGTAATGTGCTTTGGTATGTCTAAAGTAACTAGTCTTACAGTAGTTTGTTTAATTATGATTTTTATTGGTTCATTATTTACAGCACTAGGTGTTTTTGATGATTGGGTTAAGAAAGGAAAGTGTGGGTTAATAGTACCAACGACTGGATTTGCTCATAGTGTTACAAGTGCAGCGATCGAATATAAGAAAGATGGGTTAATTACTGGCCTAGGAGGAAACTTTTTTAAACTTGCAGGTTCGGTAATTTTATATGGAATTGTATCAGCTTTCTTTTTATGTTTATTAGGAGTGATTTGTTATGGCTAGTTTAAAATTTGATAATGTTTATATTAAAGATTATTTTACTTTAGTTGGACCTAAAGAAAAAGAAAGTAAAATTAATAATTTTGATATTAGTATTAATGATTATTATTATAAAACTAAAACTTTTGAAATGGCAGAGATAAAAATGCAAAGAGTTGTAATTGAAAGTTTAATCAATAACAATAATATGTGTGATCGAAATTTTGATTATCTAATAGGTGGAGATCTTATTAATCAAATTTCTATTTCATCATATAGTGCTAAAGAATTTAGAATTCCGTATATTGGTGTGTATTCTGCATGCGCGACGTTTGTAGAAGAGATGTTACTAGCAAGTAACCTAATTCAAAGTAAAAATGCTAAGAATATTATTTGTATAACATCATCACATAATTTAACCGCGGAAAGACAATTTAGATATCCAAATGAATATGGAAATTCTAAGCCTAGTACCGCTACATCTACCGCTACTTGTGCCGTTGGATCAATTTTAACAAATGAAAAACATTCTTTAAAAATTACCTCCGGAACTATCGGAAAAGTAGTAGACTTGGGAATTAATGATGTTAATCATATGGGAGCTGTTATGGCACCAGCTTGTGCTGATACTCTTAATGAACATTTAACTAATTTGAATTTAAAACCAAAAG
The DNA here is from genome assembly GCA_015059305.1 of Bacillota bacterium. The sequence continues at coordinate 5,513 of SVAQ01000004.1, read as the reverse complement.
ACTATGATTTGATTTTAACTGGTGATCTAGGATGTATAGGTTTAGATATCTTAAAAGAATATTATGAAAATGTTTATAAAGAAAAGATTACCAATATTATGGATGCCGGTTGTGAAATTTACTTAAATAGTCAAGAAATGTATGCTGGTGGAAGTGGCCCTTGTTGTCTTCCTTTGGTATTTTTTTGTAAAATTTTGAAATCAAAACGTTATAAAAAAATTCTTCTTTTAGGAACAGGATCATTACATAGTCCTGTATTAGTAAATCAGCATCAAACTATACCTTCAGTTTGTCATGCAATTAGTATTGAGGTGGAATCATGATATATATATATGCTTTCTTATTTGCTGGTTTAATATGTGCGATAGGTCAAATTATTATTGATAATACAAAGTTAACCGCCGGACATGTTACATCTTTATTTACTGTAATAGGTGCAATTTTATCCTTTTTAGGAATATATCCACGGTTAATTGAAAAATGTGGGGCTGGTGCAACTGTTTTAATTATGAATTTTGGACATATGCTTTATTCAAGTGGAATGATAGGCTATGAAAATACTGGCCTTTTGGGAATATTTACTGAATTACTATGTAAAAGTTCTTTGGCAATTGTAGCAGCAGTAGTATTTTCATTTGTTTTTACAATTTTCTTTAAAGCGAGAGATTAGTTTTTTACTAAATTATAATTTTGGACTAGGAATATTTTGAATTTTATGACATAATTATAATAGAGGTATGATATTATGGAAGAAAATAACAACGAATTAGCAATTGAAATGCCAGCCTTAAAGTCTGAGCAAAATGAACAAGTACCTGTTTTTCAAGATAACAATAGGGAAGTAAGCTCGCCAATTTTAACTGAAAAAACTGAAGAGCCAATTGTTGCTCCCATTGTAAACAGCGCGCCAGAAGTAAATGCAGCTCCAATAGTTGAACCTGCTGCTCCAGTAGCGCCTGAGATTCCTGTGGCTCCGACGCCAGTTATAGAAACTCCGTCAGTACAAATGCCTGTTGCTCCTGAAATGCCGGAAACTCCAGTACAACCTGTAGAACCAGTTGTAACACCTGTAGAAGCTCCTGCACAAGTAGTAACTCCGGTGGCAATGGCTTTTGAAACATCAAATCCAGTTGAAAATGTAGCTCCAGCGGTTGAACAACCCGCAGTAGTTCAAGAAACTCAGGCTGTAGTGGAACAAGCTCCAGTAGCTCCAGCGCCTGTGGCTGAACCAGCTCCAATTCAACCAGTTGTAACACAAGAGCAAACTGTTGAAGCTCAAAAAGAACCACAAATAAAAAAAGCGAGTAAAACAGCGCAATTAATTGGAACTGTAGTACTGCTTCTTATTACTGGACTTATTGTATTTTGGCTAGCTAAAAGATACTTTGTTCTTTAGTAAATTTTTACTATTTGGTCAAATAATAAAATTTTATCATTAAAATAGATTTTACGATATGTAGAATCTATTTTTTTGATGTTTTCAGTTAATTTATAAATTTTTCCTTGATAGTAATATTCTAAAGTGATTTTTTCTTTCTCATAAAAAGCTGCAATAATTTTTTGTTCGATGTTTTTCATTTGCTCTTCAGAAAGATTTGGCATTGTAATTTTACTTTTTTCCTTTAAAATTTCATTAATTATTTGCTTACTAGGAACAACAGAATTAAATGGTTGCCATTTAATCATTCCGCGGTCAAAATTATGCATTGTGCCCACCAATTTTGCCATTACGCTCAATCGCTGTTGAATCTGCTAAAAGATTAGACGCTTTTAATAAACTGTTTTTTCCGAAACGCGATTTAATTTTATCTATTGCTTCATTAATATTTTCTTCTTCTTTCATTTCGCTATAGGTATCAAATAAATTTAATTGAACTCCAACTTTGGCACAGATTCCTCCACAACATATAGAAACTTTTCTAATTGGTAAAAATTCATAATAACGATCAAAAATAATATTACAATATTTGATAATTTCTTTATTTACATCGGTTGGTGCCTCAAGCTTAATTGTGTGATAAAAACCACCGCCAATATTTTTAGAATAACCAATCCCAAATCCTATTGAAGTGCATTGTTTGTTATTTTTTCGCAATCTAGCAGTTAGTAATTCTACCATTTCGTTAATAATTATTCTAATATTATCTTCAGTATAATCTTTGAATAAAATTTGAGAGTGAGAATATGATTTATCTTTAGGGGCATCATTAAAATCACTAATTACTGATAAATCAACACCATTAGCATGGTTCCATAATTCAAGTCCCATAACACCAAATTTATCTTTTAATATTCCACGATTGGTTTGGGCTAAATCGCCAACTGTGTAAATATTCATCATATTTAAATTTTTTTCCATTCTTTTGCCAATTCCCCACATATCGCTAAGAGGTGAAATGCTCCAAAGTTTAGTGGGAACATCTTCGTATGTCCATTTGGCAATGCAATTTTTATTATGTTTAGCTTCAACATCCATTGATACTTTGGCAAGTAACATATTTGGTCCAATTCCGCATGTTGCTGTAAGTCCAGTTTTTCTCTTGATTGTATTTAGTATTTCAACTGCTAATTCATAGTCAGTTTTTTGATAAAGTTTTAAATAATGAGTAACATCTAAGAAACATTCATCAATAGAGTAGACGTGAAGGTCTTCTTTAGCTACATAATCAAGATATATATCAACAACTTCTTTGCTTTTTTGAATATATAAATTCATCCGCGGTGGAACAATATGGTATTTAACACTCGGAGGTATTTCATAAAGTCTTCCTCTAGACTTAACTCCTAAAAATTTTAAATATGGGGTGACAGCTAGTGTGATAGCACCATTCCCTTGATTAGGATTTGCAACTACCAAAGGATATTTAAAAGGATCTAGCCCTCTTTCAACGCATTCGCAAGCAGCAAAAAAACTTTTTAAATCAATACATAAAATGTTTCTTTCAATAAATAAATTATTCATTTTCTGCCTCCAAACATTTGTTCTGATATAATTATAACTTATTTTGTTTTAAATGCAATTGGTAAATTTTACTTATTATTTTATTATACTAAAATTTATAGATGTTTTATAGAGCTTGTCGCATAAAAGACATAATTACAAAGAGGCTGTTGCAAAAAAAAGGCAATAATGCTAAAATGTATTTTATAAATCAATGACGAAAGACTAGTAATAAATATTTTGTTTTAAAGAGAGTTAGTGTTTGGTGAAAACTAATAAATAAAAATTTATGAATCTACTTTCTAGAGAGCCTAATCAGCTCCGGGGTAATACTCGTTAATATAATTAAGTATCTAAAGGATGGCACCGCAGCATTGCTCCTTGCAATTGCTAGTGGTGTTTTTTTTAGGAGGTAATTATGAATATTTGGTTGAAGGAATTAAGTGTCGATGATGATATGACTTTTTGTGATTTATTGTTGGAACTGGCAAGTTATGAAGATGCATATGCAAGACCTGTACCAGCAGATTTTTCTCGCGAGGAGTTTGAAAGTTTTAAAATTGCGAGAGTAAAAATGTCTGTTGGAGAAAATTTGCCAAGTTATGTAATGCCAACAACTACATATTGGGTTATGGATAGTGAGGAAGCTATTGGTTATGCAACAGTAAAACATCGGGCTGATTTAACAAGACCAGGTGGACATTTGGGATGTTGTTTAAAACGATCCGCCCAGAATAAAGGAATTGGTACAATAGTGGCTAATATGCTTTCGGAAATTGCGTATAATAATTTAGGAATAACAGAATTAATATATACATCGAAAGACGAAAACATTCAAAGTCAAAAGTCATTAGAAAAAATAGGCGCTACATTAGTAGACGTTCATGATGGATATCATTACTATGTAGTGGATTTAAAGAGAAAATTTGAAGAAGGAAGGAAAATATAATGATAGATATTAATTTAATAAGAGAAAATAAAGATTTAGTAAAGGAAAACATCAAAAAGAAATTTCAAGATGAAAAATTAGAATTAGTAGATGAAATTGAAAAAAAGGATATAAAATATCGTAAAACTAAAGCAACTGCTGATGAATTGCGTAGTGAAAAAAATAAAATAAGTGCTTCAATTGGTGAGTTTGTTCGTAGCAAAGAAATGGATAAAGTAGAAGAAGCAAAAAGAAGAGTAAATGAATTAAATACTGAAATTGCCAATTTGGAAGTTGAAGAAGAAAATTTAGCTAAAGAAATTAAAGACATGATGATGGTAATTCCTAATATTATTGATGCAAGTGTTCCTATTGGTAAAGATGATAGTGAAAATGTTGAAAATGAAAGATTTGGCGATGCAATAGTTCCAGAATACGAAATACCATATCATGCTGATATTTTAAATAATTTAAATGGACTTGATAAAGAAAGTGCTGGTCGGACATCAGGTGAGGGCTTTTACTATTTACTAGGAGACGTAGCAAGACTACATAGTGCAATGCTAGCTTATGCTCGTGATTTTATGATAGATAAAGGTTTTACATATTGTGTTCCACCATTTATGATTCATGCATCAGTAGTTGAAGGCGTTATGTCATTTCCGGAAATGCAAGCAATGATGTATAAAATCGAAAATGAAGATTTATATTTAATTGGTACTTCAGAACATTCAATGATTGGAAGATTCTTAAATCAAATTGTTGATGAAAAGACTTTACCGATTGCTCTAACTTCATATTCTCCATGTTTTAGAAAAGAAGGTGGATCTCATGGTTTAGAAGAAAAAGGTGTATATCGTGTTCATCAATTTGAAAAACAAGAAATGGTTGTATTATGTAAACCAGAAGATTCATTTGCTTGGTATGAAAAAATGTGGAAAGCTACTGTAGAATTATTTAGAAATTTGGATATACCAGTTCGTACATTAGAATGTTGCAGTGGCGATTTAGCAGATTTAAAAGTTAAATCTTGTGATGTAGAAGCTTGGAGTCCAAGACAACAAAAATATTTTGAGGTAGGCTCTTGTTCAACTTTAGGTGATGCTCAAGCAAGAAGACTTTCAATTAGAACCAAAGGAGAAAACGGAACTTATTATGTTCATACTTTAAATAATACTGTACTTGCTACTCCAAGAGCATTAATTGCTTTTGTAGAAAATAATTACAATGAAGATGGAACTGTAAATATTCCAGAAGCTTTAAGACCATATATGGGTGGATTAGAAAAATTAGTTCCTGTTAAAAAAGACTAGTTTTGTCTAGATTTGTCGAAAGCCTTGATAAGGCTTTTTTTATGTGTATAATGGTTGGTGAAAGCGGGTTTTGGGAGATAAACTTTCAAAAATATTTCATATCATACATATCTACATTATTTATAATTCTTCATACTACATTTATAGATCCCACATCACTCGAAACCCCTTTCATTTTATATGGTTGTTTGCTATAATAGGGCCGGAAGTGACTAACTATAAATAGTCAAGTCATTTTCTTCAAAAATCTTAAAAAGATTTTTGTTCCACGTCAAAAAGATTTTAAAAACTTACATTTTTAAAACTTTGGGTCGTGGCATATCAAATATAA
>SVAQ01000013.1 GCA_015059305.1 Bacillota bacterium | reverse complement strand
TTTGAGTGGGTATTTTTTAAAGTAGCTCCGCTTATGATTATTGTGATCACATTAATATTAGGAATAATGTTAATAAAACGAAATAAATAACAAATTACAATTTATCTAACTATAAACAGTTGTAATTAGTGTTTTTTACATACATTTTTACATACATTCTGTAGAATTTGGTGTTTAAATTTTAGTTGTAGAAAATACAAATTCTTTGTAATTTCCGCAAAATTTTTGTAAAAACTGCAGAAAAATTGCAGATTTTACACCATGTGGAAGTGGTAAGAAATATAAACAATGTTGTGGTAAATAGCTCGCAAAGCCCTGTAAATAAAGGCTTGCGGGCTTTTTCTTCTTTTGAATAGTTGTATTTTTTTTACCAAAAGTGTCTTTACATACAAATTACATACATTTTTTTATTTCCCAAATATAAAAATAAAGGATTAAAAGAAGAATATAAGTTATATTACGTTAGCAAGACAATAAAAAATATACATTGAAATATGGTATAATAGAACTGAAAGACAAATAGTAATTTGTGAAATTCGCGAATTTTACAAACAGTGTATATGGAGGCTTTAGTTATGAACAATTATGAAATAGATAATGATGAAGTAATATTATATGAAGGTAAAGTTGGATACAACAAAAATTATATAGATGTTGAATTTACATTAACTTCAAAAAAGATGATTTTTGAGAAACAAAAAGGTTTTATAAAAAAAACAAAAGAATTAATAGATATTATACCATTGGATAAAATAAAAGTTTATAACGATTCTGTACAAATTAAACAAAAGCTGAACGAATTACAGGTTCAAACATTAGATAAAAATTTTTCTATTTATGCAACTGGAATGTTAGAAGCGAAGAAAATAATTACTAAAATAATTGATACTTTAACTGGAACAACAATTTCAAAAAGAGGCTCAAAAAAAATAAGTGAAGCTATTGATTTAGTTGATGATACTTTAGGTTTAAATACTAGAGATACAGTAAAAGGAGTTCTTGAAAATGGTATAAAAGGAACTTTGATAAATGGCATAAAGAATAAGAAAAAGTAATTTAAATTACAATTTATCTAATTATAATTAATGCTTTTTACATACGTTTTATGCAACAAGTGCGTCTACATACATTTTCTTTTTTTTTCAGAAGCATTATATCGGAAAGCAATTATGTATAATAAAATTATAGGAGGACTTATGAAAAAGAAAAATATAATTTTAATTATTGCAATAGTTATTTTTATCCTAATGTTAATACCAGTACCTATCAGATTAAAAGATGGTGGTTCAGTAGAATATAAAGCAATATTATATAAATATACAAAAATACATAGGATAAACGAAAAATCATCAACAGGATATGAAGATGGGTGGGAACTTAGAATTTTAGGACTTCAAGTTGGTGGAAAGGTTAATACTTATGTTGAGGCAGAACAACAAATTAAAGAAGTTGTTTCATGCTTAGAAAATGAATTAGGTGGTTATTTATTAACAGAACAAGACAACCTTATTGATATTCCTTTATCTGATATAAAAAATATAAATCCAGATAAAATAGAAATATTTAAAGGTAAGTATGCAAGTAAGCATAAAGAAAATATGTATCTTATAATTTTTCCTAAAAATGGAACTTATGAAGCTGAAGTAATGAATAATTTTGAAGAATACTTTAGTAAGAAATTTTCTGTTTATCAAACATTTTCAAGTCCAGTAATTCCTACTATTTATATTCATACTGAAAATAATGATATTGATATGAAATCTCTAACTGATAAATGCGTAACCAATAATGTGAATCAAAATAGTAACTCTTTGCCGACATCAACTATAAATAAAATAAACGAAACAAATAAGATTGTTATAAAATCTGGTGAAAAAGAATTAAGTGTAATTAAAGATTCTGACAAGATTAAAGAAATATTAGATGCAATATCAAGTGCTAAAAAATATGGTGATGTTTGCTTAAGTGACGGTCATGGGTTTGATATTGAAATGTACAATGATAACAAACTAATTGATACGGTTGAAGTATGGAGTGATGGTAGAAGAGTATTGCCTAAAAGTGAAAAAGGTTGTTATTATTCAATATCAAATGGAATTGATTTAAGAAAAATAATTGAGAGAGAAACGGATGTTATATTTTATAGTATTTTAGATTATACGGAAACCTGTGCCGAAGCATTAGAATTGATTTATGAAAATAATAGTAATAAATATTATTTGAGTTGCATTAAAAGTGATAAATTAATGATTAAATTTATGATAGATAATAAAGTAATGACTCTTAAATCGGCATTAGAGAATAATTTGATTTCTGCAGATAAAGTAGCAAGTGAATATCCAGATGTTTTAATTAAAGAGTAATCCCAATATTTTGATTTTACAAGCAGTCGTGATGACTGCTTTTTACATAAGTTTTTATATACGATTTGTATTTGTTATTAAGAAAATTTAAGTTGGAGTTTCTATAAAATTGTGTACGTTGCTAAAATGAAGTCGGTTAAAGGGGATTAAATTATGCTATAATTAAAATAGGAGTTGATAAAATGAACAAAATTCAGTTAGAAGAAATTGTGGATTTTAGAAATGTAATTTCCATGTTAAATAGTGAATTATATTCTAAGGGAATTTTTGATATAGAATACATGTTAATTAATAACTCGATAAGCGATGTAATAAGTGTTTTGAATGATAATAGTTACTATTATGCTTTGATTAAAGATGATAAATATAGCAATGGAGCAACTTTTGAAGAATTAATAGGAGTATATTTACAATTTGTAAAACAAAAATATAATTCTTTATTAATTCCTGATGGTAAGAATGATAAAATTGCAGATAAATATTATAATAAATTAAAAGAGCCAACAAGAAGTAATGGAACATATTTGCAATATCCGAAAAGTAGTATTGGTATGATTCAACAGGACGTTGAAAAGACACTAATGCTCATGAGAGAGGCAATTCTAGCATATTATAAGGTTTATCATGATATAAAATTGGTGGCTGAATTAACAACTAATAGTCCTGATAATAGTGATTACCTAGAATTTACAATAAAAGAAGAACAATTATTACATTTATTAGGTGTAACCGCTAATCAATTAAGAACAAATCCAGATTTTATCAGATTAACAGGAAACAACCATATGAATTCTGTTGAAATATTGGAGTGGATTGTTAGAGATTTGGATGGTAATAATGATTTATTGCAATATAGTGAAGATTTTTTAAAAAGAATAGTAAATGGCAGTTTTGAATTGGTAAATAATCAATTCGGTAATGATACGCAAAGTAGACTTTTAAACTATCATAAAATTAGAGCAAAATCTCAAGCGTTTTTAAAATATGGGCCATTTGAAAAGGTATCGCTTGTTGCTAAACTACAAAATGGTAAAAAATTAGCAGTTAATTCAAATAGTAATACTGCTATGATATCACGTGCTGAGTGTTTTAGAAAATATCCATGGGCATATTTTGGAAGTGTACAAAATCAAAGTGATAAGTACATAGAAACATTAATAATAGATAGTGCTTCTGGAAAAAAAGAATTGTTTAAAGGTTCAACTCCAGCAATAGTAAAAGGTGTATATCGCATGGGTGAAGAGGGTGGTGGAACCGGTGGCGGAGGATCACACGTATTTTCGGAAGAGGAACAATTCAGTTTGTTTTGTATGTCCTATGAAGCATTTCAAGATACAATGGACTTTAAAAATTTAAAGGAGTATTTTTCACAATTAGGTGAAGAAACCGATTTTATTGTTCCAGATCATCCCGGAATACGAAGATAATACAAAAAATATTCAAAAAGTAAATGTAATAGACTCTTTTTAGATATCTTTTACGTGCACTCTTAACGGGTTTATAATAAAAAATAACTAAACTATGGTATAGTTATTATAGGAGCGATGCTTGTGGATTTGGATTTAAAAAGAAAAGAAATTAGGAAAAAATTTTTTTCAACAGGAGGATTAATAATTGTTAGCATTCTAGGTGTTTTTGGTGTGCTACTAGTATATTTTTCTGGCATATTCAATATTGATAATTTAAATACACTATATGATTGTTTATCAAAAAATGGAATACTCATAATATTCGGTACGTTTTTCTTTAGTGTTTCCTTATATTGTTGGATACTGTTTTTTTGTAATATTATTTTACCTCCTAAAAAAGATGTTTTGTATTTGTGTAGCAAAGATAATAATGAATTTTATTTTTTAGATAAAAAAGGAAAATCATATGATTATGATATTAATAAAAACAATTTCGAAGAAAATTGCTATTATTATGTTTTAAAAACGCGAAATTATATTTACAAAATTGTTGGGAAAGCCAGTGAAAATTGGATACCAAAGGAAAAAAAGAGTTACTGGTTAAATTTTTATTCACCAGTGGGAAATTTTGAAAATTTATTTTTATTGCCAATAGTATATGTAATCTTTTTGCCTGGGTTATTAAGTATTATATTGTCACAAGGATATCAAAAAATTTATGGAGTAATAATTAGTATTTTTCCGCTTTATGTAATTGGATATGATTTAATATACAAAATTAAATTAAAGAAATCTAAAAATAATGTAATTGATAATACTAATTTTTTTAAATCTTATGACATACTAAAAAATACGATTTCAATTATGGGCATTTCTATTATATGTATATTTCTTATTTTCATTTTCTTTAAGTTGCCAGATTTTATATCGAAAGTAATATTTTTTCCGTTTTTAGGTTGTGGTTTATGTAGCTTCGGCTCAATTGTATCTAGAATTTTTCAAAATTATAGGCTGGAAAAATGGTTTTTAAAGGGATATATAATAATCTTTTTAATATTTTGGTTTGGTTTTCTTTTCTTCTGGACTATTGGAATTGTAAAGCAGGAAGGAAATTATCTATATGCAATTTTTTCAATTCCCTTTTGGGTTATAGGTATATTTATAATATATAAATATATTATAAAAGACAAATAAGTTTAGATACCTTTGTGAATATGCTCTATAGGATATGTGTTATAATAGATTCGAAAGGAAATATCTATGAAAAAGATGCTAAATCATTTAATAAAGTGGTTTTTAACGTATTTTACTATTTATTATTTAATTTTATTAGTTTTTCTATGTGTAAATTCTAATATTCCAAGTGATTTAGAGGAAAAGATTGCTGCAATAAGTTTTTTAATTTCGTTAGGTTTATATATATTAATAACTAATTTAATTAATTACATTGTAAAAAAGGAAAATGAAACGGTAAAAAAAGTTAGTAAAAAATACTCTAGGCTTATTGAACTTAATAGTAGATATGAATTTAAAGACCTAGGTAAAATTAAAAGGGTTGTTATAGAGAAAGAGTATTCACGAAAAAGTTATGATAGAGCTAGAGCAAATTCTATATTATTATATCGAATAGAAAATAATGAAGATAATATTAGAGAGTTTATTTTAGATGCCTATAGAAATAAAAGAAAATATGATGCTTATTTGGAAGAGTTTTCAAAAATAGATGAACGTATTAGTGACAACGAATTAGAACAAATTAATTATTCGAGAAAGAAATATAATAAAATTGAAAATAGAATAATTAAAGAAAAATTATATAAAGAAAATGTGTTTAATGTATCAATAAATGTAATTGTATCTTATACTACAGCTTCAGGTAAAAATACTTATAAAAAAAATAGAATTGTCCCATATCAAGAATTATGTGATTTATACATGCAATGGCGAAACGGGAAAAAGTATGAAGAAACATCGAGGCGAGAAAGAAAATACATGACTAATGAAATGCGATATGATGTATTAAAAAGAGATAATTTTAAATGCCAAAAATGTGGTATTACTGCCAAAGATGGAGCAAAGTTACACGTAGATCATATAATTCCGGTTTCAAAAGGTGGAAAAACAACGCTTAGTAATCTTCAGACATTGTGTGATAGGTGTAATCTAGGTAAAAGTAATAAAGACAATTAAAAATTTATATTTTAAACTTGCTCACAATTCCCGAAAAAGGAGATTTGTGAGCTTTTTAATGCAATAAAAAGGATCGAAAATATACTAGATTTGACATTTTAAGCTTTTTGGTGTATTATATACGGCATTAAAAAAGGGGAGAACATACGCTATGCGTAATAAAAAAATTAAAGTATTAGCTCATCTTTTAGCTTATAGTATGGCATGTGCTGGCTGTCAAGCAGATATAGATGCGTTTATTAAACAAGCAAAACCATTATTACCAGATGATGATTCTTTTGAATCTAAAAATAAAATTGTACAGGAATATGCACCTACAAATATTGGGAGTATGATCTTGGATTGGATAAGTTGTGATAACGAACCTAGACAGGAAATGGTTGTTATAACTAAGGATACACCGTTATATGTTGGAACTACTGAATCATCTTTATCAATCGGTTTTTTATGCAAAGGAAGTAAAGCCGAAAAAATATTATCTTGTGATAATGGATGGGATTTATTAGATTTTGGTGGTCAACTTGGATATGTTCCGCGTCGTTGTTTAAGAATTACTGGAAATATTGTTGATGTTGATTATGAACACAAGGAATGCAAAGATATAGTATTAACTACAGATTCTTTGAATTTTCGAGTATCACCGGATAAAAATAGTGAATTAATTTCTACTTTTTCTGAAGGATCAGAACTTGAAGTTGTTGCAAAAGTGGATAATGGCTGGTATTTGGTAAAACACAATGGTGTATTAGGTTATGTCCTAGATGATTATACAATATCATTATTGGAGCAAGCGCAAAACTGTTATCCAGAATTAAACCTGGAAGAGTTAGATGTTAAAAAGATTGTCTATGCTAAATCAAAATTAAATTTTCGTGTGGGAAATAGTAAGGAATCTGAATGTATTGGTCAACTTCAAAAATATGAGACGGTTAGAGTTTTAGGGGAATATAATGGTTGGTATTTTGTAATGACCAATAATCGAACTTTTGGTTTTGTAAATGCTGAATATACAGCGGATTTAAATGATAAATTTGTTATTGTAGATATTGGTGAACAAAGATTATACTTATATAATGATGATGAATTACATTATACGACTCCTGTAACAACTGGAAAAGATTCTTCGCCATCAGACAAAGGAATGTTTTCAATTTTCGAAAAAGAAAGAGATACATATCTAATGAATGATTCATTTGTTAATTATTGGATGCAATATACTGATACTGGTGAAGGGTTACATGATGCTAGTTGGCGTCGAACTTTTGGTACATCTAAATATAAAACAAATGGGAGCCATGGTTGTGTAAATATTCCTCCCGAAATAACAGATGAAATTTATAATGATGTAGAAATTGGAACTCGAGTTTTAGTTCATAGATAAAATAAAAGCCTATAAATATTAGGCTTTTTTTGATATATTATAATATGTGAATAGGAGAAATTATGGTAGATAGACAATTATTATTAGATTATCAAGAAAAATTATTGATGATTGGGAGGTCACTTTGACATTGAGGGCTTGTCACGAAGATTAATTCAGTTAAATGATGAAATGTCACATCCTAATTTTTATAATGATATTAAAAGATCTAGCGAAGTAAATATTGAAGTTAGTAGTTTAGAAAAAAAGATTAATACTTTTAACGAAATAAAAAAACGTATTGAAGCTGATTTGGAATTAATTGAATTAGTAGAGCCTTCAGAAATGGAAGAACTGAAAAATATAATTGAAGAACTTGAACTAGAAACTTATTTAAGTGGTAAGTATGATTCTTTAAATTGTTTTTTAGAAATACATGCAGGCGCTGGTGGAACTGAAAGCTGTGACTGGACAGATATGTTAATTCGTATGTATGGGCGTTTTTGTGAGAAAAGTGGTTATAAATATGAAGAAATATCTTCGCAACCTGGCGAAGAAGCTGGATTAAAATCAGTAATGATAAAAATTACAGGCTTTAATGCTTTTGGCTATCTAAAAAATGAAAGTGGAGTTCATCGCTTGGTAAGAATATCGCCCTTTGATTCAAATGCTAGGCGCCATACATCATTTGCGTCTGTTAATGTAACACCCGAATTTAAAAAGGTCGATTCAATAGAAATAAATGAAAAGGATTTAAAAGTTGATGTGTTTCACTCTTCGGGAGCAGGCGGGCAATCCGTAAATACAAGTAATTCGGCAGTGAGAATTACACATATTCCTTCAAAAATAGTGGTTAGTGTTCAAAATGAAAGAAGTCAACTTAAGAATAAAGAAATTGCAATGGAAATATTAAAAAGCAAACTGTATGCTATTGAACTGGAAAAACATGAAAATCAAATAAATGGTTTTAAGAAAACTGATAGTATCAACTTTGGAAGTCAAATAAGAAGTTATGTTTTGGAACCCTACAAGATGGTAAAGGATAATCGTACTAATTATGAAAATAGTTCTCCAGATAAAATTCTTAATGGTGAAATAATGGAAATGCTTGAATATAATTTAAAAAATATTAAATAGATTGAGGAGAATATGGATTACACAATATTGGTTAATCGAGAAAACCCTTTGGATAAAAATTATGTTCCAAGTGATTTAACTATATATAGTGAATATAATGGTGAAAAGATTGATCCAAATCAGCAGACGCTAATAGATAAAACAGTTTTATCAGCTTTTTATCAAATGCAGTGGTATGGTTTAGTTGAGGGGAAAATGCAAGGGTATCAAAATGGTTTTTACTTTGTAGTTGATTCAGCATATCGTTCATATGATTATCAAGCTAAAATACTTGAATATAATTTAGCTATAAAAGGAGAAGAAGCCTATAAATTAGTTGCTTTGCCTGGGACTTCTGAACATCAAAGTGGCCTTGCAATCGATGTTGCATTATATACTGATGGAAAGTACAATGATGATTTTGATGATTCGTATCCAGAAATAAAATGGCTTCATGAAAATGCGTATCGTTTTGGATTTATTTTACGGTATCCAAAAGGTAAAGAAGATATAACTGGTTTTAATTATGAATGTTGGCATATTAGATATGTAGGCCCAGAAGTTGCATTGTATATGTATGAAAATAACATTTCTACATTGGAGGAATATCATTTAAACAAAAAGTTGAAATAAAAGGTTGATAAAACAATCTTTTTTGGTATCATAATAAGGATGTTTATGAAAGAGGTTGTACAATATTTAAAGTCAAAAATTTCTAGCCAAGACAAAATAGTAGTGGCATGTTCTGGAGGATCTGATTCAATGGCCCTTCTTCATTTGCTTGTAAATAATTTTGATTCAAAAAATGTGATTTGTGCGCATGTAAATCATAAAGTACGCAAGCAAAGTGATTGCGAATATAATTATTTAGAAGGATATTGCAAGGAAAATAATATTGTTTTTGAAGGTTTGGAAATTGGTACAAAAATTAAGAAAAATTTTGAAAGTGAAGCTAGAAAAATCAGATATACTTTCTTTGAAACTGTATTAAGTCAGTATCAGGCAAAATATATTATTACCGCACATCATGCAGATGATTTAGTAGAGACGATATTAATGCGTCTTACAAGGGGAAGTAATCTATCTGGATATGCCGGAATAAAAAAAGAAGATGGAAAATTTTTAAGACCATTTATAATAATAAGTAAAAAAGAGATTCTAAAATATGTCCGCGATAATAATATTAAGTATTATGAGGATTATACTAACAAATTAAATTGTCATACTAGAAATAAATACCGAAATAAAATTATTCCATTTTTAAAAAAGGAAAATAATAATTTACACCATAAATACCTTAAATTCAGTGAAGAATTACAAGATTATGATTTTTTTGTTAATAAATATATAGATGATAAAATGCTAATTTCTGATGATGAAATCACATTAACTAAATTAAAATTAGAAAGTGATTTTATAAAAAGAAAAGTACTTGAACGTTTGGTTAAGAAAATTCAAAAAAATGATTGGTTAGAAATAAGTGATAAAAATATCCAAAACATGATAGATGTAATTAATTTTTCTAAAAGTAATAGTATAGTTAATTTATCTAATGGTTATATTGGAAAAAAAAGTTATAATAGTTTTAAAATAATTAAACAAATTATCAACAATGATTTTGATGTTATATTTCAAAATTCTTACGAGGATGATACATGGATAATTAAACAAATTACCAATTCGGAAGAAAAAAGCAATAACATAATAAGACTAAATTCAAAAGAAATAAAGTTACCGTTACATATTCGTAATCGTATTAATGGTGATGTTATTGAACTTAAAAATTTAGGGCATAAAAAAGTTAAAGATATATTTATTGATGAAAAAATTGATAAAGAAAAAAGGGATATATATCCAATTGTAGTAGATAATAATGGTAAATTAATTTGGGTTCCCGGTTTGAAAAAAAGTAAATTTGATAAAGAAAAAAATGAAAAGTATGATATAATACTTTTTAGTGAAAGGAAATAGAAAATGAACAACGCAAAAAAGAAAAATACAGTTAGAAATTTTAGTCCATACTTAGTTTTAGCTTTAATTATGTGTGGAATATTATTTATTCTAAATATGCAAGGTAGTAAAGTTCATGAACTTGCTACAGGAAAATTAATTAGTGCATTAGAAAAGGATGAAGTAACAGAAATAACTATTACTCCGAAAAGTAGTGAGTCAGTATATTATGTAGAAGGAAAATTAGAAGATTATAAAGATAATGAATCATTTACAACACTTGTTGTAGAAGCTGAAATTGATACTATAACAGAATATATTAAAGTAAATGAAATATCAAAATATGATACTAATAAAGATCCAGGGTCTTCAACAATATTATATTTAGTAGCGCAAATCTTACCTCTTCTTTTAATGGTTGTAATAGCTTATATGCTTTTCTCTAAATTAGCAAATTCAAATAAAAACTCTGTTGATTTTGGAAGAAGTAAAGCAAGATTAGTTGATGATAATAATAAGAAATCATTTAAAGATGTTGCTGGTTTAAAAGAGGAAAAAGAAGAAGTAGAAGAATTAATTGATTTTTTGAAAAATCCTAAAAAATTCCAAAAATTAGGTGCAAGAATTCCTAAAGGAGTTTTATTAGTAGGACCTCCAGGAACAGGTAAAACTTTACTTGCTAAAGCAATTGCTGGCGAAGCAAATGTACCATTCTTTTATATAAGTGGTTCTGACTTTGTAGAATTATTCGTAGGTGTTGGAGCATCTCGTGTTAGAGATATGTTTAAAGAAGCTAAAAGAAGTGCTCCGTGTTTGATTTTTATTGATGAAATTGATGCTGTTGGTCGCCAAAGAGGAACTGGTTTAGGCGGCGGACACGATGAAAGAGAACAAACATTAAATCAATTATTAACTGAAATGGATGGATTTGGAGCTAACGAAGGTATTATTATAATCGCTGCTACAAACAGACCTGATGTATTAGATCCAGCATTACTTCGTCCAGGACGTTTTGATAGGCAAGTTACAGTTAGCTTACCTGATTCAAA
The DNA here is from genome assembly GCA_015059305.1 of Bacillota bacterium. Next base: position 12,256 of record SVAQ01000013.1, on the reverse strand, counting down.
CGAAAGAGAAGCAATTTTAAAAGTTCACGCAAAAAATAAAATATTAGCAGAAGATGTAAAAATTAATGCTTTGGCACAAAGAACTCCAGGATTTTCTGGAGCAGACTTAGAAAATTTATTAAACGAAGCTGCTTTACTTGCTGTTAGAAGAAATAAAGAAAATATTACAATGGAAGAAATAGATGAAGCCACTGACCGTGTAATGCTTGGCCCAGCGAAAACTACAAGAAAAATTACCGTTAAAGAAAAGAAACTTGTCAGTTTACATGAGGCTGGACATGCAGTTATCGGCTTAAAACTTGAGGATGCCGAAGTTGTTCATAAAATAACAATTATTCCACGTGGTATGGCTGGTGGTTATACAATGATGCTTCCAAAAGAAGAAAAGTTATCAGTGATGACTAAAACAGAGATTTTAGCGAAAATAACTGGACTATTAGGTGGTCGTGTTAGTGAAGAACATTTCTTACATGAAATGTCAACGGGTGCTTCTGATGATTTTAAACGGGCTACAAGACTAGCAAGAAGTATGGTAACTCAATACGGTATGAGTGAACTTGGTCCAATGCAATACGAAGAAACTGGTAAAGATGTATTCTTAGGAAGAGACTATACCAAAAATAGAGATATCTCTGATCAAGTGGCTTTAGAAATTGATACTGCAACAAGAAAGATCATTGATGAATGTTATAACAAAGCTAAAAAAATAATTACAGAAAATGAAGGCTTAGTCACTTTATTAAGTGATGCATTAATGAAATATGAAACGTTAACAAAAGAACAAATTGATTCTTTAGTAGAAACTGGTGTTATTGAACCTGAAAAAGAAGAAGATAATTCTAAAGATATTTCACTAGAAGATTTAAAAGAGAAAGCTAGAGAATTAAAAATAAAGGGATATAGTAAAATGACTATGGAAGAACTAGAAAAAGCCATAACTGAAAGCGAGGAAAAATAATGTTAGAAAATATTTTACTGGTGGTTTCGGTGTTATTAATTGTTATTGTGCTTTTACAAAGCGGAAAAGCAAGTAGCGCCGGCAGTATTATAACTGGTGGAAATGATGCCTTATTTCAAAATATGAAAGAAAGAGGAGTAGAGTTATTTATAAGTAGATTTACTTTAGCTCTAGGAATTTTATTCTTTGTTATTTCTTTAATCTTATTTTTAAAGTAAGAGTGAAAGCGACATTTGTCGCTTTTTAAATTGAAAAAAAATAGGGATTACTATATAATAAAATTATGAAAAATAAAAAGAATGGATTTACGTTAATAGAAATGTTAGTATGTATAGGAATAATAGCAGCTTTGGGAGTGGTTATAGGATTAAATGCTACCAAAGTACTGGGGGATGCACAAAAAGATGATAATAAGGAAGTAATGCAAGAGTTGTTTGAAAGTGCAATGCTTTACTCTGAGTTAAGTACGAGTCATTGTAATTTTCCTGCAGCTTTAAGTTGCACAGTTTCTTTAAATAATTTAATCTCAACAGGCTTATTAGATGAAACATTTGTTAAAAAGAATAATCCTTTATTTGAAAACCAAAAATTTTCTGGAACAGATTCGATAATTATTACTAAAAATGCATCGACAAAGAAAAAATCCGCTCAATTTCAATCTGGTAGTTGTACATTAACTGAAAGTCAATTGGAAACTGCGGTATGGGGAGGTTGTTAAAATGGAAAATAAAATTCTAGAGATACTAGAAAATCAGAATAAAGCATTAACATTAATTGAGATAAATGATTTAATGGGATTAAAAACAATAGATGAATATAAAATGTTACATCGAATAGTTTTTGATTTAGTAAGTAATGGAAAAATTCATAAAAGTAAAAAAGATAAATTTATTTTAATGGACCGCTGTAGTTCACTTTTAACAGGATATCTTCATATTAACAAAAGAGGAAATGGGTTTGTAGATACAAAATATGATGAAGATACTTTTGTAGCAAAAGAAAACTTAAATGGCGCCGTTGATGGAGATTTTGTAGAAATTGATATTCAGGGTAATGAGGGAATAGTTGTAAATATCCTAAAAAGAGACTTATCAACAATAGTTGGAGAAATAATTAAACACCGTGATAAACTTGAATTTGCTTTAGATGATAAAAAGAAAAAGATTAGAATTGAACTTACAAAAGAATCGCTATCTAGGTGTGTTGAAGGTCATAAAGTACTAGTAAAGATTATTAAAGAACTTAAGCCAAATCTATATCTGGGAGAAGTGATAAAAGTTTTAGGTCATAAAAATGATCCTGGTGTTGACATTTTAACGATAGCTTGTGCTCATGATATTAAACTAGAGTTTTCAGAAGAAGTGTTAAAACAGGTTAACTCTTTGCCAATGTCTGTTGAAGAAAGTGAGTATAAAGATCGTCGTGACTTAAGAGATAAAATGATTTTTACAATCGATGGTGATGATACTAAAGATATCGACGATGCAATTAGCATTGAAAAAGAAAATGATTATTATATATTAGGCGTTCATATTGCCGATGTATCCCATTATGTAAAAGAAGGTACACCACTTTTTGATGCAGCTTTAGAAAAAGGAACTTCTTCATATTTAGCAGATACTGTTTTACCAATGTTACCTCATGAATTATCTAATGGTATTTGTTCTTTAAATGAAGGCGTTGATCGCTTAGCTGTTAGCTGTGAAATGAAAATTGATAACAAGGGTAAAGTTCAAGATTATGATATTTTTCTATCAGTTATTAATAGTAAAAAGAAGATGACATATAAAAATGTTAACAAAATTATTATGGAAAATGAAATTCCTTCGGGCTATGAGGAGTTTGCACCAAAACTACTATTAATGCAAGAACTTGCACATATATTAAGAAAAGCTAAAAATGATAAGGGATATATTGATTTTGGTTTAGATGAAGCAAAAGTAGTTCAGGATGAAAAAGGAAAGGCTATTGATATTGTACGACGTGTTCAACTTGAGGGAGAAAAACTAATTGAAGATTTTATGATTATTGCAAATGAAACGGTTGCAACGCACATTACAAATATGGATTTACCTTTTGTTTATCGAATTCATGGTGAACCACGTGCAGAAAAAATTGAAGATTTTATGAATTTAGTTAAATTGATGGGATATTCGCTTAATGTAAATACAAATGATATTACTCCGAAAACGATGCAAAATATTTTATCAAGTTTGAAGGATAAGAAAGGCTTTGAGATTCTAAGTGATATGCTTTTAAGAAGCATGAAAAAGGCTATTTATAGTACTAATAATATTGGTCATTTTGGTTTAGCTAGCAAAATATATACTCATTTTACATCTCCGATTAGACGTTTCCCGGACTTAATGGTTCATACTTTATTGCATAAGTATTTATTTGAATTTAAATCAGATATTGATACTGTGCGTTATTATGAAAACAATCTTCCAACAATGTGTGAAATTGCCAGTGAGCGAGAAGTTGCTGCGATTGAAGCTGAAAGAGAAGTTCTAGATATGAAAATGGCAGAATATATGGAAGAACATATTGGAGAAGAATATACTGGTATTGTTTCAGGTGTAACCAATTTTGGAATGTTTGTTGAGCTTCCTAATTTGGTTGAAGGTTTAGTTCATATTTCCACCTTGAAAGGATTTTATACACACGTACCAGAATTGTTATCTTTAGTGAGTGAAAATAATATTAAATATACAATTGGCGATAGTGTGAAAATTGTTGTAACTGGGGCTTCTAAAGAAACAAGAACAATTGATTTTGAGTTGGTAGGTAATAAAGATGGAAATCAAGAATAAGAAAGCATACTTTAATTATTTTGTTGAAGCTGAAATCGAAAGTGGAATTGCCTTAACGGGAACTGAGATAAAATCTGTTCGAAAAGGATCGGTAAATATTAAGGATAGTTATATAAGAATAAAAAATAATGAAGTTTTTATTATAAATATGTATATTGCAAAATATGAAAATGGAAATATCTTTAATCATGATGAGTATCGTGAAAGAAAATTATTACTACATAAAAAGGAAATACGAAAACTAAATGAACAAATCTCTCAGGATAGTTATACATTAATTCCGCTCAGTGTATATCTTAAAAATAACAAAGCAAAAGTGTTGATTGGAATTTGTAAAGGAAAGAAAGTATATGATAAACGCCAATCGATAAAAGAAAAAGATATTTTAAAATCTAGTTATCAAAGAATATCTTAATTTAGAAAGGTGGTAACAATGAAAAAATTAAACAAAAATATAACAATCATTATAGCGATAATTTTGTTGCTAACGGGTGTAGTATTGGCTGTAGTTTTATTAACTGATAAAGAAGACAATAAGACTACAGGTAAAGAAGATAAAGTTGTTGAAAAAATTCCAGAAAAAGTAAAAATAGTTGATATAGAATCTAAAAGTCGGCCTTATGCTGTTATGGTTAACAATTTAAATGAAGCCCGTCAAATTCAATCGGGATTAAGTGAAGCTTATATGATTTATGAATTAATCGTTGAGGGTGGCATTACTAGATTTTTAGCATTATATCAAGATGCACAAACAGCAAAAATAGGTTCGGTCAGAAGTGCGAGACATTATTATTTAGATTACGTTTTAGAAAATGACGCTATATTTGTCCATTGGGGATATTCTGAACAAGCTAAAAGTGATATTAAAACCTTAAAAATAAATAATATTAATGGGTTAACTTATGAAGGTGTATATTTCTATCGTGATAACCCTCTTAATATTTCGAGTGAGCACACAGGATTTACTAATATGGAGCTAATTAATAAAGCTACTGAAAAACTAGGGTATCGTCAAGAAACTGAAAATGGTCTATTGTTAAGCTATAGTGCAGAGTCTGTAAATTTAAGTAATTACGGCGAAGCAACTTCAGCAACGGATGTTACTGTTAAATATTCGAATTATACAAATAATAAATACGCATATGATGAAGAAACAAAAATGTATAAAAGATATGTTAATAACAAAGAACATGTTGACTATGCCACTAAAGAACAACTTTTAGTAAAAAATATAATTGTATATGAAGTAGAAAATTATACTATTGCTGGCGATGATAAAGGTCGACAATTTTTAGAAAATATTGGTACAGGTGAAGGATACTTTATTTCTGAGGGAAAGGCTGTAAAAATAAAATGGTCTAAGAAAAACCGTGAAAGTAAGACTGAATATACTTTTGAGGACGGAACTAAATTAATCGTTAATGATGGAAATACATTTATCCAAATAATGCCAGCAACTGGAAGTTTGGTGATCAAATAATGGAAAAGGTTTTAAATTTTGTATCTAATAATTACATAATCTTTACTATTGTAACAGTTATTTTAATATTAGCGTTAATTGGTTATCTAGTTGATACTAATATTAGTAAGGATGTTAAAATTAAAAATAAAAGTAAAAATTCCGATGAGCCCAAAGCTGAGCCAGAGATAAATTCAGAGCAAAAAGACTAAAAGTATAGTCTTTTTATTTTGTCATTTTTTTGATATAATATACTAGACCTCGAGGAGGATGAGAGAATGAATTTATCGTTAATTTGGAACATTATAGCGGATGTTATAGATATCTGTTTATTATGGGTAGCATTTTATTTTATTTTAAAACATGTTCGAAACAATATTAAAATGGTATTGATAGTTAAAGGTGTAGCTATCATATTACTGGTAAAATTTATAAGTGATTTATTAAATTTAAATACTGTTGGTGTGTTTCTAGAATACGCAATAGAATGGGGACCATTAGCTTTAATTGTAATATTTCAACCTGAAATACGAAGCGTATTAGAAACTATTGGACGGACACAACTTTTAGGAAGACATAAAGTTTTAACTGGCGATGAACGTGAAAAAGTAGTTAATGAAATTATGAAGGCTGTTGACTGGTTAAAGAAAAATAAAATAGGGGCTCTTATTGTTATTGAAAGAGAAGTTTCATTGCAAGAATATATTGAAAATTCAACAAAAATATATTCTGACATTAATGCATTTTTATTAGAAACAATTTTCTTCCCTAATTCACCGTTGCATGATGGGGGAATAATTATTCAAGGGGATAAAATCACGTGTGCTGGTTCAGTTTTTAAAACTAGTATGAATCAAAATTTATCAAAAAGATTAGGAACCCGACATAGAGCAGCTTTAGGAATTTCAGAAGAAAGTGATGCATTAGCGTTAGTTGTATCTGAAGAAACAGGAAGAGCCTCTATTGCAATGGATAGTGAACTTCATTATAATTTAACGAATGAAGAATTTAGAACAATACTAATGGAAGAATTGGGGCCTAAATCTGAAACTTTCTTTGCTTCAGATGAAAATGAAAGTGAGGAAGATGATAATGAGTAAATTTTTCAAAGGAATTTATAATGCAATTGATAAGTTTATTATAGTTCCAATAAGCAGAGTTGTTTTTAATTTACAAAATCTTTTAAAAAGAAATGGTGGGTTTCTAGATAAAGTATTAAACCGTCCTACGTTTTTAATTTATTTATCATTAATACTTGCTGTAATATGCTTTTTATTAATAGATTCAAAAGTTATTTTATTAGTTTCTAATAATGCTGAAGTTATTACAAACGTACCAGTAGAACTAAAATATAACGAAGAAGCCTATGTTGTAGAAGGGGCACCAAAAGAAGTCGATATAATATTAACTGGTCGAAAAAATGATATTTACTTAGCAAAACAATTAGGTGAATTTAAAGTTACTTTAGACTTGACAGATTATACTGCATCAGATTCAGCTCATAAAGTATATTTTACTTATTCTAAAAATATTGATAATCTAACATACAAACTAGATCCATCATATGTTTCGGTCATGATAAAAAATAAGGTAAGTAGTGTTTCTTCAGTTACGTATGAATTAATTAATCAAGATAAACTTGATTCTAAACTTAGTGTTAAGAGTGTTACATTATCAAAATCTGAAGTTGTAGTTAAAGGTAGTGAGAGTGCTCTTGATAAAATAGCGTGGATTAAAGCTTTAGTAGATTTAAATGATCCCGATTTAACTGAGGCTGGATCTTACGATTTAGATAATGTTTTATTAGTAGCTTATGATAATTCTGGTAAGATATTAAATAATGTTGAAATAGTACCTAGTACTTTAAGTGCTACAGTTATTTTAGATAGTTATTCTACTAATATTCCAATTGAAGTAAAAACTACTGGAAAACTAGTTGCTGGTAAAAGTATAGCATCTATTTTAGTGAATAATCAAAGTGATTTTGCTGTTACTGTGTACGGTAGTGAAGCGGAAATTGCAAATATAAAATCAATTCCAGTAACAATTAATGTAGACGGCCTTGGAGCAGATAATGCTAAAACATATACTGTAACGTTAACGAAACCATCTGGAGTTCGTTATATGTCTACAAGTACAGTTAATCTATCATTGACCTTCGGTAATGAACAACAAAAAACAGTTGAAGTATCTAATATTAAAACTCCAAATTTAGGAGGATCTCTTCAAGCTAATTTAATTGGCACATCTAATATAGAAGTTATTTGCAAAGGTGTTTCATCTGTAATAGAAGATATAGATGCATCAGATATTAATGCATATGTAGATTTAACAGGATTAGGTGTTGGCGATCATGAAGTGGAAGTTAAAATTGATAATAATAACCCACTTGTAACTTATGTCGTATCTTCAACAATAAAAGTTAGAATTTCTAGTAATTAAAAAAATAACCACTTTTTAGTGGTTATTTTTCATGTCCATCAAAATGAGTGAACAAAACTCCAATATTTATTAAACCGCAGATACCAACTATCGCATATATAATGGATGGAAGAACTGATGCTTCAGCAAATAATGATTCAACTAAGTTGAAATCGAAAAAGCCAATTAATCCCCAGTTGATAGCTCCAATTATGGTAAATATTAGTGTAACTTTTTGAAACGTTTCCATATTATTCCTTTCTATACTTTTAGTATTATCAAAAATACGTTTTTTATTCATGAATATTTTATATTTAAAAAAATATATTTAAGTAGAAAAGGATGTGAACAAATGAAAAAATGTTTATTTATAATTATGGCAATTTTTCTAATAAGTGGTTGCAAAGCGAAAGATGATTCAACAAATGTTATAAAGGAGTTTATTAATAATGTTAACCATAGTAAATCTTATAAATTAAGCGGTAAAATGGAACTGTTAAATGATGAAGAAACTTTTAATTATACTATTGATGTTAGTTATTTATCAAAGGATTATTATAAAGTGGAGATGTTAAATACCACAAACGAGCATAAACAAATAATCTTAAAAAATGATGACGGATTATATGTGGTGACTCCTTCTTTAAATAAAAGCTTTAAATTTGAAAGTACATGGCCAGACAATTCATCTCAAGCATATATCTTGTCTTCCTTAGTTAAGGATATTGAAAATGATAATGAATCATCAGTAAGTAAACAAGATGATTTAAAAGTTATTAAAAGTAAGGTTAATTATCCTAACAATGATGATTTACAATATCAAAAAATTTATTTAGATGAAAAATATAATATAAAAAAAGTAGAAGTTTATGGAGAATCTGATTTGCCAAAAATAAAGGTAGTTTTGGATGATGTTGATTTAAAAGCTGGACTTAAAAGCGATGAATTTGATTTGAAAAACTATGTATCAAATACAGAATGCGAGGAGGATAATTGTGAAACTGAAGAAACCTTAAGTAAAATTGAAAATGCAATATATCCTTTATATATGCCATCAAATACATATTTAAGTTCATCTGAAGTTGTAAATACTGAACAAGACAGTAGAGTAATATTGACTTTTTCGGGGGATAAAAACTTTGTGATTGTAGAAGAGAGCGCATCTGCTTCAGCAGAACATGAGATTATTCCGGTTTATGGTGAACCTTTAATGCTTAATGATACAATAGCGGCATTATCAAGTAATTCAATGTATTGGACATCTAATTCTATTGATTATTATATAGTAAGTGACGATTTATCAATATCTGAAATGGTATTTATAGCGACTTCACTAGGAAATTCTCAAGCGACATTAGCTACTAAGTAGAGAAATGAAATAAAAATCATTTCTTTTTTATTTTGGCAAAAGGCTATTTTTATTGCATTCTAAGCTTATATTATTATATAATATCTTACGAAGGTGGTAATATGGTAAGAAATAAAATACAACAAAATCCTGCTAAAAAGGCGGTTAAAAATAGCAAAACAAAAGATGTTAAAGTTCGATCAGAAGCTGAAGAGTTAATTAGAAAATTTTTATTAATCTTAACAATTATAATTGTAATCATCATTGGAGTATACTTTGGAACAAAATTATTAGTAAATAATCCAGTTAATGAAACAGAGACTAGTGAAACAGGTGAAATAAATTATGATATTGTAACAGTAGGAACAATGTTAAATAAATCAAATGATGAATATTATGTTCTAGCTTACAATTCACAAGATGTTGAAGCAATCTACTATTCTTCTTTAATGACGAAATATCAAGCAAAAGAAAAGTTAAATATATATTTCCTAGATTTAGATAATTCATTAAATGATAAATATAATGCAAATGGTGGAGAAACAAACCCTAAAGCTAAAACCATTGAAGAATTAAAATTAGGAAAAATAACTTTAATAAATGTTAAAAACGGCAAAATTAATAAGTATATTGAAGATATTGAACAAATAAAAGTCGCTTTACAATAGAGGGAAGTAACACTTCCTTTTTTTTTAGCGTTTTGATAAAATAAGGATGGAGAAATAAAAATGGAAAAAAAGGGTTATAGTTTATTACATGTTATTATAATTATAGTTGTTACTTCGATTATCTCAGGAATTACTACAGGTGTAATTTTTACTAAAAGTACTACAAATAATAAAGGTGTAAGTTATTCTGAACTAATTGTTGATGAAAATGTTCAAGATTTTCTTGATGTTTATGCAGAAATTATAAGTGAATATTATAAAGATGTTGATAAAGAGCAAATGATTAAAAATGCTATTAATGGAATGATGAAGTATTTAGACGAATCTTATACTACATATTTAGATGAAAATGCAGCAAATTCTTTAAAAGAACAATTAAACGGAACCTACGAAGGTATAGGCATTACATTTAAGGATGGAAAAGTACTTAATGTATTAAAAGATTCTCCTGCAGAAGAGGCTGGTATTCTTTCAGGGGATGTTATTGCAAGCGTTAATGGTGTAAATGTTGAGGGCAGTTCATCAGATAATATTTTAGCATTAATAAAAGCAAATGCAGAAAATGTTATTTTAAATGTTTATCGTAATGGTGTTCCATTAACTTTTTCTATGAAAATGGAAATTTTAAATGTGCCCAGCGTGACGTACAATATAATTGAAGGGACTCAGATTGGTTACCTTGAAATGAGCGTTTTTTCAAGTACGTTAGATGAAGAGGTTGAATATGCAATTAGTAAATTAAAAGAGTCTGGTTTAAAAGGCTATATTTTAGATTTAAGGAATAATACTGGAGGGTACTTGGATCAAGCGTATAGTACAGCTTCCTTATTTTTAGAAAATGGTAAAGTAATTTATACTTTAGAAACTAAGGATGGATCCGAAACCTTTGTAGATAAAGATGAGAATAAAGAGAATCTTCCAATAATCATTTTAGTTAACAAATCAACTGCTTCTGCAGCAGAAATACTGGCTGCCGCGCTTAAGGATAGTTACGGAGCAACAATTGTTGGCACGACTACTTTTGGGAAAGGAAAAGTCCAACATACTTATTCATTGAACGATGGAGGCCTTGTGAAATATACTGCATCTAAGTGGCTTAGACCAAACGGCACATGTATTGATACTATTGGGATTACTCCAGACCATATGATTGAAAATGAGTACATATATGATGAAACAGACCCTGAAAATCCTATTGTAATAGACGTTATTGATCATCAGCTTAGTAAAGCTATAGAACTGCTTAACTATTAAGCGGTTTTTATTTGCTAAAAACATTTAATATAGTTATAATTAAAATGAGGTTTTATGAAAAAAGGAGAAAAATTAACAATACATTGTTATAAACACAACGGAAAAATTGATAGAATAAGCGGAGAGGCGGTTGTGCTTGAAAGTACAGATGATTACTTAGTTTGTGCAAACAATAAAGTTAAGTTGACTGAAAATGACGGAAGATCGCATCGTACTAAGGAAACTGCAATTTTATTTTTTTATAAAAACGAATGGTTTAATATTTTAGCACAACTAAAAAAATATGGATTATTTTATTATTGTAATATAGCATCACCATATGTTTTAGATGGAAAGATTATAAAATATATAGATTATGACTTGGATCTAAGAATTTTTCCGGACAATACATTTAAAGTGCTTGATAAAAATGAATATAAATATCATAAAATGACAATGAAATATTCTGATGAAATTGATACGATTGTACAAGATAGTCTTAATAGATTAATTAGAATGAAAGAAAATAATGAGTTTCCTTTTCAAAAGGAATTAATAGAAAAGTATTACAAAATGTATAAAGAGGTAGTTGGAGACAATCAATAAGTTTCAAGAATTATCAAATAATTTGTGCATATAATATATAAAAAGTCCTTTTTTTAGGCGCTTTTTTGTAAAAAATCAAAAAAATGTCATTTTTTGTTGACAAGACTATTTTGATTTGATATATTACTTGTGCAAACACGAAAGGAAGTAATAAAAACCTTAAAAAATGGTCTGTTTTACACCTTTAAACAATTTTTTGAAAAAATAAAAAAAATTGTTGACAAGTCCTTCCGAGTTTGATATATTACTTGTGCAACCCAAAAAGAGTTGCAGAATGATCTTTGAAAACTAAGTAAAAAAAGTCAATTTGAGTAGCTTTGATTAAATTCAAAATTTAAGATTTAAAAATAAATCTTTTTTATTGAGAGTTTGATCCTGGCTCAGGATGAACGCTGGCGGCATGCCTAAGACATGCAAGTCGAACGAGAGGGCCCAATGAATAAAATCGAAAGTTTGCGTGCTTGCACAAAAACCGGATGTTTTATGATTTGGATTTTCCCTCTAGTGGCAAACGGGTGAGTAACACGTGGGTTACCTACCTCTAAGCTGGGGATAACAGTTGGAAACGACTGATAATACCGAATGTGCTCTACGGAGTAAAGAAGCCCTTAAAGCTTCACTTAGAGATGGGCCTGCGGCGTATTAGCTAGTTGGTGGGGTAACGGCCTACCAAGGCGACGATGCGTAGCCGAACTGAGAGGTTAATCGGCCACACTGGGACTGAGACACGGCCCAGACTCCTACGGGAGA
>SVAQ01000017.1 GCA_015059305.1 Bacillota bacterium | reverse complement strand
AAGAAATAGGAATATAACCACAAAAAGCCTATTCGAAAATAGGCAATTTTTTTGAGTGCTTACATTAATTGTTATTTTTTAATATGCATAGTTCCGTCACATTCAGGACAAGTCATAGCAGCATATTCATCAGGGTTTTCTAGTAAATCCTTCATATCAAACATTTCTTCTACTAGCCATTTAGGTACATTTTCTTCATAACCACAATCAATGCAAATGTATGGAATCATATCATTCTTAATAATATCTAGGACAGTATTGGGTTCGGTCTTGCCATGTTGATTTTTGCCACTTATTTTGTTTATAGTATTTTTGCTTTTCATATATTATTTCACCATCCTTTCTCTTTATATAGTAACCATATTCTAATTCCATTGTATGATGACATTTTTTGCACTCTATAGGATCATACTCAAAATTAAATATGATTGAAAACCTATGTTCATTTAGTTTAGAACTTTTCTTTATTTCCCAATCTTTATATAGTTTATCTTTACATAATCTATATTTATGGTTCTTAGCAGCATAAGCACCAAAATATCTAATAGTTTTAAATTGTTTAGATGGAATATGTTGAATCAATTTACTAATGAAGTCAAAAGCATCATCAATAACAGTTATAGTTTTATCTTCATCTTCATGTGGATGGTAAAACCAAGTGACTTTCTTTCCATCATAATTAGTAATTCTAGCTTCACTCATAACAGGTCTACCGGTATATCTAACAACATAGTCAATTCCTTTTTTAGTATCTTTAAATTGTTGTATAGGAGCATACACATAAAATCCATTATCTTTTTTATTATAAAGCATGTTTTTAATTTTATAAAACTTAGGCCCAATATTTTGAAGCATTAAATCAAGAATACTTTTTTGCCATGATTTTCTTAATAAATTATAATTGAAGTGTTTAATATTAATAAATTTATTAGTACGAGAGTCATGACCACCTTCACTAATTAACATATGAATATGAGGATTCCATTTTAAATCTCTTCCGAATGTATGAAGAACAGAAATGAAACCTGGAGTTATTTTATATTGTTTAGATTTATCTTTTCTTTTTAATTCTCTACATTTATTAAAACAATATTCAATAACATTATTAGAAGCTTTAAACAATAAATCTAATAGAGATTTATCTTTCTTAAAATATATTCTTAACTCATTAGGGATAGTAAAAACAATATGTCTATGGTTACAATTAAAAACTTTCTTTTGTATTTGGATAGATCTGTTCTTAGCATATTTAACACCACAAGAAGAACAAAATCTAGATTTACAAGTATGAAATTCATAAGAGAAATTACCACAATTAGGGCAAGTATAATAATGATAACCTAAAGCTTTAGTCCTGCACTGTCTAACCTTTTCAACATTTTCATAAACATAATTAGGAATCTTGCAAAGTTTAGACATGAAACGTTCATAGTTATCCCAGTGATCATCTAAAATATTTTTAATTTTATATTTAATATTAGAGTTATCGTGTTTAGTATAATTACTATGATTACGAAGATAAGTAAAAAATAACAATTGACTAGAAGTAAAGTTACCTTTTAAAAGAAAGTGAAAATATGTTTCTGTAAAATGAGGATTAGACTTACAAGCATTTCTCAAGTCATCTTCATAACGAAAAGCAAATCTTTCACTAGAACCAGATTCTTCAAATAATCTTTCAAGTGGATATTTGAATGGATTAACATAATCAGAATATTTATTAAAATCAATGTACATCATATGATATATTATACAAAAAAAGAAAGGAAAAGAAAACCCTCGATTTATCGAGGGTTAGGATGTTAACGCAGTTAACATTTTTTTAGTTATTTGTGTGATTAATAATGTTTGGAAATAAAAATGATGATTTAAAATTATTCAATAATATTTATCATAAATATAAAGATATTATAAATTATTGGATAGCTACCAGAGTGAAAGAAAAATCACATCATGAAGATATATTTCAAGAAGTATTATTGAAACTATATACTCACGTAAGGGAGTATGATATCAGTAAAGGTAATCTCAAAAATTGGATATACACAATTACTACATCTTGTATTAGGGATTACTATAAAACTTATATTAACAAAGAGGGAAAAAACTATATTGACGATTTAAGTGTGTTAAGAGATGAAACTTATGATGAACATACGAAAATGAGAGACATAAAGCATATTTTATCTAGTTATGAATATGATATTTTCGTTTGTTATTTTATCATAGGAATGACTAAAAAGAATATTAGTAAGATGTTTAATATTCCTTATCATAATTGTAAAACTATTATAAAAGAAATACATGAAAAACTTAAAGTGTATTATAAGGAAAAATAAAAAATCACCCAAGGGTGATTTTTTTTAGAATAGTCCATCAATTATCTCATTTTTATCAATATGCATTTTTGTTGCTGCAGGCTCTTTACCAAGACCTGGCATTAGTAACATATCTCCAGCTAAAGCAACTATCATTTTAGCTCCTGTTCTCACTTCAACATCTCTAATTGTGATATCAAAATCACCTTCAATAGCAAGTAATTTTGGATTATCAGATAAAGAATATTGAGTTTTTGCAATTACTACAGGGAATTTATCTGTATCTTCATTAGAAATTAAAGATAAATTTTTATTTGCTTTTTCAGAGAATATAACATTTTTAGCACCATATATTTTTTTAGAAATTTTTTCAATTTTTTCTTTAATTGAATCATTTTCATCATAACAATAGTTAAATGTTGTATTCTTTTCTTTAGTTAATTCTAATACTTCTTTAGCAAGTTCAATAGCACCATTTCCACCATGAGCCCATACATTAATAGGAATAGCTTTAACATTTAAATTATTTACAAATTCAACCACTGTATTAATTTCTTTATCTGTATCTGTTGTAAATTTATTGATTGCAACTACTGTATTTAATTTATAAACATTTAACATATTTTCGATATGTTTCTTTAAGTTATGTAATCCTTTATTTAAAGCATCTAAGTTTTCTTCGTTTAATGTCGCTTTATCAGCACCACCATGTAGTTTTAATGCTCTTACTGTAGCAACAATAACTACTGCATCAGGATGAATTCCCATTCTTCTACATTTTACATCTAAGAATTTTTCGGCACCTAAGTCAGCTCCAAATCCAGCTTCTGTAACAACATAGTCGCTTAATTTTAATGCAATATCAGTTGCAATGATACTATTACATCCATGAGCGATATTAGCAAATGGTCCACAGTGAACAATTGCTGGGTTGTGCTCTAGAGTTTGAACTAAGTTTGGTTTTAAAGCATCTTTTAAAAGAATTGTCATTGCTTCATTAGCTTTGATATCTTTTGCATAAACAGGTTTATCATCGTATGTATAACCGATTGTTATATTACCTAAGTTTTCTTTTAAATCTTCTAAATCTTTAGAAAGACACATAATTGCCATAATTTCACTTGCGGCAGTGATATTAAATTTTTCGTTTCTTGTGATAGATACTTTAGAACTACTACTAGTAACAGTAACTTCTCTTAAGGCACGATCATTTAAATCTAAACATCTATTAAATACAATTTTATTTGGATCAATTCCGATTTCATTATTTTGGAAAATGTAGTTATCAATTAATGATGATAATAAATTGTTTGCACTTGTAATAGCGTGGAAATCACCATTAAAATGTAAATTGATATCTTCCATCGGAGCTACTTGGGCATATCCTCCACCCGTTGCTCCACCTTTAATACCAAATACAGGTCCTAGTGATGGTTCGCGTAGTGCTAATGTAGATTGT
>SVAQ01000012.1 GCA_015059305.1 Bacillota bacterium | reverse complement strand
TATATATCATCTTCCTTTCAAATTGCGTAGAGCCTTTTTAGGTAGCGCATAATTAATTATTAACACCTGTAAGATTATTTTCTCTTACATATTAGTTATACCACTTTTAATTAGCACTGTCAATATGTAAGTGCTAATTAACTTGTTTTTATAAAAAAAAATAAAGACAAAACTTATTTTCATTAAAGTTTACATCATAAAAAAAGAAGATTTATCTCTTTGCAGCGATTTCTAATGTTTCTTTACTATTAAATTATACTAGTTTATCATTAAACCGCCATAATAATCTTCACTTTCATGATTATATTATAAAAATTATTTTTTACTATGATTTAAACGAAAAAAGAACAAATAATTTGTTCTTTTTCTAACAACTATTAGTTAATCGATATTGATTCCGGCCTTAAATAACCTTAAATTAACTAAATAACCTACTATAACTAAAATACTGTATATCCCGATTGCTAAATAGATAATGAGTTTTACCATATCTAAATCAATAGCCTCAGTTGTGTAAAATAAATTCATCAAATTCTTATTAAATAACGCAACAATAAACACCATAGCAATTGCTATAATTTGAGATAATACATATGTAACAAAACCATATATAACAGAAAATCCAGTTTTTATATCATTCATTTTATGTCCTAAAACAATACCTATATATCCTGCTTGTATTGCATTTGCAACCTCTAAAAACAAAATAAACAAAAAGGCTGATAATATACTTATAACATTCGTATTATATAAGTTAGCAATTGGCAATAATATTGTTTTTAACAATGTTAGATTATCTTTAGAATAGTATGCAATGCAAAGACTTAAAGCAATTATTATAAAACTTACTAACAAACTTATTACTGACGTTAAGTTTTTCGATAAAAATAAAATTGTTCTTTTCACTGGTAAAGTATGAGTTAAATAACCTTCATCTTTATAAAAATTATTTTGAAATCTAACCCATAATCTCATAATATTATTAATTAAAATATTAAAAATCATCGATATAGTAATGCCACTACAAACTTGAGCAATAACATTAAACAAAAAGGAGTTATCAATACTAAAAAAATATCTAGTAAGTACGGCAAAAAAGATGGACAATGTATAAAAAATAATTAAGACTTTAAAAACATATTTTAAGTCATATTTCAGTAATTTTTTTAGCATTTAAACATCCTCCTAAAAACTTCGTCAATTGAAGCTTTATGTTGATCCCTTAATTCATCACAGTCACTATGTAAAACAATTTTCCCTTTATCAATAAAGATAACCTCATCCAAAATCCGTTCAATATCCGCAATTAAATGTGTTGAAATAATCACGCTAGCACCATCTGCAAAATTGGTTAATATGGTATCTAATATATAATCTCTGGTCGCAGGATCTACCCCTCCTAACGGTTCGTCTAAAATATATAACTCTGCTTTCCGACTCATAACCAAAACGAGTTGAACCTTTTCTTGCATTCCTTTACTCATTTTTGATAGTTTCATATGCACATCCAAATCTAAATCTTTTAATAAAAGTAGCGCTTTAGATGTATCAAAATCAGGATAAAACTCGCTAAAAAATTTAATTACTTCTTGAACTGTCATTGATTTATCCAAATATGTTCTTTCTGGAAGATAAGAAATAACTCTCTTACTTTCTACACCAACAGGTTTACCATTGATCAAAATAGTCCCCGAATTTGGCACTAACAAATCGTTTATAAGTTTAATCAAAGTCGACTTACCGGTACCATTTTTACCTAATAGACCAATTATTTTCCCGCGCGGGATTGTTAAATTAACGTTTTTTAAAACCGCTTTTTGCCCAAAATTCTTATTAATATTTTCACATTTTAGTAGTTCCATTATTCTCTCCTTCTAACTTTTGCAAATACTTAATGGCTTTTTCATTATTAAAGCCAATGTCATTCATCGTCTTAAAATAATCTCGAGATAGTTTATCTGCATAATCTTCTTTTAAATCGTTTATTAATTTTTCATCGGTTGTTACAAATTTTCCATTCGTTCTTTCTGTAAAAATCAATTTCATATCTTCTAGTTCCGCTAATGCTTTTTGCACAGTATTAGGATTAACCTTCGATTGAACAGCTAAATCCCTTACCGACAATAATCGTTCACCAGGTTTAATTTTACCTGATATAATCGCAATTTTTAAATTTTCAACTAACTGCAGATATATTGGAAAATTATTATTAAATTCCGTCTTCATTATCACTCACCATTGTATCACTCCACTAATACAATGTTACATCATTAAAAACTTAATGTCAATAAAAAAATGTAGAACAAATCTTCTACATTTAAAAATACAAATCTTATTTACTTAATGTTTTTTTATATATAATTTCATTAGTTTTTATTAGTTCGTCACCAACACTAAGCGGCATAAAAACCATATATTTAATTTGCTTAGCTTCATCAAAGTAAATTCGAAGATGACATGCTCCTCGGCTAAACTTTCCTTCAAAATATGACGGAACATAGCAATATGCGCCTTGATAATTAAATTGATTTTTATGAGTATGACCAAAAATATCAATATATGAATTATCACGATTATCAGCGCCATAAATATTATTTAAATAACTATTCATTTGCGTAAGATCAATCCCATCTTCTTCTAAATAGATTTGAAAATCATAAGAATATGGATGATGAAGATCGAATCGGCCAATCGGACCATCAGGTGTATTTAAAAGAATTTTAGAATGAAAATAACCTAAACTGATTATATCATCTCTTTGACTAGTCAGCACATCAAGAGGATCGTATCCAAATTTAAGAATATTTCGATCATGATTTCCTCCGAGAATAGCATGGTATATTCCATCTGCTCTTGGAATTTGTGAAATCGCATTTTCGGCTAACCGGTAATTCTTTATTGCACTCTCATAATTTACAGTTTTGCAATCTTCCCCTTGAAAGAAATCACCTAAATTAAGAATTAAATTAATGTTCTGTTTTGCACAATAATTATTTAAAATATCAAATCCCTTCATTACATGATGATCAAAATTGCGAAGATGAAAATCAGACACTAGCATAATATCATAATACTTACATCCCTCAGGAATATCTAAAGCAAATTCTCCGTTTTCAATAATTGATGCCGGCATAACATAGTATTTAGGTTTCATCGCAAAACTACTTTCAAGATTAATTGTCGTTCGCACCTTATTAAGTGCATTAACTACTTCTTGCTTAGAACAATTAATTCCTTGCTCCTCGACAAACCTTAAAATATCATCAACACTCATCTTTTCAAATAAAAGTTTTTGATATATTAACGCTGCAATTTTTGTTTCTTTTACTTTTGCTTTAGCAGCTTCTTTTTTGGCGTTTGCCTCTTCTTTTACTATTTTACTTAGTCTTTTCACTTCTGATGCTAAAACGGCACATTCATTTTTAAATGGTTCAAGCTCATCTTTTTCGCTTTGCACTGTAGTAAGTTTATCTAAAATATCCGCCAATTGCTTGTTCAAGGAGTCAATTTCCGTTTTAATCGTTTTTAGTTCTTTAACTTTAGCTCTTTGATCATTTTCTAAACCTAAAATATTAGCATTTAAAACTTCAATTCTTTCTGCTTTTTGAGCAGCACTAGCTTGAGAAACTTCATATAATTTCTGAGTCCGTTCTAAATCTCTTTTCAATTGGCTAATTTGTGACTCTAATTCAGCAATTTGATTAATATATTTTGTTGAAGACTCAAGAGTGTTACTATTTGGATAGAGTTTATTAACGGTATTTAAAACGTCTCCAAGACAATTGTCACGAAACTCCTCGTCACAATTGATTCCTGTCCTTTCAAGATATTCATTATAAAAATTTCCAAAATTCCTAATTTTATCTAAAGTATCCTCGCTTACCGGAGATTTTTCTTCACTAATCCATATCAAAAACGCTTGTACAGTCATGACTAATTTAATTAATTGCTTCATTGAAATTTTTTCATTTTTACGGAACTCCGTTACTACACTCTCAGTAAAATACTCTAAAAATTCAACATCGCTAATTTTATCTCTTTTTCCTAATGCATCACACATATCTAAATAACAAATATATTCTATCGAATTTTCTTTTAAATATTTATTAATTTTTATTTTATCTACGGCTGTAATTGCCATTGCATCTGTCCCCCTTTTTAGTCCTTAATAGTTTATATAATTTTTTTATTATTGTCAATTATATCTAATAATCTTATCCTATTTCCTGCCTTTGGCAGTAGCAGTATATATTTTTTGTTGTTTTTTATGACTATATTCGGCAAATTTTGCGTTTAAATCATATGTAACCCAATTAACATATTCTAAAGCGTTAGGATATAGCTTGCCAATTTTTCGCAATAATGGATAAACTTTACTACAAGCTTCAAAAGCGGATGTCAAATGAATATCGCATAATTTTTGAACCGAATACGGAGAAAGCTCCTCATTATTTGTATATTCTCCGGCACTATTATGAGCTAAAACATACAAAAGATTGTCAGCCTTTCTAAATGTTTGCGTTATATAATAATACAAATTATTAATTAAATTTGAAACTTCACTATCATTTAGATGATTTTTATCTAAGAAATAAAATATTTTTTCAAGACCACCATGTTTAAAGAAATACTTAACAAATTCCATGGCTGTCGGCTTAGTATACCAACTATTTTGCAACATAAACGATAATTTAAGTTTTCCATCAGAAGTAAAGAAATGTAAAAGCATTGGATATTCTTTTATATATGTAGGATTTTTTTCGATAATATATGCTAGGTTTGCAACGTCATACTCATCGTATGGATAGAAATCTCCTTCTTTATCTTGCTTGTAAGCAAAACTTCGACGTACTAAGCTGGTATTTCCATTAACATAGCAATTTTTAAGTAGTTTTTGTCGATCTGGCCCTGAATAATAACTAGCAAAAAATAGCTGTGCTTGCTTCCAGGCATTCATATTAGCATCAATTTCAATACCATCAGAATCATGATTAATCTCATAATCATTTAAATTTTGACTAGTAAGCACATGAATTATATAAGCCATTTTTTGATCATTATACTGAGATGAACTAATCCCCTCTTTTTGACTTTGATGAACTAATTCGTGCAAAGCAACAATCATAAAAAAAGTTATATCGCTTCCGCTTCGAAGCCTTTCTACTTGTGAATTATCAATCGAATTGAGATTAACATTTTTAAAAAAATCTTTACTTAAAACAACAAAATTTCCCAAGCGGGAAGAATGACCTGGACCTTTAAACGGAATACCATTATTAGTATCTCCCACTACAAGTCGAACCTTATTTGCTATTTCACGATTATAAAAATTTGGTAAATAATTAAGAATATAATCTTGAACTTGATAAGAGAATTTTAAATTAGTATTTCGCATCGGGCCAAAAATAAATTTTAAAATAACATCATTATCTTTTGGAACCCAGATTTTTATTTTAGCTACATATTCACACAAAAAATCCAAATCCCTTTGACTAGGAACCATTTTATGTTTTAACTTTTCGATTACGTAATCATAATAATCATCAGTGTTAACCATTTTATGTTCAATTGTTCTTTTATGAGCCGCAAGATAAGTCTTAAAAATTAAATCGCGGATTTTATCATCTCTAAAAACAATATTAGTATTAAACTCCAGTTCATTAAGATTATAAATCGAAATAATAAATTGCATATAATTATACATTTCTGAAGAATTTATAAAATTAGGATTTACTTTAAGTTCTCGCAAAACATAATGATCTAATGACTCTTTAAACAAAATATCAGCAATATCAGTTTGAAAAATACCATTAGCGTGGTACTTATTTACATAAGCGTCTTTAACTTTAAGTAGCACACCATAATTACGTAAAGCATTTTGATATTGATTTTGAGAAAAGGCATTAATATAATTTTCGTTATACATTATTATTTTAACCTCTTTTAAGAGACCAATCCCATTTTATTGAAAGGGAAAATAATCAGTTTTGTTTCACCTTTTATACTCTTACTAGGAACTGGTCCGAAACTACGCGAATCATTGGATACAAGCCGGTTATCTCCTAAAACAAAGTACTCATCGTTATCTAAAATTATTTCTTCAAAATCATCAGTAATCCCATAAGCATATTTATCGCTATATTCGCGATTATTTATATAAATAATTCCATCTTCACATTTAATGCTTTCACCAGGTAATGCTATTACTCTTTTGATAATATTACTTCCTTGAACTTCAGAACCTACCACTACAATATCATCTCGTTCGATAGTTGCAATTTTATTCAAAATCATTACATCGCCGCTTTGTAAAGTTTTTTCCATCGAAGTTCCGTTAACTTTTACTGGCGTAATTAAAAAAGTTCTCGTTAATACAACCAGAACAAATATCGCAATATAAGCGCCATAATTCTTTAAAAACTTTTGCATATTTTTCTCCTAAAAAAATTAAGGAAAGATTAATTTCTTTCCTTAACTTTGTATTCTTTTCGCATGTTCTTAATAAAGTTAAGTTTTGCACGTCTAACTTTACCTTTTTTAACAACTGTAATCTTATCAATAGTTGGTGCATTAACTGGGAAAATTCTTATTACAGAAACTGTACCGCTCTTCTTACGAACAGAGAAAGTTTCTGAAACGCTTCCACCTTTCTTAGCTACTACTAAGCCTTCGAAAGCTTGGATTCTTTCTTTTTTTCCTTCTTTAACCCAAACATCAACTCTAACAGTGTCTCCTACGCGAAATTCTGGAATATCCTTACGGATATGCTTTTCATTGATTTTATCAACCAAATTAGCCATTATTTCACCTCTTTCTAAAATATTATTACGTGTAATCATTACATATGTAAGCGGATTACATACCTTTTGGGCAAAATAATTATAACACATGAGTATCTATTTGGCAACCCAAAGATTGTGCCTATAGATTAAAAAGCAAATTTCGATAATGTTTAAGAAACTTTAAATGCATTATTCTTCGATCCGTTTCCGCCAGTTATTTCAACATCATAAGCTAAATATAGCGTTGGACGAATCACACGAACCTCAGTAACATCGTTTCCAGAATAAATAAGGAAACCGTCATATATCGAGGATCCAACGGCGCATGCGGAATGCAGGGATTCAGGAGTTATGGTCCACTCTGTTATGACCTCGCTTCCTTCAAAAGGTGTGAGTACTAGCCAATCTAAGGTCCCACACACGTTGTAGTTGTCTAGGGTTTCTGTGCTTTCATTATTACATTGTTCTCCGTAGGCTGCATATCCATAGTCACTTGGATACATTAATCCTATCGCTGAAGCTACTGAGGGGCTAAAATAAGATTCAGTCTCTCTTCCGGTATTTGCATCAATTATTATTTCATATGGTATGTATCCTGTAGACCGTTCAAGGTCATACCATTCTGAGGCGTAATAGGAAGTCGCGGCGTCTACCACCCCCAAAAGATACCATGTTGAATAATTATTATTATATTTGGCTATCTGTCCTTGGGATTCATTAGATAAGTTATTTAAGTAATTATTATTTAAGTAGCTATGTAAACTCGAATTAACCCAATCATTAGTTGTACCGGATGTATCGCCCATCATATAGTTGCAAGTCCCATCATCTAATAAGAGTTCATCGGTACAATCCCAAGACGCAGACATTAATTCGCCATCATAAATAATTTTTGTATATTTTTTATCAGTTTCAAGGCCAACATCTTCGCCATTAAAAGTTCCAATAATTCGCCATGATTCGCCATTATATTCAACATAATTATCTGGGTCTTTCCCTTCGTATCTTACACCATTTTGATTTACTACTCTGTATATCGAACCGTCTTGACTTGAAGTATAATCTTTAGTGCTTTCTTTTGCTAAAATGATTTCTGATAAATTCGTTATGGCTTTCTTAAAATAGATTTTACATTCATCATTACCTTTGATTGTATACTTTATGGTACCAAGTGTTGAATTATAAGCACTAACTTTACCTCCGCCTTCGCAATAAGTCTTTTCTTCATCTATAACATAACTTCCAATGGGGACGCTTGTACTTTCGCTACAATTTACCCCGTCACTATCACATATATTAAAACTCAGTATAGAATTAGAATCTCTTTTTTCACTTTTCACAGCTCCATTATTATTTAATAAAAAATAACTAATAACTAGCACAAGCGAAAAGGTCATTCCTCTTATTATTTTTTTCATTTATTACGCCTACCCTTATTTTTCCGCATAATATCAAAAAAAAAAAAAAAAAAAAAAAAAAAAATCAACAATACAAACGTTCGAATTACATTAATTTTTGAACAAAAAGGCCACCCCTTTGTAAACACTAACTTTTTCCTTGGTTGTTAATTTTCCAAAATCATCTAAATTTACACGCGTTTCTTGTGGCTCTTTTTTCATATTCTTCCTAATCTTTTTATTATATACTAAAGATTAATAAAATTTGTTATAGCATGAAAAAAGATATTTCAAGAATATCTTTTTTAGTTAATAAAGTTATTTTAAAATATATGGTAATTCAGATGTTCCTTCCCCTGAATCAACTACAATATCGGCTTCCAAATAAAGAGTTGGAAAGATAAGTCTTTCCATGCCAATAAGTGGCTGTACCGCACGGTTTATTACGCTCATTGAAGATGAAGATGACCAATATAGCGTGGTGATTAACCACTGCGGATTCTCTCCACTTAAACTTAGCCAGTCAACAGTACCACAATTATTACTATAATTATCCAAAGTTTCAGTGCTAGTATTATTACAATTAGATCCATATGCCGCATATCCATAATCACTTGGATACATTAATCCGATTGCTGCATTTTGGGTAGCAACAGAAACCGCTGTTCCTGTGCTCCTTTCTATGCTATACCAATCAGAAGCAAAAAAATCCTGCCACTCCGCAGCCGCTCTTATATGCCAAGTTGAAAATTCATCATTATATTTTGCAATCATATTTTGAGCATCGCTT
This sequence comes from Bacillota bacterium, assembly GCA_015059305.1. The sequence goes on along the minus strand of SVAQ01000012.1, from coordinate 21,515 downwards.
GTTAAACTATTATAATATTCACCATTTAAGTATGTATTAGCCGGAGAATTTACCCAGTCAAGATAGGTTCCAGCAAGAGTATTACCTTGCGCTTTAGTAATTGTGCTTTGAGCTTTAATAATTTTCGTATAATATTTTGTAGAATCTAGACCAATATCAGCGCCATTAAATGTCCCAATAATTCGCCACAATTCACCACCATTAAACTCTACATAATTATCTGGATTTTTACCTTCATATCTCACACCATTTTGATTAACAACACGGTATATAGAGCCATCTTGAGAAGAAGTGTAATCTCTACTACTTTCCTTAGCTAAAACCATTTGCGACAAATAGTTTATTGATTCTTTAAAATAAATAGTACATTCATCATTGCCTTTGACATTATATTTAATCGTTCCGGCACTTGCGTCATAATTTCCTACTTTGCCACCACCTTCACAATACGTTTGCTCCTCATCTATAATATAACTGCCTGTTGGTACGTTTGCGCTTTCATCACAATTTTCCCCTTCATTATCACATATTAAGATTGAAAGTTGATTAGATACGCTTGGAGTTATACTACTTAAAGTTTTATCTTTTTTATCCGGCAGCAATATTAAAAGCGCAGCGATAAAGCCTACAATAAGTAAAATTGCTATAAATATTTTCTTTTTCATTCTATCCCTCTTATTATCTATAATGTTATCAAATATATAGTAAAAAAACAACGCTTAATAAATATTAAAAAAGTAAATTTTTGACAAGCATTGTAAATTATTGTTAGGATAAAAAAATTGTCTTTAGTAAGTCTTGTTAAATAAAAAATATTATATTATAATTATTTATAGTAAAGGGATAGTGTGAATAGTATGTTTAGAGAGTTTGACTACGAAAATAAACCGGTCGTTGATATCGTTAATGAAATAATCGAAGATTCTATTAAAAAAGGTGCATCAGATATTCACTTTGATCCCGATGATAAATCAATTAATGTTCGAATAAGAATAGATGGCGAACTTCATGACTATGCAAAAGTTCCTGACTCTGTAAAAAAGAATTTAGCCACAAGAGTTAAAATTATCAGTGGGATGAATATTACAGAAATGCGTTTGCCACAAGACGGAGCTATCAAAAGACTAGAAGATAATCGCCAGCTTGATATGCGTGTGTCTTCCCTACCCACAATCCATGGTGAAAAAATTGTAATCAGAATTTTGGATTATACTATGTCGCTTGCAGGATTAGAAACATTAGGTTTTTCAGAACACAACTTAGAAAAAATCAAAAAAGTTATTGCTAATCCCAATGGTATTATTTTAGTCGCTGGTGCTACTGGGTCTGGTAAATCAACAACAGTTTACTCTATGCTGCAAAGGTTAAATAAGCCTGAAACCAATATTATTACTGTCGAAGATCCCGTAGAAATGAAAATGAAAGGTTTAAATCAAGTTCAAGTTATGAGTGAAATTGGCTTAGATTTTAACACTACTTTAAGAAGTATCTTACGTCAAGACCCAGATGTAATAATGATTGGAGAAATTCGTGATGGTGAAACTGCACGTATCGCTGTTAGAGCCTCAATCACAGGGCACTTAGTATTATCTACTATCCACACCAATAACTCACTAAATACAATTGAAAGACTTCTTGATATGGACATCGAAAGATATCTTTTAGGAACTGCGCTTAATGGTATCATTTCTCAAAGATTAGTTAAAAAGCTATGTCCTAAATGTCGTAAGTCAAGACCTACTACAGCTTATGAAAAGAACTTATTTAAAAAAATACTTAATAAAGATATCAATGCAATCTATGAACCTGTTGGTTGTGATGATTGCTTTTCTGGATACCGCGGCCGGGCGGCGGTCCACGAAGTCTTAGTATTAAACCAAGATATCCGTGATGCAATTACTAACAATCTCCGCAAACAAGATTTAAGAAAGCTAGTTTATGACAAGAAAAATACCTTTACCCTTTTAGAAGACGGCTTAGAAAAAGTTATAATCGGTACTACTAGTATTGATGAAATTATTCGGGTAATTAGTATTGAAGATGACTTTGGCGAAGACGACGACGATATCAAAAAAGCTTTTATTGGAAGTGATATTGGCACAAATGACAAACAAAAATCCGCTAACGAAGATAATATCACTAACGGACAGCTAGAAAACATAATAGAAACTTTATAAAGACTCGAGAAATCGAGTTTTTTTATTGAAAAATTTATAAATAAAAAAGCTCACCGTTAAGTGAACTATAAGATTATTTTTTTACACCTTTGCTTCCGCTAAAACTAGCAAGGACATTAGTTTCAAATGATGATAGTTTTTTAGCTTTATTTTGATATTTTTTAATACCACAATCAATAATTCGTGTAAGCAATTCTTTATACTCTACTCCTTTCGGAGACCATAGATAAAACGATAGTGAACCAGGAACAATATTTAATTCGTTTAAATAAATGTCACCTGTTTTCTTATCCATTAAATAATCAATCCGAACTACGCCGCATGTATTAAGTGCGCGACAGGCAGCAATTGACATTTCTTCAATCTTGTTTTGAGCTTTTTTCGAAATATCCGCAGGAATTCTTCTTCCAGTCGAAGCCATACCTTTAGATGGACCATTTTTCGAAGATGAATCAGACATATATTTATCTTTATAAGATAATATTTCATCACTGCCATAAACCTCTTCGATTAAACTAGTCTCATATTCACTATTATCACCAACTACTGAGCAATTAAGTTCGCAAAGATTTTCAACAACTTTTTCAACTAAAATTTTCTCATCATAGTTAATGGCATCATCTATAGCTTCAATTAATTCTTCCTTAGTTTTAGCAACTTTGATTCCTACGCTACTTCCTTGTCTAGCAGGTTTAACAATAACAGGAAATTTTAACTTAAGAATCTCTTTTAATACTTTTTCCGAATCAGCTAAATATTCACTTTCATAAAAATATTTATAATCAACAACATTTACTCCGTTTGCAACTAAAACCTGTTTTTGAAAAATTTTATCTTGCCCAATCACAGATGCATAAATATCACTTTCGCAAAATGGAATTCCTAATACTTCTAAAAAGCCAGCGATCGAACCATCCTCAGTATTGTAACCATGCATAATTGGAAATGCTACATCAATCTTAGAAACAATAGAATATGGGAACTTATTTTTCATTAAAACAAATTCATTATTTTTTTTAGTTAGAATAACTTCTGTCGCTTTTTGTTTTAATTTATTAAGATCTTTATAAACATCCATATTTAAAAAGTCTTCACCAGTATACATATTACTTTCTTTTGATAAATAGATTGGTACTATTGTATACTTTTCTTTATCCATATTATTCATTGCTTGAACTGCACTAATAATACTAATTTCGTGTTCTGTTGAATTTCCACCGTATAATACCCCAACATTAATTTTCATAATTTATTCCTCCATATAACTATCTGGCAAATCGTTTTCAATTAAGATTGTCATCTTTTGATTTCCAGATGTTTTTACTACTTCATTATAAGCTTCTTTAAATGACCGACAAACAAATATCTTATCATGAGAATATTTATTTTTAATAAGGCCATTATAAATTGGCTCAGTTTGTTTTTTTCCTACTAAATATACTTTATCACAGACATCCGCTATTTGCTTGCCAAACATTTCATTTAATTCAGCTTGTTTGTCACCCATTTCAACCATTCCTGGCGTAATTATTACCTTTTCGCCGTCCATCAAAGCTAGTACTTCAATGGCATTTTTGGCACCTTCAGGATTCGAATTAAAAGAATCATCAATAATAGTGATATTGTTATGTTTTTTAATTTCTAAACGATGATTAATTGGTGCAATATTTTTAACACCTTGAATTATCGCTTGATCTTTAACGCCTAAATGATTAGCTAATGCAACGCTAGACAAAATATTATAAATATTTTTTTGACCTAACAAAATAGTTGTTACTGTAAGTTTTTTCTTTTGGGATTTAAACACAATATCAAATGTTGTTCCCTTATTGGTAATTTTCATATTTTGGGCCATTACATCAGCTTCATTTTCAATTCCAATCCATATAACTTTACATTTATTTTTTAATTGATATTTTCTTTGATATTCATCATCCTTATTTAATATAGCTACTCCATCACTTGGAAGTGATTCAATTAATTCAAATTTTGTTTTACAAACATTTTCTAAACTTTTAAAACTCTCCAAATGCGCAGCACCAATCGAAGTCAATATTCCATATTTAGGATGAACTAAATCACACAATTCTTTAATTTCGCCAATATTTTTAGCTCCCATTTCACTAATAAAATAATCATTAAAAATGGTTGGTTCATTATTAATCGTTAATAAAAGGCCATTTGGAGTATTAAACGATGCCGGAGTATAAAAACCTTTATACGTTGTTCTTAAAAGTGAATCTAAAATCATTTTAGTACTAGTTTTACCAAATGAACCAGTAATTCCTATGATCTTTACATTCTTCATTTTATCAAGTTTTGCTAGGGCCATTTTTTTATACCGATTAAAAACCATTTTTTCAATTGGCTGTAATAAATAAACAACAATAATTAAAACAAAAGCATTAATACTTATATAAATTAAACTAAGCCCTGTAAATTGAGACAAAGTATAACGAGCACTAATAATTTGCAAAAGAACATAGAAAATTAAATCTAAACTAATAATTCTCATAACTCTTTTAGTAAATTTTAAAGGTAATTTATCGTTATGCTTTTGATAATTTGCATAAGCTGATACTACCAAAATTATCATTGTTAGTAAGTAAAAAATAAATAACCAAATATTAATATCTTTAGATAATAATAAAACAAATCCTAATAAATATTTCAATAAATAAATTTTATAATTCTTCTTAATATCGTTAATTAAAAAGCGATAAAATTTACCATTTTCGTTATAGCTGTTTTGTTGTAACATTTGCAATTCATAAAGCAAAGTAAAAATAAATAAAAGATCTAACAAAAGTACACTTATAATATTTTTCATATTATCCTCCTTTTATTCAAAAAAGTTGTTTAAAATTGCTAAAGTTTGATTCAAGCGTTCTAAATAAGCATAATGATGAGCATTATCATACTCGACTAGGCCAGCATCATCAATTAAATTTTCTAATACTCTTGCTTCCGTAATTGGTACAGCTTCATCTAGTTTCCCATAAATCATTAACACTGGGCACTTAATTGTTTGCGCATATTTCGTTAAATCTTCATTAACGACTTTAACAAGCGTCCCTCGATTAATTTCACTTGCGTTCTTATAGTCTTCGGAACCCCACTTATTTCTCAGATACTCGCGAAGCGGCTTTAAAAATTTGATTTTTTTAATAACATTAAACACTTTTACTTTCCAATTAGATTTTTTTTGCATTGATGGTCTAAAAGGTGCAGATAATAGCACAACTTTTGAAGTGGGATATTTCGCAGCATAGCAAATCGAAATTCGTCCCCCAAAAGAATGGCCTACTAAAATTGGTTTATCAACTTTGATTTTTTTTAAAAGCATATATACTGCGGTTGCATAATCACTAACGCTCGAAGGTTTATTTGGTTCTTTAGATTTACCAAAACCAGGTAAATCTAAGACAATAATTCGATATTTATCTGAAAAAGGACGTCCTAACATATCCATCATTTCAATATTTTGTCCCCAACCATGAAGAAGCACAATTGTCCCTTGCTTATCTTCTCCGTAGTCAAGATAATTTATATCATTAATATTCATTAATTCACTTCCATTTAATAATTAACACACAATTAGATTATATCATACTTATCTAAAAAGAACATCATATATTTCGCTAAAGTTACTGACAAGATTCACCGCTAATTCATCAAAGATTGTTACGGGAACATCGGCTAAATCAAGCTCATTAGCTTTCGGAATAAAGACTGTTTTAATACCAGCAGCAGCCGCAGCAACGAGTTTTTCCTTTAGGCCACCGATAGGCATAATATCCCCTTTTAATGTAATTTCTCCAGTAAAAGCCGTTTGACCATCAATAACTCGTTTATGAAATAGCGAAAGCATTGCTACCGCAATTGAAACTCCGGCGGATGGGCCCTCCTTTTTTTGTGATGCATTCATAAAATGAACATGGACATCAAAATCTTTTGATTCAATTTCATATTCGCTAGTCAAATAAGTTAGAACAACGCTTGCGCTTTCCTTTAAAACTTCACCAGAATTACCGGTTACCTGTAGTTTTCCATTACCTTTAGTTTTAGCAACTTCAACACGGGTAATTTGCCCGCCCATCATAGTATATGCTAAAACATTGGCAATGCCATAATCACGAATTTTAGGCAAATAATTAACAACTTCATTACCTAAATACTTGCAAGCTAAATTGATTGTAATGCTCTTTTGGTCTTTTTCATAAACAATTACTTTACGAACTAGCTTTTCTAGTATTCTTTTTAATTCACGAACACCAGGTTCTTTAGTATACCTAGTTACAATATACTCTAAAACTTCTTTCGAACATTTAAAATTACAATTATACTTATCATATATATTTTTTAGAAGATAATTACGAGCAATATCAATTTTCTCATAAATAGTGTAACTACTTAGTGTAATTATTTCTAAACGATCTTTTAATGTATACGGAATATTTTCAATTTCATTAGCAGTTAAAATAAATAAGACATTTGAAATGTCAAATGGTTCTTCGATATAATTATCAGTAAAAAACTTATTTTGACTTTCATCCAAAATTTCTAACATTGTTGAAGCCGGATCCCCTTTGTAATCTTTAACCATTTTATCAACTTCATCAATTAAAATAACGGGGTTATTCACTTTGCTTTTAATGATGGCTTGCATTATCTTTCCAGGCGAAGCTCCCAAATAGGTTCTTCGGGAACCAATTAACTCCATCGAATCATTAAGGCCGCCAACACTTAATTTATAAAACTCCCTTTTTAAAGCTTGAGCTATCGACATAGCAATTGAGGTTTTACCCACCCCTGGAGGTCCAACTAAACAAATTATTGGTGGTAAAACTTCCGGCGCCGTTTGCTTTAATGTAACATATTCGATTATCCGACTTTTTACATCTTTTAAACCATAATGTCTTTCCTCGAGCTGATTAGCCACTTCCTTCGGATCACTATTTTCTTTCGAAGATTTGTGCCATGGTAAATTTATGACAGTATCTAAATAGTTACGAATCACAGCCCCTTCAGGACTATATTCCGAACAAGAAGCGTATTTTTTTATTTCATGTAATAATTTATCTTTGGTTTTTTTATTAATCTTTAAACTTTCTACTTTTTCGTTTAAAATAGTAATCTCATCATCTTTTGCATTTCCCAGCTCATTATTAATTTCTTTTAATTTTTCTTTTAAAATATATTCTCTTTGGCCATGTTCTAAGTTTTCTTGAAGTTTTTCATCAAGCTCTTTATCAATGTTACTAATATTAATTTCCTCTTGTAAATCATTAATTAAATTGCTAGCCCGTGTCAAAGGATTAATGCACTGCATATATTCAAGTTTCTTGACAAATTTAAATGGCATAAAAGATGTAATTACATCGGTGATTACGTTTATATCTGTACTTTCTTCAATTGTTTTTAAAATACTATTAGATACTCCCTTGTTAAGTGAAATGTATTCTCTTGTTAAGGAAACCAATTTCCTTAAAATAGCTTTTTCTTTAGCTTCATCAAAAGCTGGTAATTCCACTACTTCGGTTGAACATTTTAAAACTTTTGTATCTTTATTTTGATAATACTTGTCAATTTTTACACGATTTATTCCTCGTAAAACAATTCTTAAGTTTCCATTTGATAACTCTAACTTACTTTTAACACTAGCTATTACTCCCACTTTAGGAAGATCTTCAATCGAAGGCGCGGCTTCAAGAGGATTTTTTGGTGCAATTACTAAAACTTTATTTACATTATTTTTCCCTGAAGCTTTAATAATCTTTTTACTAACATCGTTATTAAGATCAATTTTTATTTCTTGATTAGGAAGAATAACGAGCCCACTTAAGATAAATACAGGAATATAGTTAGTCATTCGCTCGCCTCCCAAATTTAAAACATATTATATAGTTTAATTCAGTTTTTGTAAAGGTTTTATCATAGAAATTTTCTTTTTATAAAAATAACCTAACATTAAGCTAGGTTATTAATCGTTCTTATTTTTAAATTGTAAAATAATTGGCGTTCCGGTTAAATCAAATGCCTTTCTTATCTCGTTTTCTAGATATCTTTCATAAGAAAAATGAACTAGTTTCTTATTATTAACTTCAAAAGTTATTTTTGGTGGCATACTACCTGTTTGATGAGTAAAATAGATTTTTAATCTCTTACCCTTATATGAAGGTGGTTGGTGCATTGAAACTGCCTCCAAAATAACATCATTTAAAACCGAGGTAGGTAACTCTTTAGTATGATTTTCATATGCTTTGATAATTTCTGGCATTAAATCCCCTAGCCTTTTTTTGGTTTTCGCGGATACAAAAACGACACTGGCATATGGCACAAATTTAAATTCAATTTCCATTCGCTCTTTCCATAATTTAAGATCTTCATTCGGGTCATGGATTGTATCCCATTTATTTACAGCAATAACTAGGGCTTTACCAGCTTCAATCACATAAGAAGCAATATGCTTATCATGTTCAATAACACCTTGTTCAGCATCAATTACTAAAACACAAACGTCGCTGCGATCAATAGCCTTTAGACTGCGAAGAAAACTATATTTTTCAATATTTTCATAAATCTTTCCTTTTTTTCGCATTCCGGCAGTATCAATTACAGTGTACTCTTCACCGTTATATCTGAACTTGGAATCAACAGCATCTCTCGTGGTACCAGCTTCATTTGATACAATTAAACGCTCTTCATTTAATATAGCATTTATTAAGCTACTTTTTCCTACATTTGGTCGACCTACTAAACAAAATTTTAAGTTCGTATCTGTAATTACCTCTTCTTCAGGAAGATCTTTGACAATCATCTCGAGCAATTTATCAAAACCAATATTATGTTCTCCAGACACCGGAATAATCGTTTCAAATCCTAATTCATAAAAATTATAAATATTTTCTTCCCGCGCTTTGTTATCAATTTTATTTACAATTACAATAACTTTTTTATTAGCTTTATGAAGCAAACTTTGTACCATTCGGTCTTCATTATCTATGTCAGAAAGACCATCGACAACAAACAAAACCAAATCAGCTTCATCAATAGCTAAGTTTGCTTGCATTAATACTTCTTTTCCAAATGCACTATTTTCTAGAGTAATCCCTCCGGTATCAATTAAATGGAATGACTTATTTTTATAATTAACCGTTCCATAAATTCGATCTCTTGTTACCCCTGGCGTATCCATGATTATTGATTTTTTTTCTTTAATTAAACGATTAAAAATCGTACTTTTTCCAACGTTTGGTTTTCCAATTAAACAAACTGTTTGCATAATATCCCCCTTAACTACAATAATAATTTAAATCTGCATATTCTCCCCAAGTTGCTGTTTCCTTTAAAACATTTTTATTATTAGTATTTTTTTCTATACAAGCATAAACTCGGTTATACTCGATGTATATCTTAATATCTAATTTATTAATAACACTACCATCGACATTATTTGTTACAACTGCACACTTACTACCAATTAAATTATTGACTTCGCAAGCTGGATAAGCACTTACGCTTACCCTTTCATCAGTTTGCAAAGTATTATTAGCAATTAATTCCCCAACTGTAAGCGATACATCTAAAGCTTCTTTATTATCTTGGCCCCAGCTTTTAGCAGCGCCAATAACCAAGTCCAGTTTAGCTTCGAACATATTTTTATTCATCTTAGCTTTAATGCCATTAATACTAAACGAACCAATTAACATAACAACGGTTAATATAACTAACACCGCTAAAAGTTCTGTAAGTGTAAAACCCTTTTTATTCATGTGAACCTCCTAAATATATGATGAAATAATTTTTAAAACGTCTTCGCGACCTTTTTTCGTAATGGTTGAGAAAGGAATGAAAGCCTTTGTTTCGTCCAATTTCAAAGTGTCATTAATTAATTTATCTTGTTTTGCCCGACCATTTTTAGTAATCTTATCATACTTTGTCGCTACTACAGTAATATTTAAATTATAATATTTTAAAAATTCATACATTAATACATCATCTTCCGTAGGTTTATGACGATAATCCACAAGTAAAAAAACATGTTTAAGATTTTCACGTGTTTTTAAGTACTCTTCAATCATCATTCCAAACTTCTTTTGAGTATCTTTATCAACCGCAGCATATCCATATCCGGGAACATCAACTAAATAAAAGCTTTTATTGACTTGATAAAAATTCAATGTTTGCGTTTTCCCTGGTTTCGAAGATGTCCTTGCATAGTTTTTTCTTTCAATCAATGAATTAATAAAACTACTTTTTCCAACATTACTTCGCCCCACAAGCAAAAACTCAGCCCGATTATCTTCGGGATATTGACTTCTTCTTACTGCTATCTGTGGTTCTTCAACTGATAATATATCCATTTTTTTCACCACTTAAATTATATATTAAATAGTTATAAAAAGCAAATTTAACCCTCTAAATAGCATAAAATTAAATATAATGACAAATAGATTCCCTCCTAATACCGATCCAAATACCTTTTCTTTTATTGGAAGCATTGTCGGTGCCATTATTTCTAGCGATTTTAATAGTTACGAGCTCAATGCTATTGGTAATTGGTTGGAGCTTGTCGGCCAATATTTACTTACAACTGCAGCCCAAATGCAATTGCTTAGCTACCGAAATAACCAAAATATCTCACAACCGTCCTTGAATGATTTAGAACTTTTAAAAAAGGCCATCACAAAAATCAATCAAGAACTTGATGCCATCAAAAAAGACTTTTAAAAAGCCTTTCTTAAATTATTTTTTTCTCACTAAACTTTGACCTTGTTCATGGTAACGATTATAACTTTCAAAAATGTAGTTATTAATAAAGTCTAATTTACTTTCAATATCTTTAGCTAATGCTAATTGATTTCTAGCCCGATCTAAATTATGCTTTTCATAATTAATTTTAAAATATGTATCCCCATTAATATAGTCATTTAAGAATCTAATACACAATTCTAAGGTAATAATTCTAATTGACTCACCCATTAAAGATAACTCTTCATAGTTCATATATGGAGCCATTTCACTTAAATACCCATCAGTATATGCTTTAAATAACTCTAAATCTAAATGTACTTTTGTTAAATCTGTTTCATCTTCTTCTGCAGTCGAAGCGGTTGATCTTACCCCATCCCCATAATCAAATAATAAACTACCAGGCATAACGGTATCTAAATCGATAACTGCTAAATATTCACCATTTGTTTTATTCATTAGAACATTATTAACCTTGGTATCATTATGAGTTACTCGATATGGTATTTCTTCATTGTTTAAAGCTTCAGTAATTAACGAATAAATGTCTTCCCTCATTAAAAGAGCCACAATTTCTGGTGAAACTTCCAATACTCGACCTTCGGAATCAATTTTAATGTCATTAATTAATTTTTGATATCGTTTATCAGTCGAATGAAAATCCTTAATTACTTCCGTTAATTTATTGATGGGATAACATCTAAGCAACTTTTGAAAGTTACCAAATGCTTTACCAGTATTGTATACTATTTTAGGGTCTACCGAACAATCATATGATATAGCATTATCAATGTATTCATATATCCGATAGTAATCCCTTTGACCATTATTATCAATATAGCATAATGCTTTATTATCTTTAGTACGAACAACTTCTAAAACGCGATGGGATTCATCTCCCTCTTTAATAAGTTGTTTTTTTAAATAGCTTGACACTCCTTCAATATTCTTCATCAACATATATGGCTCAGAGAAAACAGCAGTATTAATCTTTTGAATTAAATACTTTTTTTCAATTCCTTCATCTTCGAAAACAGCAATATAGGTATTATTAATATTACCTGTATGATTCTCTTGAACCGTTTTAAGTTTCCCCTTAATATTAAAATTACTTATTATTTTTTCAAACATAATAATCTCCTATCTCGTTCATCACCGAACGTTTTTTTATTATAACACTCAACATAATAATAAGACACCTTTTTGCTATGGAATAATTATCCCAGCGTTTTGATTTATTTAGAAAGCTTATGATTTAAAATTCTGGCCATTTGAACACCGGAAGCTGATGCCATCATTAAACCGGTAGTAAGACCACCACCATCGCCAATACAATATAAATTTTTTAGATTGGTTTCAAAATCTTGATTAATTTTAACAACATTACTATAAAATTTTATTTCTGGACCATACATTAAATTATCTTCATTTGCAAAACCGGGGATTACCTTATCAATTGCTTTAATTGTATTAATAATATCTGTTAAAGTCCGATATCCTAAAGCAAAGGAAATATCTCCTGCTGTCACGTCTTCAAGGGTTGGAACGACACTATTATTTTTAAGTTCCCAATCCCAAGTTCGTTTGCCTTTTAATAAATCTCCGAATCTTTGAACAACCAGTTTGCCGTTGCCAAGTTGATTTAAATTTTCAGCAATGTTTCTTCCATAATCTAAAGGTCGATCAAATGGAACTTGAAAATGATGAGATGCTAAGATTGCTAAATTAGTATTATTACTCTTTTTATTTTTATATGAATGACCATTAGCTAGAACAATCTTATTATCATAAACTTCAGTCGAAACAAAACCACTTGGATTTTGGCAAAAAGTTCTAACCTTATCTTTAAAAGGTGCCACCCGGCCAATAAATTTAGCTTCATATAAATATTTATTAACTTCAGCCATCACTGTATCTGGAAGTTCATAGCGAATACCTATGTCGATCGCTCCAGACGAAGTATTAATTTGATGCTCACCGCATAATTTAAAAAGCCAATTAGCGCCCTCTCTTCCAACCGCTAAAACAAAGTGTTTGCCAAAAATGGTTTGCGTTTTATTATTATCATATGTATTTACAATTTCAATTCCTTCACACTTTCCGTCGCGAATTACAATATTAGTTACTTTTGTATCAAACATAATATCAATATATCGAAGCAAATAATCCTCAATTTTAGTAAATAATTCATGAGTTTTCTCTGTGCCAATATGTCTTATCGGAAATGACACTAAACCTAGCCCAGCTTCTGCGGCTTTCTTTTGAAGACGCATTATCTCATCCTGATGCTCAAGTCCTTCTAAATGGGGATCTGCCCCAAACTCAAGATAAATCTTATCAGTATAACTTATGACCTCTTTAATAGTTTCCAAATCATAGAATTCCTTAAAATATCCGCCATCATTACCACCTAAATAAATCTCATTTGGATTACCGGTATTTGACAAATGGTAAGAATTAAGCTTCCCATCCGAAAAGGCTCCAGCCCCAGAGAATCCGGCAGTTATATTACATACAGGAGTACAATTAATACATTTTCCTAGTTTTTCACGGGGACAAAAGCGTTTTTTGATAGAATGACCTTGTTCAACCAACAAAACCTTTAAATTCGTATTTTTTTGAATTAATTCATAGGCAGTCATCACTCCTGCTGGACCCGCCCCAATAATTATTACATCATACATTTTATATTCTCCTTACCTTAACCTTTTATATCATACCATATTTTTATTCAACAGTAACTGATTTTGCTAAATTTCGAGGTTTATCAATATCTAACCCTCTTTTATAAGCTACATGATATGCTAAAAGTTGCAACGAAGTTACTAAAGCAATGGAGTTAACCAAATCCGGCAGTTTATCTAAAACAATTTTATCATCACTCTAGGCCATTAATTAAAACAGGAATCGCATTATGACTACCTTTGTAGCCAACAATTCCACACATAAAATTTTTCCTTTCATTTAAATTAATGATATATCCTTTGTAATAATTTCTATTTTTTTCTTTTTTAATATAACATACGATCTAATTTAAACCGCTATAGTATCCGCTGATAATCGATTACTATAGACCTCGTCACCTATAATCGGCCATGCGCTATTATAAAGCTTCCATCCTTTCTCTACTTTATAATTTAATCAATTATAACAATAAACATTTATATTTGCAATCAATACGAGTAAATGATAAAATACAACGTATCGGGGATTAAATTATGAAATATAAATGGGATAAACAAAGATTAAAACAATTACAACAAGATCCCGTAGCTTATGATAATCTCGAAGAACTTTATACTACTTTACGAGATCCATTTAGATTATCGCAACGCGAAAGATTTTCTTTAAAGCTAACATTTTGTGAAGACTATACTTTTTTAAATGAAATGGATTATATATACCCTTACATCAAAACAGCTTTAGATTTGCCAAAATTAAGCCAAAACATTATTCATCCTAAGTTAAAAATGACCCAAGATGACATTATGACATTAACACATGACTTTTATCAAAAACAAACGCCTAAGGAAATTTATTCTATTTTTAATATGTTTTTCAAAGACCGTTTTACCCATTTTAAATTTATCTTTTCTTTTTTATCGCCCTTTTACTCTGCCCATACTTATATGAATCAAAATCCTCCCGAGGCTTTTATTGAAGTTTGTCAGTCACATACTTTGGAAGCCCCCTTAAACTGCATCCACGAATATGGACATTGTATTGATTACTTTTCTTATAATCCGTATAAACCGGATTATTATTTTCCATATGCTGAGGTGACATCAATCTTTTTTGAACTAATTGCCCTAGATTATTGGGAAACTCATACTGATTTAAGCAATGCGGCCCGAGCTGAAAGGCAGATTTTTTATAACTCTTTTATCAATGACAATTATCTTTTGGCATGTAAATACGCTCTTATAAAAGATGCTTACAAAATTTTAAACGGCTTAAAAGATGAAGATTATAAAATAGCATTAAAAAAGCTTCATAAGCGGTTAAAGATTACAAAACAAGCTTTTAAAGATACATTAAGATATCCAGCGGACACCATTTTGCCATATAGTCTTTCGACATTTATTGCTTTAGAGCTATATCACATATATCAGACCGATCCCGAAAAAGCTTTTGATTTATTTTGGCAGTTCACAACAATCGATAGTGAAAATTTGTTAGATTTAACGCAAAAAATTCTCAATATAGGCATTACTCCAACAGAGAATATAAATGTTTTATTAAAAAAACTAACCAAATAAAAAAGCACTTAGTTAAAAGTGACTTTTTTATTGCAAAACTTTCGGAATTAAAAAGGCATTTTCATATTTCCATTACTTAATTCTTTCATCATTTTTTTCATCGAATCAAATTGATTTAAAAGCCGATTAACATCTTCGACACTTTGCCCGCACCCTTTAGCGATTCTTTGCTTACGAGAAGCTTTTAAAATATCTGGATGCTTTCTTTCATATGGGGTCATCGAAGTAATAATCGCCTCGATATGAGCCATATCCTTAGGATCTATTGCGATATTATTAAGCCCCATTTTCCGTGCCTGAGGAAGCATTTTCAAAATATTTTCCAGTGGTCCTAATTTTTTTATTTGATTTAAATTATTTAAAAAATCCTCTAAATCATATTTGCCTTTTCGTAATTTTGCAACGTCAGCTTTAGCTTCATCCTCAGAAATAACGCCTTCAACCTTTTCTGCAATTGAGAGAATATCCCCCATATCCAAAATACGCTCAGCCATTCGCGTTGGATTAAATTCTGATAAACCATCTAATTTTTCTGAATCACCAATAAATTTAATTGGAACATTCGTTAAATGTCTTACACAAAGGGCTACACCACCTTTAGTATTACTATCCATTTTTGTTAATACTGCCCCAGTTAAATGGACATTTTCATTAAAGCCGGTAATAACATTGATTGCATCTTGCCCCATCATTGCATCAATAACTAAGATTTTTTCATGAACTTCAAAATTAGTTTCAATATCTTTAAGTTCTTGCATCAGTGCTTGGTCAACTTGCAATCTTCCTGCTGTATCGATAATAATAAAATCATTGTTATTTTCTTTAGCAAAAGCTAAAGCATCCGTTATAATATCCACAACGCTTTTGCTATCTTTTTTAAAGACATCTATGCCAAGTGACTTTCCTAAAACTTCTAATTGATCTATTGCCGCTGGCCGATAAATATCACAAGCTACTAATAAAGGTTTCTTATGATGGTGTTTACGAACAAAATTAGCTATTTTTCCAGCAGTTGTTGTTTTACCGCTTCCTTGAAGGCCGACAAGCATCAAAATAGTTGGTTTTTTATTAACTTCGAGCAAAGATTGATTTTCTCCTAGCAGGTGAATTAATTCATCTTTAACAATACTAATAAAAAGTTCATCAGGACGTAATTGTTTTTGAACATCTGCTCCAAGCGCCTTTTGTTTTACAATATCAGTAAATTCTTTTACAACTTGATAATTAACATCAGCTTCTAATAATGCCATTCTGATTTCGCGAATTGCTCCGGTAATATTTTCTTCAGTAATTTTCCCCATTCCGCGAATATTCTTAATTGCATTAGATAATCGATCTCCTAAATAATCAAACATTTTTATCACTCTTTTCTAGTAAATTTATTTTACCATGAAAAAACAATTGTTGCAAAAACAATTGTTTAATTATCAGACTAAGAGCATTTGTTGGACATTGAAAATGCTCTAGTATCATAGAACAATAACACGATCATTTAGCGTTTTTCACATATGCGATTTGTTTTTTTTGCTAAATAATAATACTGCACAATGGAAACAATATTTTGTATCTGTACTATGACAATATTATATTATCATAGTAACGTTAATTTTTTCAAGACATAAAAATGGATTTTACTCTTTCTTGTCACACTACATCATCAAAGAAAAAATTTTTTCATAATTAACGGGAGCTCTTCCCATTGTAATACTAATACTATCACTCGGAATAGTAAGCGAAGATAAGATGTCTTTTACTTCTTCGGTTAAAATGTTGCTGTTTCGCGAAGTAATTTGACCATATATAATCTTTTCAGCATCAAATTGATAATAATAATCAACAAAGTACATATCATTGGCACTAAAAGTCACAAACATAATTTTTCGAGAATTTAAGACTTGTTCATGAGTAGTTACACCAGTATATCCTTGATTAATATATTCATTTTTCAAAGTATCAGATGTGATATGATCAACTTTTCCTTTAACAAGCTGATAGACTATTAAAGTAATTTCTTGATTTGAAATCAGTACCTCATTAGCTTTTTTACTATAAACCCAATTATCAGGAAGATAAAAATTATATAAATCAGTAATTCCATATATTCCTTCGATACATTCAGTTTGCACTGGCGGGGTTGTATTTTCTGGTGGTTCTACTATCAAACTACCAAGTTTTCGATTTTCTAAAAATAAGTAGACACATATCCCCAAAAGGCCAGCAATTATAATCATCATAACGATAGTACCCATCTTTTTAGGTTGCTTCTCTTTTTTTATTTTTATTTTCTCTTTTTTATCATTCAATTTATTATTGCTATATGCTCCGGTATTTTGCACTGGCGTTATATCGTTAATATCAATTCCCGTTATTGACTTGATATTGTTACTTTGAATAGTATTTTTACCACCACCCAAATCTTTTAAATCAATACTTCGGGGGCCAAACAAAGTCGATCCGCATTTATCACAATAACTTTTATTCTCACTAACTTCTTTTCCACAGCTAGGACATTTCACTCTAATCACCTATCTTCTAAATAAAGTTATCATTTTTAAAGCTAAATGTCAACACCACGAAAAAAAGGATATTGCTACCCTTTTTTCCAGTTAGGTGTCTTCAGGCCTAACTACCAAATTGACCTTTGGCTGGTTCCTTTTCACCAGTACATCTAGGTGATGTATTGTCTTCAAGGGAAAAAACATAGAGTAATACCCAATAAAATGTCCAACTATCGAAGTGCACTTCGATACCCTCGAATATTACATTATCATATTATCATAAAAACCAAATTTTGTAAATACTATTTTTCGCCCTCTTCGAGCATCTTCGTAATTAATATCCCATAACCAGTAATAGGATTATCGACAACGACATGGGTTAATACCCCAACAATTTCATTATTCTGAATTATTGGCGACCCGCTCATTCCTTGAACTACTCCTCCAGTTTTATCAATTAATGCTTCATCAAGAATCTTAAATACTATATTCTTTGTCTGATTATTTTCGTTAATCGAACTAATTTCAATAGGGAATTCTTCGACCGTTTGTCCTTCTATAACGGTTTTAATAATGGCATTTCCCACCTGAATATTTGTTCCCACCTTCATTGCTTCTGTATTAGGTAAAGTCCCTTCATAAGTCCCAAATATTCCATATTTTGTATTTTTAAATATCCTTCCATAACGATTAGCACTATTAAAGGAAGCTAGTTTACTACCAGGTACACCCGGTCTACTTTTTTGAATACCAGTAATTTTATTTTCAAAAATAAAACCACTTTTAATTTCAACAATACTACTTGTTTCTGCCTCCGATATTTCATGTCCTAAACATGATTCGCGAAGTAAAATTAAACTTTAAACTCTGCGAGTTCTTCTATATTAAACAGAACATCAATCTCATTGTTTTCTCCCACATCAATCCGTTTTATTATTTGATGAATTAAATCTTGAGTAATTAATTCTGAATTTAGAAAACCATTTAATATACTCTTTATATCATTATATTTATGTTTATCTTTATCTAATTTCTCATGTAGTAAAGCAATATCTTTTTCTATCTTTTTTTGTTGCTCTCTAAATGTATCTAATTCCTTTGATTTTTTTTCAGATAAAGTTCTATATATACTTAAATCTAAATCTCCATTTAGTTTATCTTCATATAGTTTCATCATAAACATTTCTGCTTTTTCTAATTCATTTTTATTTCTTCGAGATTGTAGTTCCTTTTCTCTTATTTTTTCTTGTAAGTTTTTATAATTATCTTTTATAAAAGATGGTGTATCTATTTTTTCAATATACTTTCTGGAAATCATTTTAATATAACTTATTACTTGAGTTTCTAATTCATCGTAATCAATATAATGAGGAGTACATACTTTATGCTTACTATATTTTTTATAAAAATTACATACTCCATTTCTTCCTTGTTCATGTTTTTTTGGATTCTTCCATGCAATTGCAATTCTATGTTGACAATCCTTACAATGAAGTAATTTTCCTAATAAATGTTTTTCGCCAGGCAATCTTGTATATTTCTTTTGTGATAATTCCAACATTTTTTGAATTGATTCAAATACTTCTCTTGAAACAAGTGGTTCGTGAGTATCCTTAACTATAATCCAATCACTTCTATCATTTCTGATAGTTTTCTTTGATTTATAGCTCGCTTTCTTAATCTTACACTGTGTTAAATCACCCATATAAACTTCATTTGTTAATATTCTTCTTACCATACCAGTTGTCCATATTTCACCAACTAAATCACTAATTCTTCTATCCTTACGAACTCTTTTACAATAAGCACCTGGTGTAATATATTTCTTTTCATTTAGAATATTTGCAATTTTTGTAGTACCTAAACCAGAATAAGCTAGTTCGAAAATTTCTTTTACTATATATCCAGTTTGTTCATCAACTTCTAGATAATGTTTATCTTCTTTGTTTTTAACATATCCATAAGGAGCAAAACTTCCCATATACAGTCCTAATCTTTTCTTACTATTTAAATTACTTTTAATTTTTCTTGAAATATCAGCACAATAAACATCGTTATATGCTAATTTCCATAAGATTAAATCAACTGAATCATATTTTGAATCCCAATTATCATTTATTGAAATGTATCTTATTTTATGTTCAGGAAAATACTTTTCAATATAATAACCAGTTTCTGTATGATCTCTTCCCAGTCTAGATAAATCCTTAGTGATAACACAATCAACTAATCCAGCTTCAATATCCCTTATTAATTGATTCCAGCCATCTCTTTCAAAAGTTTGACCTGTTATACCATCATCGTAATAGTATCCTGTATTTACTATGTTTTTTTCATCACAAAATTGATCAATTATTGTTCTTTGAGATGATATACTATTACTTTCCATAGAGAAATTTCTTTTATCTCTATCTTCATCAGATAAACGACCATATCCTTTTGCTTTTTTTATATCTTCATATATTCTATTCATTTATCCTCCTTCCGAATAAAATAAAGAAGATTAACTACAATTTAATTATACACCAAACAAGGTAAAAATTGTTACTAATCTTCTCTATTACCAAAAATTTCTAATCTATATAATCTATTAAATACTTTTTAAAGAGATTTTCTAACACTCTCTTAAAATTCACTTCTTTTGTATTACTATAAATATAATTAATTTTATATTCATATTTATTTTTCTTTATAATATCAACTCCTTTATCTCTTATTATTATCTATAAAAATATAAAAATTATTCATTTTTTCTTATAACAAAAAAGAGCATCACTGCTCTCTACTCTATAAACTTACTAATATTATAACATAATAAAAGCAAATCTTATTATAGATCTGCTTATAAAATTGTAATTTGTTATTTATTTATTTATTTTTGCTATTTCTATATAACCCTATAAATATTAATGCAAATAACATCGAAACAATTGCTAACCCTGGATTACTTTGACCTTTGGTATATATTACATATACAGCACTTATGAAAGTTATTATTAGAAATATAATATAAAGTATTAGATAAATTCTCATTTTTAATTTTTCCTTTTCTAATTTTATATTAAACCTCCATATTATCCAGCTTATACCACAAACAAATAGCAAGAATGAAGAACCTATGGCAAGCAATAAACAACCGACACTATCCCAGTCATCCAAAATAAATGTTAAAATTGAAAAAACAATTGCTAAAATTGAAAACAAAATAATTGGTATTAATTTAATAAATTTGCTTTTAATCTTAAAACATAATAACAACTGAATTATTAATACTATAGTAGATATTATTAATAAAAAAACTTCGCTACTAATTCCTAAAATTTTTAAATCCATATAATTATTTTTCCTCTTTAATATAACTAATATTAAATCTATCTAAATCACTAATTGTTATTGTCCCATACTTTAAAGCATCACTGATATTTTCTTCAAAACCACTTTCATATTTAACAACCATATAATCATTTTTTATACAACTCCACGAATATTTATACATATCATCTTCGTAAAATTGTTCTAAAGCTGAATCACAAGCAAAGTCTTTGATTTCTTTTGTTGTATCTTTAATACTTACAACATCACCCACATCAACTCGTTCTATAGCACACGATATCTTTGTTCCTTTTGGTTTT
The DNA here is from genome assembly GCA_015059305.1 of Bacillota bacterium. The sequence continues at coordinate 195 of SVAQ01000012.1, read as the reverse complement.
ACTTGTGGTGTAGAATATTCGTGACAATATAATGTGTCATATAATAACCCTCTATATACAATGTTTACTGAATCTCCATTATCTTCTTTTATGGCAAATAATGGTCTATGTATTGTAAAAATACAAGTTATATCAATAACCATTACTAAAACAATTATACCAATAACCCATAAAATATATTTTATCCATTTATTC
>SVAQ01000016.1 GCA_015059305.1 Bacillota bacterium | reverse complement strand
GTAATACATCGGTTGCAACTGTAAATTCTAGTGGTAAAGTTACAGCTGTTGGACCTGGTACTGCTACTATAACAGTTACTACTTCCGATGGTAGTTATAAAGCAACTTATAAATTAACAGTAAAGAAGAAAGTTATAATTGTAATAGGAGCATCTCAAGTTACAAGAATGAAATTGTATAAAACGAGTTATTCATCTAGCAACTATAATTATAAAAATTCTGATGGTACCTTAGTTTATGTTGAAAAAAGTGGTTCTGGAATTGATTATCAAACTGGTGATGGTTGGACAACTGCAAAATCAACTATTACTTCATATAAAAATACAAAATCTCAAGTTGAATTTTATATTTATTTTCCACTATCGGGAAATACTATAAAAAATTTTGTTTGTGGTAGCGATACGCATAAAAATAGCTTAGGTAAAATTTCTACAACTAATTCTTATATTACTAATTATGCAAAAAACTATAATACCGTAATTAGTAATATCAAAAAAGATGGATATACTGTAAAAGCCTATGTAGTTTCGATGCATCCAGTTAGGGTAAGTAACTCAAATAACGATAAAGTAGTAACAAATCAAAATAAAAATTCATGTGCATATGACTATAGATCTAATTGGAAATATTTTCAATTTAATAAAGCAATGAAAAGTATAGTTGAAACAAATTATTCTACTAATTTAAAATACGAATCATTGTTTATTAAGATAATGGAAACAAGCGATGAAGGTAAAACAACAAGTCCATATAATTTTGATTATAAGATTCCTTATACAACCACTGATGGTGTACATTGGGATTCTGCTACTACAGATACATATGTAGAAATGATGCTTGATTATTCAGGTGATTTATAATATTAATTATTTTATATATTTAGGTTAATGAAAGGATAAATATGATTTACTACACATTTATCCTTTTCTAAATATATAGTAAATTAAAATAAAATATTTATAAAAAAATAATAATATAATTGAAAAACGATAGCAAATATGCTATTTTATTTTTGGTGATATTAATGGATGAATATATTAAGAAAGAAGAAGAACGTATTGAAAAAGAATACTCTTTATTAGAAGAACTTAATTCATATCAAGAAAGAGAAAAAAGAATATTAGATATTGAAATACAATTAATAGATGAATTATCTCGCCTTAGAAAAGAAAAAAAACTATCTCAAAAAGAACTTTGTGAAATAATTAATTTTAAACAACCAACACTTGCTAAAATAGAAAAACGAAAAAATTCTCCTCAATTATCTACATTAATAAAAATATTAGATGCTTTGGATTATCATATAGAATTCAAAAACAATAGTAAATAATAAATTTATATTGTATAATTATATTGGTGATTTTATGAAAAATATAAGTGTTTTGTTTATGGGAACACCCGAATTTTGTGTTCCAATATTAGAAAGTTTAATAGATAACTATAATGTTGTTGGAGTAGTAACACAACCAGATAAAGAGGTTGGTCGTCATAAAGAGTTGAAAGCTTCGCCAATTAAAGAGTGTGCAATTAAAAATGGTGTATTAGTACTTCAACCTGAAAAAATTAGAAAAGATTATGAAGAAATATTAAAGCGCAGACCAGATTTGATTGTTACATGTGCATATGGACAAATAATACCTAAAGAAATATTAGATTGTCCTAAATATGGATGTATCAATATTCATGCATCTCTTCTTCCAAAATATAGGGGTGGTGCTCCTATGCAAAGAGCAATTATGAATGGTGATACAAAAACAGGTATAACTATTATGTATATGGATGAACATATGGATACGGGAAATATAATTAGTATGCGAGAAGTTTCAATTTTAGATAGTGACAATTTAGAAAATGTTCATGATAAATTATCAGAGTGTGGAAAAGAATTATTACTTGAAACTATCCCCAATATTATAAAAGGGACAAATGATTCAATTCCTCAAAATGATGCTGAAGCGACCTATGCACCAATTATTTCGAGAGAAGATGAAAAACTTGATTTTAACAAAACAGCTAGAGAAATATATAACCATATCAGAGCATTATCGCCATTTCCAGGTGCTTATGCAACTCTTGATGGAAAAATTATAAAAATATATAATGCTTATATAAAAAAAGAATTTTATACGGAAAAACAAAATGGTGAAATAGGTAAAGTTTATAAAGATGGATTTGGTGTTTCTTGTAGAGATTTAGAATTAGTTATAACTGATGTAAAATTTGAGGGAAAAAAGAGATGTCTTATGAAAGACTATTTTAATGGTAATGATAAAGATCAATTTATTGGAAAAGTTTTTAATAAATAAAAAATTATATAAATTAATTAAAGAGATATTTATATCATATAAATATCTTTTTTTATAAAGTAGTTGACAAATTAGAATGTTTTTAATATAATGTTAATAACAAACAAAAAAGTTTGTTTATTTTTAAAATACACTTATTAACAAAAAATTAAAAACAGAGGTGAGATATTATGAAAAAGGTAAATAATATTTTTGGTAAAGGAAATCTATATGAAGAAAAAGATTTAGGAGAAAAAATTTATGCAACTAGTGCAGCTTGTATGTCAGTATGGAGTGATATGTTATCATTTGCTAATAGTCGTAAATCAAAATTTGTTTCAAATCCTCAAGAAGCCGATACTATTGTTGTTTTAGGGTGTCAAGTAACTGATTTAGCTGTTTTAAACGATTTAGAAGTAGCACGAAAGTTACATGAATTAACTGGTAAAGATATTTATATGGGTGGATGTTTAGCACAAAGAATGGATATTAAATTACCTAATTTTATCAAAAGATTGGATGTAGTAAGAAAAGTTAATCAAGATTTAGAAGATAGAACACTAGTACATTTTGAGAAACCATTTTGGGTACCTGATTTTGAAGAAAGCAATGATAATTTAAAGGAAGGTAATTTATTTAGAAATTACTATCCATTGAAAATAGGGGCTGGATGTCATGGGAAATGTAAATATTGTACTATTCGTCATACTAGAGGTGAAGGCTATGAAATGATACCAGAGGAGCAAATTGATGAATTTTTAAATCATGATAATGTTGTTTTAATTTCTGATAGTCCTACTATATCCCAAGTTAAATCTTGGTGTCAAATTGCTAAAAAATTTAATAAAGAAATATCTATTCGTAATATAGAACCACAAAACTTAATAAAGTGTCGTGAGGAGTTATTAGACTTAGCTCAAGAAGGATTACTTGATATCGTTCATTGCCCAGTTCAAAGTTTTGATGAAGAGTTATTAAAAATAATGAATCGAAGCGTAAAAGCAACTAATGAGGCAGTTGAATTAATAAATGAATTAAAAATAAGAGGTGTAACAACAGCAACCAATATTATTATTGATTATACAGTTGGAGATAAAGTGTATTCAAATCACGATAAGGAAAAATTAGAGAAATCTTTTGACTATTATTCATGGAATCCATATTTTGATGGTAATTTCGATATGGAAAGAGCCAAACATAGATTTAAAAAATATATAACAAATAAAAATATAAAATAAAAGGAGAAGGTTATGATAGGATTAGTATTTGGATGCTTTTGCCCACTTCATCAAGGTCATCTTGATATAATAATGCGCGCGAAAAAAGAAAATGATTACTGTGTTGTTATTTGTGCTGGATATGATAATGATCGCGGTAAAGATTTTTTACCATTAAATAAACGCTATCGTTACGTTAAAGAATATTTTGCTAATGATGAACAAGTAAAAGTTATTAAAATTAATGATACTGAATTAGGATTGGAAAAAGAATGGAGTATAGGTAATTGGAAACCATGGTTAGAAGAAGTTCATCGCAAATTAAATGAATTAGGATTATCTACATATGAAGCAAGATGGTATTTATCAGAACCTAACTATGAACAAGAATTAACTACACAATATAATCAAAAAGTTGTTTTATGTGAAAGAAAAAATCCTATATCAGGAACAATGATTCGTAATAATCCACTTAAGTATTGGGATAAAATAGCATTACCATTTCGAAGAGTATTTAGTCATAATATTCTAATTATTGGAACATCAAGTGAGGGAAAGACAACTTTAGTCCAAGATATTAGTAAATATTTTAATTGTGTGTATTCATATGAAAAGGGAAGAGATAGTGTAACTTATAAAACAGATTCAGAATTAGATGGTGAAGATTTTATCTACAACCTTTATGAACAGAATAAATTAAATAAAAGATTAATAAATTCAAAAGGCAATCATGGTATATTTATTTCTGATACCGATAACTTAGTGACATTAATGTATGCTAAAGCATATTCCGAAAGAGAAGATTTTGCTTTGACTAAAAAAGATTATGAAGAAGTGCTTTTACCTCTTTCTAAAATGTATGCTAAAAAACTTCGTTGGAATAAAATTTATGTACTTGCACCACATGAAAAATTTGTTGATGATGGGGTAAGATGTATGCTACATAGTAGCTATGAAGATCGTCTTCGCTTTCACAACATTTTATTAGAATTATTAAAAGAATTTAATTTAGAATATGAAATATTAAATGGAAATTATTATGAAAATTTTTTATCAGTAAAAGGATATATTGAAAAATTATATTAGGAGGAATTTATGAAAAAACTAAAAAAAATCTTAAAAGAAGAATATATAAATGGTTATAAACCATTTGATTATATATTTATGGGAATATTAATATTAATGCAAGTAATAACTTATTTTATTTTCCCAGATAGTCCTATATCAATAATAGCTGGAATATTAGGGACAATTGCAACTGTTTTATGTGCTAAAGGAAAAATGTCGTATTATGTGTTTGGCTTTATTCAAACATTCTTATTTATTATTATTGATTGGCAAGCTAAATTATATATTGATACTTTTGAACAATGCTTCTATTTCATAACTATGATTTATGGTGTTTATTGTTGGAAAAAGAATTTGAATAAGACTAGTGAAGGGTCAACAGAAATAGTTGCCAAAAAGATGTCTTTGAGAGCTTGGATTATTACAATAATTAGTGTAACTATATTAACTTTAGCGATAGGATACTTTGGTGCTAATATCGGTAGCCAACAATCGTATACAGATGCTTTTTCTAATGTCTTAGCTGTATTTGCTCAATTTATGTGTGTAATGTGTTATAAAGAACAATGGATTCTTTGGATTATTCTTGATATTGCTAATATCAAAATGTATGCAGTTGCTGGTAATCCCGTTCTTGCTGTAATGTATGTTGGATGGACAATTAATTGTATTTATGGTTGGTATAATTGGAATAAGACTATAAAAAATAAAAGGGCTTGATATTTAAATTTTTATATGATAATATTAAAAACGAATCTTGTTTGAGCGCTTGTTCAAAGCAATTAAATAGAAAAAATAAAAAAAATAAAAAAAATTAAAAAAAAGACTTGCTTTATTCTTCTATTTATTATAGAATGTAGAAGTACGGCTGATTTGGAGCCTACAAACGAAGCAAGTAAATGGGCTTGTAGCTCAGGTGGTTAGAGCGCACGCCTGATAAGCGTGAGGTCGGAGGTTCAAGTCCCCCCAGGCCCACCATTTAATGCCTCAATAGCTCAGTTGGTTAGAGCACTT